>PAHJ01000078.1 GCA_002705565.1 Geminicoccus sp. | reverse complement strand
TTCAATGCTGTCGTAAGAAACAACGGCATCGTAAAGACCCAAACCCGCAACGAATTCTGCGTTTCCAGCGCTGGTCAGCCCAGTCGCTGGCTTGGCTTCAGGATCCATAGTCAACGCTGTCGCCAGACCAATGCTGGTCTTTGATGACGCACTCAAGATCAGCACTCGTCCTGCGCCAAACCATTGATTTTCAACCATATAATCCCACAAACACCAGGACGTCAGGTAGAGCGGCGACAGCAGCATCATGGGCTGATCCAGCATTGGATTAGGCGTATCCATGCGCCGATAAGCGTTGTAGGGGCGTGGAAGGTCGCGCCGGTGCGGCATGCCATCGACCACGCGGCTTTTGTTGATGTGGGTGGGACGGATGGTGAGGTGGCTCGCGGTTGGCCAGTACCCGAACAGACGACTGCCCACTGCAAGGTCATCACACCGGCTCTCCACCGCGGTCGCAAAACCCCAAACCGGCACCAGCCCCCATTCATCACCCTGTTCCCCCACAGCATCGCTCTGCGGCGGGAAAAACGACCAGTAGCGGATTTGGTGGCCCATGACGGCGTAGGTGATGTTGTTGGCGGAGAACCCAAACTGTTCAACCTTCATCCGAACGTCACCGGCTTCCAGCGGTTGCAGCTCGACCGACTGCAAACGAGTCTGGGTATGATCAGCTTTGTTGACTTGAAGTTCCGAAACCGGCGTCGGTTCCTGCTTTGCTTCAGCCTCGTCGAGCGTCGCAATGAACCGTTGCAGCGTGTTCATTGCCGGCATCGCGTTGTCCCGGATCCGCTTGATAATAGCCTGCCGGGCAGTGTCTTCGGCCGGAACGCTTGCAACGAGTTTGCTGAAACCGTCCAATCGGTCCTCAAGCAACCAGGCCCGCAAGGCCTTGTCGCGCCCCCAGGTGTACTGGTTCATCATGGATGCAGCCGTAAACCGGAAAAAGTCCTGGTCTGAATTGGGCACGGGAACCACACCACACAGGGCGTTTTTCTGGGCGTCGCCCTGATACGTGGCTTCGACATGCGCAACCAGAGCGGCGCTGAAAATCGGCTGATAGGAACGCACCATTTGGGGAGTGATGACAGGGCCGTCGAAAATGGGCGTGGTTTCCATGTTGGTGATCGCAGACGCACTGCAATCGACGTGCACGGCTTCGGGCGAGGTCGCGATGCTACCCTCATCCAGCTCGATCAGGTCTGACGAAATGCGTTTTACCCGGCCCAGGCGGACCACGTTGCGGATCTGACGCAAGGCCTCGATTTCAGCTTGCGAGATGGTGGCGGCATGGAACATTCGCGGGCGAACCTCCGGGTCCAGACGCAGGAAGTATCCAGACGCCTCCAGGCGGTCAAAAGCGTCTTCCCTGTCTTCTGCCAGCGCCAGAGATTCCATGAGCGAGGCCTGCGAGCCGATGGTGTTCTCAAAAAACGCCATTGTTGGTTGGGTGTTCTTGCGGTCGATCATCCAGGCGTCACGCGGCCGGATCCAGGTGATCTGATCCGGATTGACGCCATGGTGCAGCAACCACAAGCAGGCATCTATCCCCGTCTTGCCGCCCCCAATGACCACGAAACCCTTCGGTGGTTGCTTGGTCCGAACTAAGTCATTGATAGGGATGAATTTTACACCTTCATCAACGGTGAAGCTTGGGGTATGGGTCGAGGGCACACCAGTCTTCAAAAAGGTCGTGTCCACCCGTTTTTTGTGATCGATTGTGCGGGTTTCGCCGCTCAGCAACGAGGTGATACGCCCCTCGCCCTCGTAGTCTGTCAGCGGAAAATACTGCACTCGGCCCGAGGGCAGGAAGGTCTGGCGCATGACTTCATCGAAATAAGCGTTGATTTCCGCGCCCGTGGCCAGGTCGCCCAGCCCTTTGTTCAGGCCCACCTGATCAACATGACCCTTGCTCAATTCCTTGGAACTCACGCCGTAAAACGCACTGGGCTGATGCAAGGTTACAAACGGATAAGCATCATTCCAATGCCCGCCGGGGGCAGGATGACGGTCAACGATTGTCAGGGTCGCATCCGTTTCCGTCAGCAGGGTATCGGCAAAGGCCATGCCGACGGCACCGCTCCCGACAATCAGGTAGTCCGTCGCTATATTTTTTGTCATCTAAGCTTCTCGAGTCCGGTTTGCTCAAGACTTGGATGGCTGCTGTTCATTTGTCCAGCTGGGGATATAGACAATTCACAAAAAAGGGATCCACCGCCCCAAGGCGACAGATCCCTTTTTTACTTTAGGCGAAAGGCAAACCGACTGTGGATCGGCCCGCCTTTCAGAGAAAACTGGTTTAGAAGGACAGGGTCGCGCCGACGGATCCGCCGTCGTCCGCTACGTCGTAATCCGCGTACAGGTTAAGCGCGCCGACACCGTAAGACAGACCGAAGGTCGTCTTCAGATCCTGATCCAGACCCAGAGACACACCAAAGCCGTTGAGCGATGTTGCGCCTTCGATGGAGTAGACGATGCCGGATTTCTGGTGATCTTCATTGCCCGTTGCGCCAAATTCGGCATCGATGGCAAATCCACCGGTGGACATGGAGGCAGACAGGCCCCAGTCGCTATTGGAGTCAGCTGCGAAGCCCACTGACAAGCCACCCACAGCGTAGTCCAAGCCCAGATCCCAGGTATCAATCGCGATCAGATCCCCGCTGCCGACCTTGAGGTCAAAGGCTGCAATCAAGCCGCCAAGGTTCAAACTTGCCCCGGTTAACACCTCCAACTGTCCCAGCGCCGCGTTCGGCGCGAGATCAATCGCGACAAATGGATTGGCGCCCAGCAGGCCAACGCTTTCACCGACAACAACCAGGCCGTCGGCGTCGATGTCAGCCTGATCGCCTGCGCCTGCGATTGCCGACACGCTGCCGGAGTAATCATTGGTCTGGAGGGTCAACTTGCCGAAACCGCCTTCGATGTAGATCGAAGCGTCCGACGCCGTCATGACCTTGGACGCGTTGTCGAGGTAGAAGGCTGCGTCAGAAGAATTAAGGCCTTCAACACAGGCCGCACCAACGACCAGTTTTGTGGTCGAAGACGCCATTTTCACTTCCATGAACGGGCCTGCGTAAATCAATGCGTCGGTCACAGTGTCCGTGGTGATGGAACCACCACCGTCTAGATCGACGGCACCTTTATTCAGGTAGTGGTACCGAACGATGCTTGATGCCGCGCCAGCTGGATTGGCAAAAGACTCAGTAAGATCAGTTGTTTGGGTAATTTTTGCCGTCACACCGTGGGTCGTCGAGATCGATCCACCCGCGGCCAACGTAACGGTTTCGGTCGCACCCGCTGCGATCGAGGTACTGCCCATGACCGCAAACTGACCAACAGGTAGGTATCCACCCGTTACCGCAGCGGCCTCTTCGGTCGTGGTGCTGTTCAGCGAACCGGCGAAGATGCCAGAGGATGCCGTGCCCCGGCCTGCAATCTTACAAATGTTAGAAGACGAGAAGCTTGGGGCCGCGTTGACGACATAATCGGTCCGAACATCGCCGACAGAGCGCCAAGTCGAATTGATTTTGACGGCCATAACGCTTGGGATGCTGACCGAGCCGCCACCGGACACGTTGTGCAGCGCGCCGACAATATCGCTCGCTCCCTCAACCGTTGCCTTGACGAAATACTGGACGTTGTTCTCGCTGTACGGGTTGAACTCGATCGAGGCCGTGGTGCCCATCGAGAACGAGCCACCGTACTTCATCCCTGCGTCGGTCGTACCGGCTGCGGTAAGAAACAGGTTCATGCTGTTATAAGCATCAGCGAAGGTCAGGTTGGTGTTTGACTTGGCAAGGCCAAACTCAACACCAAGATCGATGGAACCGCCCAGGGTAATGTCGACAGCACCGGCCAAACCCGCAGCCGAAACGCCCACAAGGCTGGAGCTTGCAATCAAATGAAATTTCATAATCATTTCTCCAAAAATACCCGGCCCATTTTCAAAAACTCAACCGGTTGCGCTGATATAATGCGCTCTCAAATTCAAATGCACTTGCCTTTTACGAAATGTTTCTTCCTTATTTCAATAGGTTATAGAGTGTTTTTATAGTGATGTTGCAGGAGTGCATCACTATTTATGCGTTTCCCAATGTTTCCGGGCCTCCAAACAGGGCTCAACATCCGGAAAAAAACCGCTGTCCCCGCTCAAAAACCGCCCTATCGCCCCCCAATCAGAAAAAATGCATAGGTACTAAAGCGTTTCTAAACTCTGCTTCTTGCCTTGAGGTCGCGTCTCCCGGCCGTCACGTGGTTCCGGAAGATCCCTTCAATCCCGGCCCACATTTTCTGTTTGTTGGGCCAAAATTGTTGAGCGCGTCGTGAATCTACTTGCTGAAACGACGCAATGTCGTGATTTTGCAGGAAACCGGCCACACCCTTGTGTCTGTCGGCGCTGAAGGGTGAGTATGACAGTGGATGGAATGAGTTACAGGCGGCACGGGCGCGCCCTGGTGGCGCTGGCCTTGCCGCTTGCTGGCAGTCAGCTTGCCCATGCGGCGGTTGGGCTGACCGACACGATCATGCTGGGATGGTACAGCGTGGAGACGCTCGCCGCGGGCGTCCTGGCCAATTCGATATTTTTCACCCTGTTTGTTGTCGGCAGTGGATTTGCGCAAGCCGTGATGCCAATGGTGGCCTCCGCCGCGAGCGCCAATGACCCCCAACAAATCCGGCGTATTACCCGCATGGGCCTATGGCTGTCTCTTTTAACGGCGGCTTGCCTGATGCCCATCATGTGGTGGTGCAAACCGATCCTTGAACTGCTGAGACAAGATCCGGAAATCGCCTCTCTGACCCAGACCTACATGCGAATTGCCGGTTGGAGCCTGTTTCCGGCCCTGTTGGTCATGGTGTTTCGAAGCTACCTCGCCGCTCAGGAGCGGGCACAAGTGATTTTCTGGATCACGGTTTTGGGCGGTATTGGCAACGCGTTGGCAAACTGGGTACTGATTTTCGGAAAATGGGGGTTTCCAGAGCTTGGGATCGCCGGCGCTGCCATCGCAACTCTGCTCAATCAGCTGCTAGTACTGGCCGGGCTTTGCTTCTACGCGCTGCGGGCCTTGCCTGAACACGCCCTGTTGCAGCGGATGTGGCGTCCCGATTGGGAAGCATTTCGGGAGGTCTATCGGCTCGGTTGGCCCATCGGTCTGACCCAGTTGGCGGAGAGCGGACTGTTTACCGGCACAGCCATCATGATGGGATGGCTTGGCACACTGCAACTCGCGGCACATGGCATTGCCATGCAAATCACCTCAACCGTCTTTATGATCCACATCGGGCTCTCGTTGGCCGGCACAGTGCGTGCCAGCCGTGCCTTTGGTGTGGGCGATGTCGCAGGTTTGCTGCGCGGGGGGCAGGTTGCCTTCATGCTCTCGCTCAGTCTGATCGCGCTGACAATGGTGCTTTTTCTCACCGTACCCGAAGCACTGCTTGTCCTGTTTCTCGATCCCAATGAGCCGAACCGCGCCGATGTCATCGCTCTGGGCGTGGGTCTGATGGCCATGGCGGCGCTGTTTCAACTCGCTGACGGTACGCAGGTCATGGCTTTGGGCCTGCTACGAGGCTGCCAAGACACCCGCACGCCGATGGTCATGGCGGCGATCAGCTACTGGGCTATTGGCATTCCAGCGGGGTATATCCTGGGTTTCTGGACACCGCTGGCACAGATTGGGGTTTGGGCTGGGTTGGTGGCGGGCCTGTTCTGCGCTTCGGGTCTGCTGTTGCACCGATTCTGGGTACGCAGGGACTGGCAGAACCAGCTACCGCCCGCACCCACCTGAGTCTTAGACTCACTGACTGGGGATGGGGGGATTGCCCGGGATCGGCTCCCCACGTAAAGCGCGGTTGGACCGCATGTACTGCGGCGCATAGGCCGCCTGGGCGTTCAGCGCTTCCGCCGCGTGCCACGCCCAGCGCGGGTCATTGAGCATTCCCCGGGCCAGAGCCACCATATCCGCCTGATCCGAGCGCAAAATCGCTTCGGCCTGATGGGGTTGGGTGATTTGCCCGACCGCCATGGTCGGCAAGCCAACCTCGCGCTTGATGGTGGCGGCAAAGCCGGTCTGGTAACCCGGTCCAGCGTCGATCTTCTGGGCGGGCGAGTTGCCCCCGCTTGAAACATCAATGAACTCAGCCCCTGCGGCCTTCAGCGCGCCGGTGAAGCAGCTTGCCTCTGCGACGGACCAACTGGAACTCTCGACCCAATCAGTCGCCGAAATTCGCACGCCCAGCGCCTTGTGGGTCGGCCAGATGTCTCGGACCGCGGCAAAAACCTCCAGCGGAAACCGCATGCGACCTTCCAGAGAGCCGCCATAGCCGTCATTGCGCTGATTGCTCAGTGGCGACAGAAATTGATGGAGCAGGTAGCCGTGCGCCATATGGATTTCCAGCACCTCAAAACCAATGGCATCCGCCCGCTTGGCAGCGGCTCGAAAGTCATCGATCACTTTGGCCATGCCTGCTTCATCCAGCGCTGTGGGCGCGGGAAAGGCCTGGTTATACGGCGTGGCGGATGGGGCGACCGTTTGCCAGCCCCGCGGGTCCGATGCTGGCAGCGGCGCTGCCCCTCGCCACGGCAGGTCTGTCGAAGCCTTCCGCCCGGCGTGCGCCAGCTGAATGCCCATTTTCGCATTGCCGAAGTCGTTACAAAAGCCCACCACCCGCGTCAGCGCTGCCTGATTCTCATCCGACCACAGCCCCACACAGCCCGGCGAAATCCGTCCCTCCGGGCTAACGCCGGTGGCCTCAACAAAAATCAGACCAACCCCACTGACTGCAAACTGGCCCAGGTGCATCAGGTGCCAGTCCGTCACATCCCCATTGACCGCGCTGTACTGACACATGGGCGCAACGATGATGCGGTTGGCCAGGTCAACGCCACCCAGCGTGATGGGAGAAAATAATTTTGAAGCCGACATTGGTGCATGAACCTGTTTGCTGGTTGCAGAGGAAAGCGACCAAGCCAGGGAGCCTACGTCGCTGTTCCTTGAGATTTGAGCCCAAAACCCACGCCGACAACCGCCCCCTCGCACAATCGCCCAAGGTTTGGGGGCAGACCCGCGAGCTACATCCGCATGCGGGGTACTTTGTTCGGGTCGAGCTTCAGTTCGACAACGATGGGTGCCTGCCGCTTGTTGATGGCTTCGATGGCGGTTTCGAGGTCGTCTGGCGATGCCACTTCAACGCCTTCACCGCCCAGGGATACTGCGACCGCCGCAAAGGAGGGCCAGTCGAACTCAGTCAGGGAGGTGTCCATTTGCCGGTCTCGCATCTGAATGTGCTCAGCGCCGTACGCTGCGTCATTGCAAATGATAACAATGAGGTCGCGATTGGTCCGCACAGCCGTGTTGAACTCGCCGATGCCGCCCATCATGAAACCACCATCTCCGGTAAACAGCACAACCGGACGACTTGGCTCTCCGTGCGCAGCGCCGATGGCCTGTTGCATGCCTTGACCGATGGCGGCGAAGTTGTCGGTCATATGAAAGCTGTTCGGGTCCGGCACCTGAACCCGGCACCACACTTCCGTGATATACCGCCCCCCGTCCGTCAGCATGATCCGGTCTTGCGGCAGGGCTTGGTTGAGGCGGTCCAGAGCGTATTCGAGGTTGATGCAGCCCTCGTCCGATTGCGCCGGGTCGCCCGGTGGATGGCGAGCGATATCATGGGTTGGCAGCTCCCGAGAAAAACCCGACGCTGGAATTTCAGCTTCGTTCAACCAAAAAAGAATGTTGTCTGCGGTTTGGCCTGCGTCAGCAACCAGTGCCACATCCGGCTGATAGAACTTACCAATATCAGATCGGGCCTTGTTCACCTGAACCACGCGCTTGCCTTCCACAAGCTTACCCCGGTCTGTGGTCAGGAAATGCAACCACGCGCCAAAGGCAACGATGCAATCAGCTGAAGCGATGACGTCATAAGCCTCCGCCGTGCCCAAAGTTCCGAAGAAGCCAATATTGTTAGGATGCCCGTCAAACAGCCCTGTCCCCTTGAGCGTAGTTGCTAGGGGTGCTTCCAAGCGTTCTGACAGGGCAATCAGGTTGTCTCGGGCTGAAACCGCGCCAGCGCCAGCGAGGATAAGCGGTCTTTTTGCCGAGGCGATGATACCGATGGCTTGTTCGTGCAGGTCCCCACTGGAAATCAGCGTCGGGGCCTCCAGCCGAGGAAAGACAAGGGTCCGGGGTTCTACCTCTGCCCACATGAAGTCCGATGGAATGTTGACCACGATGGGACGTCGCTCATTGTGCGCCCGGAAAAAGGCGTGGGCGATGTCTCGGGAAGCCGTCTGCGGCCCCTGAATTTGTTCAAATCCGGCCCCAGTTGCCTTGACCACTTCGCGCTGATCAATGTTTTGCGGATGAAAGGCCGCTGTAGCGGGCGTGTCGCCGCACAACAGCAGCATAGGTCGGCGCGCCACCACACCTTCGCGCAGGGCGGTAAAGCAGTTTGTCAGGCCTGGACCCTGAGTCACCGTTGCCACGCCAACCTTGCCCGTGACCTGGGAGTAGGCAAGCGCCATCAGGACAGTACCGCCTTCGTGCGCTGCAGGAACCAGAGTGCCACCGCAGCCGTTGACGAAGTGGTTGGCGAGGAAAAGGTTTGCGTCACCCACCAGCCCAAACATTGTCTCGACGTCATGGTCTCGTACCGCTCGGGCGAGGGCTTGATGAACGTATTCCCGTTGGTCGGTCATCGTCACTTTCCTCTGTTATACTGGCGCGTTCATGGAGCCAGGCATGTGGTTGCCAATGGCGCTAACATAGGCCGGGCGCTTCTGCCAACGAACCACGTACTTTGTGAAATTCGGGTAGGGTGAGAATGGAAAATTATTGCGCTGGAAGAGCGCATACTGCGGGATCCAAGCGATATCGGCGAGTGTCATTTTGTCACCCAATATCCATTCGTGCTCGGACAAGCGGCGATCAAGATCGGTAAACATGCCTTTCAAGGTCTGCTCAGCCGCAAGGATTTTCTCCTCTGGGATACCCCCTTCGTTCAGGGTTTCCTGATGAAAATCGACGATCCACTGGTCCTTCTGCAATTGGGCTAGTTTGGCCATGCTTTCGGGTGTTTTGGTCGGTTTGTTGTTGCGACCGTAGGCCCACGTCTTGATGATCGGAAAGTGCCCGGAGCGCGTGAATTCGAGTATTTTTTCCAACTCTGCGCGGTCTTCGGGATCATCGGGTATGAACGACGGCTCGGGAAACTTATCTTCGAGATATTCCAGAATATCCGCAGACTCGTGAACGATCACACCGTCATCTACCAGCGCCGGGACCAGCCCCTGGGGGTGAATGGCAAAGTACTCTTCCGTGAGGTTCTTCTGCGCGCGCAAATCAACGAAATGGTCGTTCCAGGGGATGCCCTTTTCATCCAGAAACAAGCGGATCCGCATCGAGCAGTTCGAATAGGAATAGTGAAATAGATTGAGGCCCCGCATGTTCAGGATATCGGGGTTGTCGGTGGGTCTAATCGGCATTTTTCTGCTCCAAGATTTTTTCCCAGTTAGCCTGCTTTCGCCATTCGATGACAGCCTTGTCGAATTGAGGCCTGCGGCACAAAGCT
>PAHJ01000077.1 GCA_002705565.1 Geminicoccus sp. | reverse complement strand
CGTTGTAGGGGTGTGGGCGTCGGTTAAGCGACCAGGTTGCCGTCCGACAGTGTGAATGGGATCAGGTCGAGACCGTTGGTCATCAACCCGACAGATTCCGAGTTGGCGATGATGATATCGCTCGCCAGGAACGGGTAATTGGTTGAGCTGGCGTCCTGGTACGCAAAGGAACCGGGGACCATCAGCACGTTGGTCAGGTCGAGCACCGTGTCGCCGTCGCTGAGCTGGCCATCACCATCGTGGTCGTAGAGCATGCAGCGCTGCACCGCGAAGTCGCTGCGGCCGTAGACGATCAGCGCGCCCTGCTGCGAGCCGGCAACGTCAATGCTGCTCGCGTCGGTCGCCGATGGGGCGGTCATGATGGTGGTGATGTCGTCTTCGAAGTCGAAGGTCAGGCCGCTGGCCAGGCCCACGTTGTCGATGATCGGCGTGTTGTTGGTCGTCGTCGCGCCGTTGACCTCCGCCATCGCGCCGAGGTCTTCGAGCACGTTGAAGGTGACGGTGTCGTGGTCGCTGACATCCGCACGGGAGAAGGACAGGGTCACCCGCTCCTGCTGCGCGGAACCGAGCACCAGGCTGACCTGGTCATCGCCACCGCCGAGGAAGACATTCACCTCCTCCGCATGACCGGCAAAATCGATCTGGGGGACGGCGGTGATCTCTGGGATCGGGTTCAGAACCCGGATGACGTCGGCCATGGCGATACCAACGGCCTCAGTCACGGTGGTGGAGCCCGCGGACGTCAGTGCGGCTTCCACGTAGTACTCAGATTCACCGATGGTCAGGTCGATCGTGTCTTCACCAGCGGTCATGTAGACAACCAGATCGTCGTCGGAGACGTAGCCATCCACCATCAACCGGCCGGCGAGCGTGCCATCCGGGCTGGTCGTCGCGGAAGCCGCTGCGTTGATCGCGGTCTCGGAAAAGACCGGCAAGGCGGAGGTCGCTTCGAACTGCACCGACGTCAGGTTCGCCAGAACCGCCGCGATATCGCTGGAGAAGTAGTTCGCGTTCGTGGACAGGTCACCGTTCAGCCGGATGCCGCCGTCCTCACCCAGGTCGGACATATCCACCAGGCGCAGGGTGTTTTCCTGCAGGTGGGAGCCGTCGAAGTGCAGGTAGGCTTCGCCATCGCCCTGGGGCGCGTCGATGTTGACGTACTCGACGTTGTCGATGTGTCGGCCATAGCCGTTGGTGTCGATCTCGTCGCCGTTGAGGTTGATGTTCAGGGTGTCCTGCCCATCGTCGCCCAGGTCGATGCGCAGCTCGCCGTCCTCGACATCGCTGTCGAGCGTCAGGTCTACGTCATCGTCGTTGTCGCCGCCGAGGATGGTCAGCTCGTCATCGTAGGTCGCAAAGATGTTCGAGGAGCCAGACAGGCCGCCGGTGGTGTAGCGGTCGCCTGCGAGGTCGATCAGCGTGACCTTCGCATTCTCCCGCGTGTCGATCATCACGTCGCCCTCGATCTGGTTCTCGCCATAGGCGTAGATCTGGGTGACGTCTTCGTCGTGCACGCCGTCGAGCGTGAGCGCGTAGTCGTAGTTGCCCGCGTCCAGACCGATGCGAACCACGTCGCTGGTATCGATCATCGCGTCGGCGAAGTCGTAGGTGAACTGACCGGTGAACACGAGCATGGACTCTGTATCACCCTCGATCATATCCACGCCGGACAGGTCGGCGTAGTCGAGCGTGAGGTCATAGTTGTTCATGTCGATGGTTTCGATGTTGGTGATCGAAACATCCAGACCCATGTCAGCGTCGGTGTTGACCAGCGTCACCCGGTTCTCAGACGAGCCGGAGATGTATTCGATGTCGCCGGTCTGCGTGCTGTCGAGTACACCGCCGTTGATCTCCAGATTAACGCCGGAGAGCAGCGAGAGCGTCTCGAACCCTGACACGTCTTCGAAGCTGTTCATGTCGGTGGGGTCGAGGTGGTAGGTCGCGCCGAACTCGGAGAAATACAGCGTGTCTTCGCCGGCGAGGCCGTCGATCACGTAGGAGTTGGCGAGGTCACTGGCGGTCGGGACTTCGAACTCGTCGTCGTCGTTTGTCGCCAGCGAGGCGTCGGAGATATTCTGGCCTGTGAGCGTGCTGAAGCCCGCGCCGGTGCTGTCAAAATCGGCATCAACGGTGTTGGTCGGGGTCGTGCCGCCGTTTGACGTAACCTCGATGTTGTAGGTCTCGGTGTCGGTCTCTACGGTGCCATCAGCGTTGGTCGAGGTGGCGGTCACGGTGATGGTGTGGTTGCCGGTCGACACTGAATTGGCAACGGTGACCAGGCCGGTGTTGCTGTCGATGCCAACGCCCGTGGGGTTGTTGTTGATATCGTAAGAAATGGTGTCGCCATCGCTGTCCGTTGCGCGGAACAGGTAGGTGCCGCCCTGCGGGATGGTGTAGGTGCCGCCGTCGGCTGCGTTCAGCTCCAGCGACGTGCCGCTGGTATCCGTGCTGCCCGTGCCTGAACCACCATCGTCGTCGCCGGTGATGTTCAAGGCGAAATTGACGGTCTCTTCGTTGCCACCAGCGTCGGTGAAGGACACAGCCGGGCCGGTGAATTCACCAACGTTCAAGCTGCCTGAGACGTCGCCGGTCAGCGTTACGTTGATCGAGCGATACGTGTCCTCGGTGCCATCCACCAGGCCGGAGCCTGTGCGTTCGGTCTCCACGATCGCGCCGTTGGGGAAAATCGAGGCAATGGTCGAGGCGCCTGCGAGGCCCGCTTCGATCGACGCGACCAGGTCGCTTTCATCGATCCCATCCTGATCGGTGATGGCGTACGTCAGCGTGCCGTCGGTCGCGCCCGCTTCGATGCCGTCATCAATCGCGGCAACAGACGCAGCCTCGTTGCCGGTTGCGCCGTCGCCATCGTCGTCGGAAAGCTGCGAGCGAATGGCGTTGGCGGCCAGCAAAATGGCGCCGCCGCCCAGACCGATCGCGGCAACCGTTCCGATGGTGCCCAAGCCAAACAGGCCTGGACCGCCGGTGATGCTGCCCAAAATTCCACCCGACGCGGCCGCAGAGCCTACGTCATCGAAAATTACGCCTGAAGAGGTCTGACCCAGATTGGTTGTGCCGATGGGTGCGGAGGGAACCGGCAAGCTCGGTGCCGCGCCCATGGATCCACCCCCGGAGATGCCGGAAGCCACGCTGGGGCTCAGATAAAGGACGCCGCTACCGTCGATGAAAAAGTTGTTGGACGTCACGAGCAATGACTGCTGGTTCGCCAGCTGGACCAGAACCGAGCCGTTGCTCAGCTGGACGTAGGAGACCACGTCGGACGGCGCCGGCGAAAATCCGGAGGGCACGCCCTGTGCTACGGCTTCACCACTCAAGGTCAGAGCCGTCGCAGCGGCGATCAGAGCGGAGGACGTCAGAAGCGCCCCACCCTTACCGCGCAACGTTTTCTTGGATGCCTGCCGCTTGTCCATTGGCTCAAATGCGGGGGCATTAGTCAGAACCTGGCGTGTGTCCTGGCTGTCAAACATCATTTTCGTCATCTCCGTCACCTTTATGAGCGCGGCGTCCTGTCCAGAACCGAACAGGTTGGCCTCAAACCGAGAACGAGCAGAACGCTCGCAGATTTCGCGCGAATACATAGGTAGCGGTAAAAAACACTTTAGATGAAATTTAAACCCCTTTTTCTCTTTTTTATCTCGAATCGAGGTATCTTTTGGCAAAGAAACGGGGGTTATGACCATTTGAGGCGCAACTGGGGCGGGATTGCGACGCGTTACACGCCCAGTGCCACGAATCGAGCAATTTCTGACTATTATGCGAGCCGACGATTAGAGGCCGATATGGACTCGAAACCGAACCCTACTGAACCTGTTTCGGTGCCACGTCGAAATCGAACAGCAAATCACGGCCCGCGCGCGGTTCCCGTGGGTCTGCATCAAGCACTTCGAGCTTTGGCAAAGGGTCCTGCGACCCTTCAACCTGCAGGTCGTTGAACTTGCGTGCCTGGGGCATGACCTGCGTCTCTAACGTGCCAATGAAACCGTTGTAGCGGCTCACTGATTGGGTGAGAGAGTCACCAAGGTCAGCCACTCGTTGCCCCAGATTGGCTAATCGCTTGTAGAGCTCCTGCCCCGTCTCAGCGATTTCAGCAGCGTTTTTGGACATCGTTTCCTGACGCCAGCCATAGGCGATGGCCTTGGAAAGAGCCACCAGCGTTGTCGGCGTCACGATCAGCACTTTCTTGGCAACCGCATCCTCAAACAGCGTTGGGTCGCGCTCGGCAGCAGCCGCGAAGAAGTTCTCACCGGGAATGAACATGGCCACAAAATCGGGTGTGAACGGCAAAGCAGTCCAATATTTCTTTTCTGCGAGGCCGCGCATATGGGTCCGGATTTCCTTGGCGTGCTTTAGCAGAGCTGCGTCTTGCAAAGCAGGATCATCCGTCTCAAGGGCTTCCAGATAGCCTGACAGCGACGTTTTGGCATCAACGACAATAAATCTCTCGCCCGGAAGCCGGATCACGGCGTCTGGCCGCACAGTGCCATCCATGCCCTTGAGCGACTTCTCTGTTTCGAAATCCACGTGCTCAGACATTCCGGCCAACTCAAGCACCGTTTTGAGCTGATGCTCACCCCACCGTCCACGGGTTTTCGGCGAGGCGCGCAGTGCATTGACCAATTTACCCGTCGCAGAAGCCGCACTGGCGGACTGGCGGGCCAGCGACTGAACCTCCTGGCTCAGATTGCCGTAAGCCTCGCGCTGCTCCTTCTGGTACCGAGCAACAGTTTCTCCGAGGGGCTTGAGCATCGCTGCGATCGTGTCTTTCTTCTGCGCAAGATCACCTGAAGCGGCCGTCCGGTGTTTTTCAAAGACCTGATTGGCCATGGTTATGAAACTCTGCTGATTGGATTGCAGCGCCTGCTGCGCCATCAGCTTCATTTCCTTTTCCAGCTCACTGCGCAGATCATTTAACGTTTTTGCCTGCTGCGCGAACTGAGAAGATTGCGCCTCCAACCTTGCCTTCAGCGCGCTGTTTTCGGCTGCAAGATCTGTCGAGCCATCGCGCATCTCACCCAGCAGCATGTCTTTGGCTGCCAATTGCTCCCGCACAGCTTCCAGCTGAGCATCGGCATAGGCCGCTGTGCGCTGCGCTTCGTGCAGCCCACCGCGTTGCCATAGCCCCGCCATGACCCAACCGAACAGCGTCGCAAGCGCCATAAGCATGGCAATCAGCACCCAACCAGGGAGCGCGTCGATCCAGAGGAGAAGGTCTTCAGTCATGGGCGTTGAATGAAACAAAAAATGAACAAATGCAAGAGAAACCCGCATTATGAGAAGCTTCAAGCCCGTTTCTTTTCACGCGCAGGGTGCTAAGTCTCTATCCATGACACACCGTGCGCGCCGCCCTTCTTATCTTGCCCCTGCACTGACAATGGTTGTTGCCGTTGGCACTTTGGCCTGGGGGCTTCGATCGACGCCGGGATGGACCATTCAACAAGCAATCTTCGGGGTGCTGGACGCAAATTCCTCGGCCGACGTCCGTGCACTGATCGCGGTTTTTGCCGTTGCAGTGCTGGAGGTAGTGATTGCCGCTGCACTGTTGCTCGGTCGCTGGCTACCCGGTAACCTGCACATTCTGGGACTGATCCTGGTCGGCGTAGGCGTTGTGCTGGGACAGTTGGTGGTGACGGGGCCGTTCTGGGCACTGGCGATACTCGGTATCTTTTTGGTCTGGGAATCAGCCTCTATGCGCGCTGGGGACCGAGGTTAAAGCCCTTTTCCGTGGCGGACGAAGCGCCGCATGACCTGGCTAAAGGATTGAGTACCGTGCGTCAGCCTCTGACATTTTTCCTCAACGGATCCGCTCTAAAGGTCTCTACCCCTACACTCGCACCGAAATTAGAGCGGTGGGCGCAAGCCTCCGGGGTCGATGCGCACTTCACCAGCCCAACGCTGAAACAGCTCCCCAAAGCGGTAAAAGATGCGGTCGACGCGGGTCGGTTGCCGATTGCTGTTGGCGGGGACGGGACCGCCCATCAACTGGCTCAGTGCCTGCCCGACGGGGCCAGTTTTGCGCCTCTGCCTCTGGGGTCTGGCAACGACTTTGCCACTGCGCTGGGCTGGTCGAGCAACCTGACCCGGGCCTTGGAGCAGCTTAACACAGCTCAATCCATGCCTCTGGACTGCCTCCAGGCGAGCCAAAGCAACGCACCGGTTTTCAAAACTCTATCGGTCGCCGGCTGGGGCTTTGCTGCGGACGTCAACCGTGAGGCGAACGCGTCCACCGTGCCCGGCTCCTTGCAGTACCCGGTTGGCGTTTTGCAAGCGCTGGCCAAGGGCGGAACCCGCCCCGTGCGGTTGACCATCGACGACAAAACCGTGATCGAAGACCGTTTCTGGACGGTACTGGCGTGCAACACGTCTATGGCTGGCGGCGGCATGAAATTCGCGCCTGACGCTGACCCGCAGGATGGGATGATGGAAGTGCTGGCTTTGGGTGATGTCAGCACACTTGGTTTGATCGGCTTACTGGGACGGGTATATTTCGGACGGCATCTGGGGCATCGACAGGTAAAGCTGTGGAGGTGCCGTTCACTGGTGATCGAGCCGCTTGAAGAAGAGCCGGGGACATGGTCTCCTTTACTGGCTGAGGGTGACAGTTACGCCGGCGCAGCAAGCACACGGTTCGAGGTTAAACCCGCAGGCTTGAGCGTGCTTGTGCCGACACCCGCACATCGATGATGCTTGGTTTGCTCCGAGAACCAACCAGACGACCGACAAGAGGAAGACACCACCATGGTTTCTGATCCCAACATGGCCATAGACACCGCTGACCGAGCCATGGACGTGCGCGCCGAGCACGCCTTGGACACCGCGCGACTTCAGGCCTATCTGGCTGAACAATTGCCCGCTGGTGACGGTACAGGCGACCTAAAGCTCGCGCAGTTCGACGCTGGTCAATCAAACCCGACCTACCTTGTCACCTTCGCCGGCAATCGCTACGTCCTGCGAAAAAAACCCACAGGCAAGCTGCTGCCTTCGGCGCATGCAGTGGACCGCGAGTTTCGGATCATGCAGGCGCTCGCCCAGACCGACGTACCCGTCCCCAACGTCCGCGTTCTCTGCGACGATGACTCCGTGATTGGGACGATGTTCTACGTGATGGATTTCATCGACGGGCGCGTCTTCAAGGATCCCGCACTCCCGCTCCTGTCGAAGTCTGAACGCCTGCCTGTTTTTGAAAATGCAGCCAACGCACTGGCTGGATTGCACGCCGTTGATTGGCGCGCCGCCGGGCTGGAGGATTTTGGCAAGTCCAGCGACTACATTGCCCGGCAAATCAAACGATGGTCGGGCCAGTTCGAAGCCTCCAAGACCGAAGACATTCCGGCAATGGACGCTTTGACAGCGTGGTTGCGGGACAACATGCCTGCAGACGTCAACGAGCCGCACAACGTGACCATCGCACACGGCGACTTTCGCATCGATAACATGATTTATGGCCCCAATGACCTGACCCCGATTGCGGTTCTAGACTGGGAGCTCAGCACGATTGGTCATCCGCTGTCGGACTTCGCCTATTGCGCCATGATGTACTTTACCCCTGCAGGCGCCCGGCCATCGCCGGGCCTGGCCGGTTTGAACCTCGCGGATGAGGGCATCCCGTCTCTGTCGGAGTTTGTTGCCATGTACGCAGAGGCCGCGGGACGCACTTCGGTGGATGAAATCAACTACTACATGGCCTTCTCAAAGTTCCGCATGTCGGCGATTTTGCAGGGCGTCTACAAGCGCTCATTGGACGGCAACGCCTCTTCCCGCATCGCCGGTCAGATGGGCGAGTTTGCCAAAACCTTTGCCAAAGCTGGGATGATGTTTGCCGACGGAACCCTTCGGGTCAGCTAAACTAAACCAACCAATCGGACGATGCCGCCTGCACCACGGAATGTCCGCCCGTCCGATAATATTGTTGT
>PAHJ01000076.1 GCA_002705565.1 Geminicoccus sp. | reverse complement strand
GGCGGGAGGGTGGGACGAAAGAACTGAGGCGATAGCCGAACGCTGACCCAGTCAGCGATCCAGGTTGCCTGAGGATCCAACCGCCCCTCAAACCGAGACAGCCACCGACCGAGCGACCACCTTAATAGCCTAGACCCATCACTCCTTGGGGGCCAACGGCCGCATGGCCATGAAAAACAACCAGTAAGGCCAACTCATCATGGTTTTCAGCAGGACAGCAAAAATCTTGGGAAAGGTGATTTCGAACCGGTCGTGCCCGGTCAACCCACGATAGAAGGCCTCGGCCGCAGCCTTGGGTTCCATCAGGAACGGCATGGGGAACTTATTGATCGCCGTGGCTTCCGAGCGCACAAAGCCCGGACAAGCGACCTGCATCACCACGCCCGTCGCGTCCAACTCAGGCTTCAGGCTCTCCGCCATCGCGATAATCGCGGCTTTAGTCCCGCAATAAGCGGGTGAGGTTGGCAAACCGCGGTATCCTGCGACCGATCCCATCAAACAGATTTTGCCCGCCCCCGCTTCGATCATCGGCAGCAGCACTGCCTCCAGCCCTTCCGCGACACCGCCCACATTAACAGCGAACATCTTGTGCACGTCTTCAGCCTTGAACGAGCGTGCCTTCTGCGGCCAGAATACCCCGGCGTTCAACACCACCTGATCGAGCCGACCGCTCTCTTCGAGCATGGTCGCCACCGCCGCGCGTGTCGCCGCGCCGTCCGTGACGTCCAACGGCAAAGGCCTGATATCGCCCTCGCATTCTGCCGCCATGGCTTCTAACAAGTCACCCCGGCGCGCAGAGACATAAACCCGCCAGCCCTCGCGCGCCATCACCCGCGCCAGCGCTTCACCGATCCCTGAAGAAGCCCCGGTTATCCAAGCGATCCGCATGCCCTATACCCGCTCATACTCAAAGTCGTTACCCATCAGCGAGAACCGCAAACCCGACCATGTCCCCGCGCTGTCGTAGAATATCTTGATCGGCAGATCACCGCCGATATCCCAACCCTGCACCATGCGCCCGCGAAACGAGCCCACGCCCAGTGGCACGGGTTCAATCCGTAGCACCCGCCCACGCTGGGTATCCAGCACCTGACGCTGCTGCACGAAATTCGGCATCCAATAGGTGGTCGGCAGCAGGCCAGGGTCGGCTTTGACCGTGCGCCCACGGTCGTTGACCACCATCAGTCGGTCATCCTGACGCTCGGCGCTAATCTCAAAGGGTTGACCGCGCAACTCGCCCTTCGAGCGCAGTTGCGAGAGCTGCCCACCTTGCCATTTTTCAACGGTGCTCAGCTCATACTTTACGCGAAACCCCAGGATCCGACCCTGAAAACCAGCCAGTGTCCGCACCTCGGGCGCGGCCTGCGAGCCAATGATCTCATAGGCGTGCTGACCAATGACCTTGTCGCCCTGAAAGAGATCCATGGTCACCTTCGCCTCGCCAGGGAACGTCGGTGCTGCCTGCACAGGCCCAGCACCAAAGACTGAAAGCGCCAGACCGCCCCCCATCAAACCTAGCGTCGTCCGTCGATCAATGGTCATCCTGCACCTTCCACTACAAAAATTGGTCTTACCAATTCCAGTTAGCGCAAATGAGCAACCAGAAAAGGCCCTCTGCGAACCAACTCACGCACAGGTGACCTTGCCCGCCCTAAAAACCCTGCAGCCGTGATACACAGACGGCCCGAACCCGGATTTCGGGAACGAGCCGTGTGGGCACAATTGTCAAAAAATGGTGCAGGGGAAAGCAAAACCAGGCCAGAACGACCGCGAGGGGCAGACAGTCCCCGCAGGCAGTGAAACAGCGCTTAAGCCGACCGACGGCGTCCACCGCCCCGACGACCCCGTGCGACGCCATCAGCGCCTTCAGGTGCCGGCGCGCGGTATTTTGCCATCCACTTCATGCACGATGTGTCATGGCCCAGCAGTGCATCAGCAGCACGGACAGAGGTCATTTCCTCTTCGTGCAAGGGGTTCATGATCGCCGATGTCATGCCATAGCCCGCTGCCATCGCAACGAAAATGCCGTTCATCCAGTGCCGGTTGGGCAAGCCAAAGGACACGTTGGACAGACCGCAGGTCGTGTTCGCACCCAGTTCAGACCGGATCTTGGCAACGATCTCAAAGGCCTGCTGGCTGTAAGTCAGGAGGGCATCAGCCGGGGTAGCACCCAAGGGCATGACAAGCGGGTCGATTACGATGTCGTTGGCCTTGATGCCGTAGTCTGCCGCGCGCTCAACGATCTTCCTGGCCACGGCAAAACGCACCTCAGGGTCTGGTGAAATCCCAGTTTCATCGTTACAGATCGCCACGACGGGGCAATCGTATTTAGCCGCCAGAGGCAGAACGATTTCCAGCGACTCATCCTCGCCCGTCACGGAGTTGATCAACGGCCGCCCTTTGGCCGCCTCGACCCCGGCTATCAGCGCCGGCTTCACCGAGCTGTCAACCGCCAGCGGCAGATCCGTCAGTCCCTGCACCAGTTGAATCATGTCCACGAGAATCTTAGATTCGTCACCCATATGAGGGGGAATGCCGGCATTTACGTCCAGCATATGTGCCCCCGCCTCGGTCTGCGAGATGGCATCACGCTCCACCCGCTCATAGTTCCCTGCTGCCAGTTCTTCGAGGAAGGTCTTACGATTGGTGGGATTCAAGCGCTCACCGATCACCGTGAATGGCTTATCATCGCCAATGATCCATTCGCGGGTGGCAGATGCTACGATTGTATGGGCCATTAAGGCGCTCCCCAGTGAGTTTCACGCCCGGTGCGGGCGCTGAAAATTTTGACCTGTGTATCGTCCCGGCGGTCCAGCGTCGCTGGCCTGCACGCGACAGTTTATAGCGTCATTGGTTTAGCCCAGATCTACCGTGACTTTGATTTGATCCCGTGCGTTCACGTCAAACAGACCGTCCCGCAGCGCGTACGACCATGCCGAGGTGCGCTTGAGCCCGCCAATGGCGTACATGTGCACGCCGCAAATACCGGCATTCGCGTCTTCGGCGACATAGCGGGCCAAATCGATGACCTGTTTGTCTGGGGCGTTGACGGTCATCAGCTTGGTCACGTCCGCGGCGCGTTTCATCAGAAAGCGAATGGAGTTTCCCACCCCCGCCGCCTTGGAAAAGCCCAGCAGGGTTTTGATCGTTGCCAGACCCGGCAAACCAATGCGGATCGGCAACGTGTTGCCCTCAGCGTTGATCCGGCGGTCCCAGGCGATCAAAGGCTCAGCCTCAAAGGCGAATTGAGTGACGATATCCAGCTGCGCGCCCGTGCGTTCAGCAAAGCCGTTTTTCCACGCCAGCGCATCCTTGATTGCCTCGTCCGTAATGTCCGGGGAGCCCTCCGGGTGACCGGCAACCGAGACCTTGCGGATCCCCGCTTTGTCGATCATCCCGCTTTCCAGGATCGCCATCGAACTGTCGTAAGGGCCCAGCGGGTTATCAACGCCGCCCGCAATGGTGAGTACGTGCTCGACACCGGCTTCACCGACATAGCGGTTCAGGATCTCGCTCAACATGTCCTCAGACTGGATTGACCGCGCTGCGATATGCGGGATCGGATTGAAACCTTCTCCGCGCAAACGCTTGGCCACCGTGACTGTCTCGTAGACATCCGAGCCCGGCAAAAAGGTCACGTAAACAGGCGTATCGTTGCGCAGACGCGCATTGAAGTCAGGGATTTTGGACGCTGAGTTTGGCGTGGTTTCAACGGTAAAATCGCTGAATAGATTCACTACGGCCTGTTTGGTGTCAGTCATGGCGGGAGTCTCGCGTGATTCGAGGTTTTCGGGTCGTTCTGGTGGTCTCTGCACTTTTTCGTGCGTGCTGGTCTCTGGGCACAGGCGGTGTGGGCGCTACTCTCTACCCCCGCTCGCGACCAACGCACGAAGGCGTTCGGTGTCGAAGGCTGCGTCCAGCTCCGCCGCTTTGGCATCAGCCACAGCCTGCAAATCGCCCTCGACCTCAACCGGATCGGTGCGCTTGAACTCCGCGAGGTAGTCGTCTGTACTGGTTTCACCATCGCGCATCGCAGCGGCGTCAACCGCCTTCTCAAAACGCTCAGGCAGGTTTGCCGTAAAACGCTTGCGCCCTTCGCGTACCTGGACCGTCGTTGGTATATCGCGCCAGTAAATGATCTGCATGCCGGCCATGGAAATCCTCGCACCATGCTTTGTTGGTTCTGTTTAGCTGACATGGGTCACAGTGCCCTTTCTGACTACTGCAAAAGCGACCCTTTCCAGCGCGCGTTGGTCGCTTTAAAGCGCAGTTGCCTTTCTGCCCCAAATATGGGCCATCAGAGGGCCCGGCAGGCAGCCTGGATAGACCGGAAACCTTGACCTAACGAAAGGGCCAGCCATTGGGCAGGCAGCCGTCCAACGCCACACTCTGCTGCTGCATTACCGGAGCGCTCGCGCCCGCTTTGGCACAGAAGGCATGCCCAAACCCCAGGAAATGACCGACTTCATGGTTGATCAGATAGGCCCTGTATTCCTCCAAACCCGCATCCCAATGCGGCACCCCCGCCTTCCAGCGTTCCACATTCAGCACGACGCGCGGCCCATTGCGGCAGGATAAGTATCCTTGAGTATCCAGCGGTGCGCACAAGCGATCCACCGTTTCCGGGCTGGCGAGCAAGATGCTTAAATCAGGCGGTGCCGAGCCCACGTGCTGGAAGGTCAGATCACCCCGAGCGGTCCAGCCTCTGGGATGGCCCAAAACAGCCTCAATGGTGGACAGCGCATCCGCCACCGACGGTCCGCCGAAAATACCGATTTCGACTTCAACGCGAAAGGTGTGCAGGACCGCATCCGGATCCAGCCTCTCTCCGGTCAGCAGCACGCCGGCATCAACGGGAATGAACTCGAAACCGGGCGTGACGTCGGACGCACATGTCTGGGCGGAATAGTCGAAAGGACACGGCTGCAGCGCCAGGTTCCGCCAGCCTTGGGCCGCCGCCAGTCCTGCCAGCAAAAGCAGCCCCGCAGCGCTTAAAACCGCGGCGGCCAGTGGTGGGCCGGACTGCTTCCCGGTTCCCAGGTTCACTTGCGCGTCAGTCGCCGTTTGCCGTGATTTCCAGCAGGGCCTCGACATAGCCCTCCGCCTGAGCCATTCGGTCATCGAAGTCGGCACCAGAAATCAAACGATAGGTCGCCTCGCGCCGCTCCAGCTCAGCCACACAGCGCTCAAAAAAGTCTTCGCGGCGCGCTTGTCGGTCATGCATGCGAATGCTGTCCTGAACAAAGGGCGTTTCCGGAGAGAGCAGCAAATACAGATCCGGCAGCGCCACGCCGTCCCAGTCAAAGGCCGGGTCGCGCGTGTTACACAGAAAATCCGACCATATTGCCGTTTTCACCACGTCCGTATCTTCAACGATCAAAGCCGTTCCGCCCCGCGCCTCGATGTCCTGGCGCAGCATGATGTGTTGTTCGGCGATCTGTGTCAGGTGCTTGGGCTTCCATGCCGCTTCAGGGATGCCGAGCGCGTGGGTGTAGGCGCGGCCGTATTCCGGCATGTAGAGCGCATCAAACTCCCGCGACAGGTGTCGCGCGAGCGTCGTTTTACCGGTGCTCTCTGGCCCGAAAACCGTAACTCTCAACATAGGCAGAGGCTCATTTCCTGAACTGCTTGACCCCAAATTTCTCGACCAAAGAGATGGTGAAGGGGCGGTTTAGACGTGGATGGCGCGCTTGTCGATTGCCATAGCCGCTTCCTTGATCGCCTCATTCAGGGTTGGGTGCCCATGGATGACGTGGATCAAGTCATCATAAGTCCCGCCGAACTCCATCACCGCCGCGACCTCATGGATCAGCGTGCCAGCATCCTTGCTGATGATGTGGGCGCCCAGAATGCGGCCGTTGTCCTTGTGGGCAAGCAGCTTGACCAGACCATCGGTTTCTTCCATGGCCCGTGCCCGTGAGTTTGCCTTGAAGGGGAACTTGCCCACCTTGTAGGCGACGCCTTCGTCCTTGAGTTCTTGCTCTGTGAAACCGATATTGGCAACTTCAGGGGCGGTGTAAACAATGCCAGGAACGGTGGTGTAGTCGACTTTTACGCTGCTGCCGTTGCCCGCGATAATCTCGGCCACAGCCACCCCCTCTTTCTCCGCCTTGTGCGCCAGCATAGGGCCGTCGATGACGTCGCCGATGGCATAAACGCCCTTGACCGAAGACTGGAAGCCTCCGTCTACAACCACCCGGCCCTGCGCATCAGTTTCCACGCCCACAGCCTCCAGCCCCAGACCACTGGTGAAGGGACGGCGGCCAATGGCGACCAAAACGGCGTCGGCCTGCAAGGACTCTGCGTCTCCACCGCCGGAGGGTTCGATGGTCAGGTCCACGCCCTCGCCGGTGTTGTTCGCAGCGGTGACTTTGTGGCCCAGACGGAAGCGAATGCCTTGCCCTTCGAGCGTCTTTTGGAATGTTTTGGCAATCTCGTTGTCCATGCCGGGACAGACCCGGTCGAGGAATTCAATCACCGTGACCTGTGCGCCCAGCCGCTGCCAGACCGAGCCCATTTCCAGCCCGATCACCCCAGCGCCGATCACGACCAGATGCTGTGGCACCTCAGTCAGTTCCAGCGCGCCCGTGGAGGACACAATGCGCTCCTCGTCGATCTCAACCCCGCCCAGCGGTGTCACTTCAGAGCCCGTGGCCAGCACGATGTGCTTCGCGGCGATCGATGCGTCCCCGCCATCGCTCAGCGCGACATCGATGCGCCCCTCGCCTGCCAGCGAAGCCCACCCTTGCACGTAGGTCACTTTGTTTTTAGCGAGCAGCAATTCAATGCCGGAGGTCAGGCCGTGAACAACCTCTTCCTTCTTGTCCATCATCTTTTCGATGTCGACTTCAACCTCGCCAACCTTGATGCCCCAGTCGGCGAAGGAATGGCGCGCGTGCGCGACCTGTTCTGAAGCATGCAGAAGCGCCTTTGATGGGATACAGCCGACGTTCAAACACGTCCCGCCCAGCGATCCACGCCCCTCGACACAAGCAGTGCGCAAACCCAGTTGTGCCGCCCGTATCGCTGCCACGTATCCCCCCGGCCCACCGCCGATGACAACAACATCAAATTCCGAGGACTGCTTCTCAGCCATAACAAGGCTCCTGTTCGCATGGAGGAGTGGTCGTGTGTGGCTTTATATATAGGAGCACTCGAACCCGATGCGATGCGCAAAATTGCGGCTTGAGGTATCGGCAGGGCGAAGGGTGTGGAGCAGCCCACGCCCATACTCAGCACCAAATCACAGACCTAAATCCTTAAGTCGAACACGAAAACCATCTTTAGTTGAATGAAGGACATGTGGACTATTTTCTACCAAAGCGAGCAGTTTTCTTCCTAAGGTTGGAAAGATTCAGGGGAATGTGGACTCTTTTTTAATGCAAACCGGTCGTCTGGTTGATAGAGGAATTGAGCAGTTATAACCGCTCAGGGTGTATTTTTTCTTGAACGCATTGGTCCCCAAAATCGCTAAGCTGCCACTGGCTTGCGCCCCCCTGCTGTGCCTGATGGCGGTGTGCTGCCTGTCATCGGTGGCAAGTCAGGCTCTGGCGCATGCTGAAAAATTTCATGCAGCTGTTTTGTGCAAGGCACAGGAAGTGACCGTCACCCAAGATACGACCCGCATGGATTGTTTTGACGACGTGTTCGTCTATGAAGTCGACTGGTCGAAAAAGTGGCATGAAGGTATCGGCCAGGCGCTCTACTACGCCGCCTCAGAGCGTCGCCCCAACGGCGAGCAGTACCTGCCCGGTCTGATTCTGATCTGCGCCCATTCGAAGCGATCCAAGCCGGTCAATCTCAGCACCTGCCAAACCCACTACGAACGCGCTCAACGGGCCTTCTTGCACCATGGAATTAAGGGCCAGATCTGGTTCTGCCTCAACGAAGCCCGCCGCCGCGAACATTGCGTCACCAAAAGGTTCGGCTTCTGACAGCTACGGCACCCGCTTTATCCCCCCCTCCACAGAACCGCCCACGACGCGAAATCGGTCCTGAGCCCTGCGCAAAGGTAACCGCCACCCATCAAATCACCCTTGCTATCCGCTGCACAGATCGCTAGGTCAGAGCCTTACCTAAAGGTCGGGCTGTAGCGCAGCCTGGTAGCGCGTTCGTCTGGGGGACGAGAGGTCGCGGGTTCGAACCCCGCCAGCCCGACCATTTATCAAACCACAATCTCTATCTTGTATCTCGGTGCGCCGCAGTGGTCAGTCCGTGCGCTGGATCAGTGCGTTGAGGGTTTCCAGCACGACCTCGGGGTTGTCCATGACCAGATCGTGGCCTTCATCCGCGAGAACGCTGACGTCAGCCCGGGGAATGACGGTTTGCAGGATTTCGGCGGCCTCGCGCGGGATCAGGTCGTCTTCACCGCCGAACAGTGCGCTGACCGGTGTGCCCTGCACGCCCACAGCCTCAAAGCTTTCTTGCAGCCCATCCAGTGGATAGTGGCGCAGGGTGTTCAGCAGCGCAGGATAGTAACCCGGAATAGACGCCTGCTGGTCCACCGCAGCGTTGGCCATGGTCCGAATCTGAGGGTTTTTGGACGTGCACCGTGCCAGACCCGGCCCGACCCAACGCCATATAAGATCCCCGATCACAGGCACCCCCAGCCACCCCAAACTCATCGGCATCCCCAGTCTCAAACCCGCAGGCACAAGCAGCAGCAACCCCCGCACCTGTCCGGGGTGATGCGCGGCAAAGTCTGTCACCACCGCACCGCCCATGGAGTTGCCCACCAGAATCACCGGCTCGTCGAGTCCGACCGCGTCCATGAACTCTGACAGCATCCGATTATACAGCCCACGATCGTGCGTCACCGCCGGGCGGTCGGAAAATCCCCGTCCATACAGATCAGGCGCATACACGCGGTAGCCTGCCGCCATCGCCAACGGTCCCAGGGCGTTGAAGCACCAGCTCGCAAAGGAAAAGCCGTGGACCAGGATCACAGCTGGACGGTCTTCCGCTCCATCATCGTCTAGCCCGGCACAGCGGTAATGCACGCGCCCGTGGCTGAGTGTTACATACTGGTCTTCTTGTTCGGCCACGCTACCATTCCCCTGGAAAACGAAAAAAAAATCATGCAAGGCGTAAACGCTACCCTACTTTGCCTGTGTAAAGCTTCTGAAACAACGAACAAACGTGTGCCTGAATGGACCTGGATCAAACCGATTTTGCCGCCTTGTATGCGGGTGATGATCGCGCTTGGAGCCGCTTTGTCCTCAAGGCACGCCCAGTTTTGGAGGCCGCTGTGCAGCGTACCTTTTACAGACAAGGACTGACCCCGGACGCGGGCCTGTTTCAGGACGCGGTCGCTGACACGCTGGAACGACTGGCGGCGCGAGACTTTGCTTTGCTGCGCCGGTTTGACCCTGCGCGGGGCAAGCTGCCAGCGTTTCTTGCCGTGATCGCGGGTTCGACGGCGGCCAACACCCTGCGCAGCGCGCGCCGACACCCCAGCGACGACCTGGACGCGGTGCCTGAGCCCGTCGATCCCGCGCCTGTGCGCCAGTCTTCGATCCGCGACGTGGTGCCGGAAGGCTTGCTGTCGGACCGCGAGAAGCTCGTGCTGGTGCTTGCCTTTGACCGTGACCTAGACGGGCCGGACATGGCGCGGACGCTGGGGATATCTGCCAACACCGTGCGCGTACTCAAGGCGCGCGCGCTCAAAAAACTGCGGCAAGCGGGCATCCAGCCCGATGGTACATTTTCGGGCATCCAGCCCGATGGCACATTTGCCCCCCAGACCGCACCTGATGACAAGGCTGCCTGAGATGCGCACCACGGACACAAATTTCACCCCTGAGCAGGACGACATCCTCGCCCTCGCCGCCCAACACGCCGCCGGGATGCGGTTAAGTGGGGCAGAGCAAAGCCGGCTGGACCGGGCGATGCTAGACGATCCTGATCTCGCCCTGCTGATCCTCGACGCGGGCGATGTCTCGGCGCCGTTTGCCGCTGCCGACCCTGCCCCAACGGCGCCCCTGGGCGTGGTCGCGCGCCTGGCGCGGATTCGGCTGGCGGTCTTGGTGGCGGGCATGATGGCTTGCTTTGGCGTCGGCGCGACGGCAGGGGCACAGCTTGCCCATGGCTTTGTTGGGTCGAACGGCAAAACCAACCCACACGTCATCGACGTGCGCCCCATCGGCGACGGACTGAGCCTGAGCTTCGATGCCGCCCGGAAAAGGAAATAGACCATGAGGAACCGTTTCATTCTCTGGATCGCTTTGGGTTCGCTGTTCCTGAACATCGGTGTGGTGAGCGCCGTGGGTTACGTATACTGGCAGTCCCAAAGCACCGTTGAACCCTGGGAAATACTCGAACAGTCCGTGGACTGGAACGACGATGACTGGGCGGCGCTCGACGCTTTGCTCGAAGCGCGCCACGCCCGCATCGAGGGCCTGGGCTCGTTGATCGATGACCAGGCGGACGAGATGCTGGATGCCCTCTGGCAAGACGACCTGAACCTGGACAGGGTTCTGGAAAACTTCAACCGCGTCGAAGATTCGCGCACCGAGATGTCGCGCGAGTTGTTCTTTGATTTCGTCGAATACCTGGGCTCGCTGCCCTATGAGAAGCGCGCAGCCCTGCTCGATTTCCTGCTGCAGGAGGACGAATTTGCCCTCTGGTTCATGTGATCCCGGGGTCATCTAGGGCTTTGCAGCCTCTGACCCGCCGTCGCCGCGAAGCTTGATCAGTTTCGCGGGCGGCACTGACCCCGGCCCCTAACCCAAACCACCACACCCACTCCCCATGCTTCATCGAAAGGAGACATCCGATGAAAACCCTGAACCGTGCCCTATTGGCCGCTGGCGCCGCTGCTTGTGCCGTTGTTCCCGCCTTTGGTCCCGCTCTGAACGCTCAAGCGGACACACTCAGCCAGCCACTGGCCCTGGAGGACGTGCGACACGCTCTCACCCGTACCAGCTTTGCCGCCGCTCCCGCTGACCTGCAGGCCTACATCGGCCAGCCGCGCGCGGTGCTGGTGGGCGACATTCTCGATGATATCAGCGCTCTGGACACCCAACCTGCGCCTGCGTTTACGGCACAGTGGCGCGCGCCCATCGAATTTCTTTACGCCAAGAACGAAACCCTGGGCGAACTGGCCATCGGCGCGCAGTATCTGAACCTGGTGGAGCTGAGCACGTGGTGGATGGTTGAAGCAATCAACACCAGCAGTCCATTCAAGGAACAGATCGCCATGTTCTGGATGGACCATTTCGTCACCTCCTTCGAAGCGCACGAAGATGCGCATCTGACGGCGGGGAAATTCCAGACCGTGCGCGCGACCATGGGTGGTTCTTTCCGCGATATGCTGGCCGCGCAACTGCGCGATCCGGCCATGCTGGTCTATCTCAACAACGTAGAAAACACCGCCCAAGCCCCCAATGAAAACCTTGGCCGAGAACTGCTGGAGCTGTTCACGCTGGGCCAGGGCCGAGGCTACACGGAACAGGACATCCGTGAAGTCTCCCGTGCTTTGACCGGGAACAGCATCAACGAAGATGGCGCTTTCACCTTTCGCGATGGAGAGCACGATGCTGGCCCCAAGACTATTTTCAGCGCCACCGACCGGTTCAAGGCCGACGACCTGCCAGACCTGATCCTCAGCCAGCCGTCCTTTGGGCCTTACATTGTCGAAAAGATGTGGCGCTACTTTATTTCCGAGACCCCTGATCCAGCGCAAGTCGCTGAAATCACGTCACAATGGAAAGCCGCAAGCTGGGATCTGCCAACTTTGTACAAAGCCGTGCTCAGCGCCCCAGCCTTTTGGGACGCCACCCATCACGGCACTCTGGTCAAGTCCCCATGGGAGCTTTACGTCGGCTTCAACCGCACCTTTGGCACAGCCCCGCTGGAGTTGGAGGAACTGCACGATCATCCACTCAGCGCCGGACAGGGGCTGTTCATGCCACCAAACGTTGCTGGATGGACCGAAGGCACGGCGTGGATCACTGACGCGAGCCTGGCCGAACGAACGGCGACCTTGCAGGACCTGACCAGTCAGTGGTTGTACGACAGCTTCGAACCCTATGACACGCCCGAGGCGTCGCAAGTTCAAGCGAGCGCAGAAACCAACGGTTTGCGTGTGGGACTGGTCGGGCTCGACTGGGCGTGGAAAGAGGTGGAGGACGACTGGCGAGAAACCGGTTTTTCGCTGTCGCTCTATGACGTGGGCTTTCAGGGCCAAACCTATCACAACCTGGCGTTCTCTGTCGGCATGGGCGAAGGCGACGGTGAGCGCGAGGTCTACTTTGCGATCGAGCAGGAAGGGTGCGGCACGGGTTGTCCCCTGTCTTCGCTGGTCCGACGCGTGCAGCCGGAAATCGACGAAGAAGGAAACGCCTACCTCGAGTTCTGGCTTAACCCGTGGGAAGTCAGTGACGGCGTGGGTCGTTTGAGTTCCACCGAGCGGGATTTCATTGCTGCACTGATCAAGGCTGTCCCCGCCATGATCACAGATACAAAAGCCGATGCGACCTGGCGCTTTCTGGCTGAGGATGCTGCGGCAGAAGGGCTAAGCCTGCCGAGCTTTGATGAGGTTCAGCAGCTCAGCGCCCAGATTGTGGATGCGTTCAGCCGATCGGGGAAACTCTCCGGCGCTGTCCAGAACGCACCAGAGTTGGAGCGAGGCATCAGCCACGAAGGGGCCGCAGGCTTGCCGCGTGAAATTATGGCCATGGCCAGCGGAAGCACCCCCGCGCCGCGCAGCGACGACGATGAAGCCATCGATCAAATCGTCGATGGCATCTACAACAGCCTCTTTGAAGAGCGCGCAGGGGTCTATAAGGCGCGGCTGCGTGAGACCTTCGCCGACCCCGACCAGTGGCTGGCCGCGATGCCGGCTCAGGCGCAGACCTCTGCGGGGCTTGAAATCGCCTTGCTGCCGGTTCGCAACCCGGCTTTGGCCACCGATGACAAGGCCGTGCAGGGGCTCGATGATCTGCTGTTCTCGCTGGTCCTCGATCCACGCTTTCAGCTCAAGTGAACCACCCCACACACCACAGACCCCACCCTCACCTCACGCGACCACACTTCGTGATTCGCACCTCTTAATAAAGGAACCAAACCCATGACCACACTGTCGATGACACGTCGCTCTTGGCTCCGTCTGATGGGGGCTTCGGCCCTCTCCCTGCCTCTGACCACCGCGCCCGCTTGGGCTGCGGGGGCGGGTCTAGGCAAGGGACACACCTTGATTTTGATAGAACTGGAAGGCGGCAATGACGGCCTCAACACCCTCATCCCCTACCGCGATGACAACTACCAGCGCGCCCGCCCCACCCTCGGACTGTCTGGCAACGAAGTCTTGCCACTGGACGGTGACATGGGTCTGCACCCCAGCCTATCCAGGCTCGCAGGCAGCTGGGAGCGCGGGCACCTGCGGCTCGTCGAAGGCGTCGGCTACCCCAACCCCAACCGCAGCCATTTCCGTTCCATTGAAATCTGGAATGCGGGCTTGAGTGCAGACACCAAGGAGACCCAGGGATGGATCTCACGCCTGATGACGCAGGACAGCCTCGGGCTGGATACCGACGGCATTGGTCTGGGCGGTGAAATGGGGCCTCTGCGCGGTCCGGGGCGCTTCACTGGGCTGGAGGAAATCGAACAGTTCTTCGACCAGGCCGAAGCCCTGCGCACCGCCGGTGTTTTGGGCGGCTATGGCGAGGCAATGGATGGTGGAACCATGGACGGAGACGCCATGATGAGCCATTCGGTGCGCCCTGGTGGTGGCAATGCAGCGCTGGACCACCTGCTAAGCGTCCACTCGAACGCAGTGGGCACCGCCGATCTGCTCGAACGCAAGCTCCGTCAGGCCTCCAAACGGGACTTCAACATGCCGAACAGCACACTTGGCCTGCAGCTTGCCGCCGCTTTGCAGTTGATGGATGCAGGCGTGACGACGCCAGTGATGAAGGTTTCTCACGGGGGCTTTGACACCCACGCCTATCAGGCTGAATCCCACGCCTTTCTGCTTCAGGAACTCGATGAGGCCATGAGCGCGTTTGAACGGGCCGCGCGTGATATGGGTCTGTGGAACCATGTCACGCTGATGACCTACAGCGAGTTTGGTCGGCGGTTCTATGAAAATGGTTCAGAGGGCACTGATCACGGCACGGCCGCTCCGGTCATTCTCTCCGGTGGACGGGTCGCAGGCGGCTTCGGCGGCGCACGGCC
>PAHJ01000075.1 GCA_002705565.1 Geminicoccus sp. | reverse complement strand
GATGGCAAGCGGTTTGGACGCCTTAAGGAAAGGCTGTGGCCTGCCTCATCCAAGTGGTCCAACCCGAATGTTAGGATTGGCTTGGGTTTCGAGCGGCGTCGCGCCGATGATAATTCATGAGCTGAGCTATCCGGACAGAACCTAGCCTCGCGCGATGGCCCTGGTCCGACTAACACGCCACCCCGATAACATCCCCGTGCCGCTCGGGTTGAACGTTATGACGTGGCAGCGGATCAGAGCTAGCGCGCGGATTTACCGTTCCGGAAACACGAGAGCCCCTTCGTGTCGCCAGACATCGGTGGCGCGCCTCTATTCGTCCCCGTTTCCGTCACCGTCCTTACCTTCTCCCAACCGAACCCGCCGGATCATTAGTGCGACGAGGATCACAACGGGCAGCACCAAGGCGGCGGTAACCTGCGCCTTGGTGAAGTCGAAAACTTGAGCCATCGGGAACAGGAACCCGGCAAGCAGGTTCACAGCGTAATAGCTGATTGCGATAACCGACAGCCCCTCGACCGTTCGCTGCAAACGCAGCTGCACGGCGTTTCGGCGATCCATGCTGGTCAGCAGAGTTTGGCTCTGCGCCGAGCGAGAAACATCCACTTGTGTCCGCAACAGCTCTGCGGTCCGTGTGGTGCGGTTGAGTTGGCTGTTGAGGCGATCTTGGGTCGAACTCACGGTTCGGATCGCCGGGTCAAAGCGGCGCATCATAAACTCGTGAAAGGTCTGAAGCCCCGCCAACCTCTGTTCCCGGAGCAGCTCGATCCGGTCATGAACAATGGCATTATAGGCCTCGGTCGCGCCAAAGCGGAACGTCATCAGTGCCGCTTGTTCTTCGAGGGTGGAGGAAATGTTGAGCAGGTCGAACAGTAGGCCTTCGGGGTCTGAATCAGCTTTAGCCATAGCCAGAATGATGTCCTCTAGCCGCTGGTCAAAGTCCGTCAGCGCCTTGGCCAATTTGCGAGCGCGGTCCAGCCCGAGCATCGACATGGCGCGATAAGTTTCAATTTCCAGCACAGACTGCACCAACTGCCCCACACGCGCCGGACTGCAACTGGGCGGGACAAATAGGGCGAAGCGCATGTGGCCGTGGGCATCCAGCTGAAAATCCCCAGCAAGGACAGCGGTTCCGTCAAGAATGCGTGCGGCGACGAGGCTCTTGGCGTTGAACCACCGCTCAAGTTGTTCGCCCATGGCGTCGGGGTCTTCGGGGCTATGTTCTACCCGCAGCGAAACTTTGACCAGCACGGGCGCGGTGAGCCCCTCAGCCCAGTTTTCAAGGGTTTCTCGAATGTCGTCAAAGGCAAAAGCCTCCGGCGCGACGGCGCTGCGGAACAGCGCAAGGCTGGTGAATTCGGAATGCTGCTCCCACTTCAACAAGTCGCCTTGGGCGTCATCACCGACGGGACCGAGGAAATGGTTATTGCCCAGACGCTTCTCGTCCAGACCCTCTGCCACCAAACGGTCAGCAAGCAGCGAACGCTCCGCCGCGCGGTCCCGACCGACAGCGTTTTGGGGGTGCTTGCACGCCAGAAAAACCACGTCGCACGGGGCCGCAATTTCGGCAAAAGGACGCGCGTGAAGCTCGTCTATCAGGGCGCGGCGGTGAGGGTGCTCCTGCATCGCACAGTCTCCATCAGATAACTCTTTGCAATAAAACCTAGCGTGAAGATCGATAAAGTCTCACGCGAGGTGGTAGGGAGCTTCGTGAACTCAGAGGCTCGATGACCAAATCAGCACTCAGATTCTCCTCTAGCACCGTCACGCTCGCAGCACTCGATAAGGTGAGTCATGTGTATTTTGACGGTTTTTTAGATTATTGTTGTGAAATGAAAGACTGAAATAACATAGCTCCTGCGGCAAAGAAAAAATGATCCTAAATCTTGGGTAAAATCGAAGAGGTGTAATCCATGCCGTTTCTCAACGTAGCGCCGCACAAGGTCTTCTATACGGATACTGGGGGTGACAAACCGGTTCTAATATTCAGTCACGGGTTCTTTATGGATCAAACCTCCTTTGATCTTCAGTATGAAGCCTTTGGCGAGGACTATCGCTGCATCGGGTGGGATGAGATGGGCTTTGGTCGTTCTCCTGCGTCTAGAAATTATTCCTACTGGGATTCAGCGGAAGTTCTACTAGCTCTGATGGACGAACTTGGGATTGCGAGGGCGACGCTGGTTGGTGTGAGCAAGGGTGGTTTTATCTCTCTGCGCGTGGCGTTGATGGCGCTAGAGCGCGTGAAGGGCATCGTACTCATTGGTTCGGAAAGCGGTGTTTTCAGCGCAGAGCAGCATGCTGAATTTTCTGAACTGGTTGATGCTTGGGGTCGGTCCAGCAATGAAGAGCTAACCGAAGAGATGGCCGCCATTAGTGAATTGTATCTTGGCGATGATCCACAGAAAGCAGCTTGGATCCAACGTTGGTCCAAGCGCGATCGTTCACAGATCAATCACGCGGGGCACGCGCTCCTCAACCGTGACGATGTCACTGATAGACTGGAAGAAATCACCTGCCCTGCGCTGATTATCCACGGTAGTGATGATCAAGGCGTCGACTATGCCAAAGGACAGGCGATGGCCGCTGGGCTGCCTAGAGGTGAGTTCTTTGGCATCGATCAGGCTCCCCATGGCCCCAACATGACGCATCCAACGCTGGTTAATGAGAGGATGCGCGCCTTTTTAGAGAGCGAAAATTATCAGGAAGATGGGCCGAACAGGCACCCTGTCTATCAATCAAATTGAGAGGCTCAGCCTTTGCGGATAACGAGCGAGGGACTGATTGCTGTTTGGATCTGAGTGGACTTGTTTACCCGGGTTTCGTCGACCCGTCAGAAATCTGCCTCAACCTGGGCATCCCCGGTTCCGAGGCGGCAGCAACAAAGCCCTCCGCGACGGCGCAAAACTCTCCAGCTCGGCTGCGCGGACCAAAGTTGGGGGATGAGGAGCAGGGTGCGGCATTCGGTGTAAAGGGCTAGGGCATGGTTTCGATTTGTCTTACAGACAGGATTCCCGATCAATGACGCGGGGTTGGATGAGCAGGGAGGGAAAATCCTTGGATACGGGCCGCTCGATCATGCGGTTGATGAGCTCCGCCGCCTCTCGCCCAATGGTGCGGGCAGGGATCCTCACGGTGGTCAGCCCCGGCTCAGTCGCGCGTGCAAAGGCAAAATCACCCACGCCGACAACGCTTAAGTCCGCCGGAACCCTGAGCCCCAAGGCCTGAGCGGCGAACAGAATGCCCAAGGCGATAACGTCATTGCCGCAAATGTAGGTTCGGTAATGGGCGCCCTTCAGGACCTGAAGGCCCAGTTGCTTGGCGCTGTCGATGTCGTAGGGACAGAGCAAGTCATTTTCCGGGGCAACGGTGATGTTCCATTCCCGGATCGCCCGCAACGCCCCTTGCCGACGCAACAAGGCACGGTCGTTGGTCTCTTGGTCGGGAAAGACCAGCACAAAGTTATCGTGCCCTCGCTTGAGGCAGTGCTCGACGATCATATGCCCCGCCAGCTCGTTGTCCGTGCCCACGGTGGAAAAGGTCGCGCCAGGTTTGTGATTCCAGGCTTCGATGACCGGGATCTGAGCTGCTTTGGCCAGCTCTTCGACCGCAGGGTCGTGCTGATTGCCGATCAGCACGACACCGTCAATTCGGCGCTCCAGCATGGAGCGAAGAATGCGAACCTCTTCCGCGCCGTCATAGTTGTGAGCGGCGACCAAAAGCGTCCGGTTCAGAATGCTGAGATTGTGGCTGAACGAGCTGATCATTTCGCTGAAAATTGAGTTTTCGATGGTGGGCAGGATGAGCCCGACCGTCCCTGTGCGGGGACTGGTGCCGTGTTGGAGGCTGTGGTGCCGGTCATAACCGCTCCCATATCCCAGGCTTTCAGCCACCTTACGCACCTTGATGACGGTTTCCGAACGCACCAGCTCGGGCTTTTTCAAGGCGCGGGAAACCGTGGCGATGGACACCCCCGCCTTCTCCGCAATCTCAGTCATTCCCGGCACACGGCCGCGTTTTCGTCTCGACGTCATGATTCATCATTAGCGCTATGATCTACAAATGTAAATGTTTACAGCAACTTTTACATTGGATAGTGCGGACTCATGAGATGAGCGTGCATGGCGCTCAGGCCCCGCCTGCGGGGTGGGCTGAATGCCGTGTTTTGGGAGTTGTGGTCACGCATGGAATTCTTGACCTACATGGGCGCGGTTTTTGAACCTTTGTCCTTGGCATTGCTGGTTGGTGGTACGATTGGCGGATTGATCCTCGGTGCGACACCGGGGCTGTCGCCGACTATGGCTGTGGCGCTGCTGATCCCTTTCACCTTTCACCTGCAACCCGCTCAGGGTCTGATTCTGCTTGGCGCGGCCTATACTTCCACGGTCGCCGGTGGAGCCGTCTCGGCTATTCTGCTGAAGATCCCTGGCGCTCCGGCGAACATTGCAACGGCGATCGACGGCAATGCCATGGCCAGGAAGGGCGAGGGCGCGCGCGCCTTGCAGCTGTCTTTCCTTGCGTCGGGCGTGGGCGGGGTCTTTGGGGTGTTTGTCCTGATCTTCCTCACCCCGGTTCTGGCCAAGTGGGTTCTCGCGTTCAGCTTTCCCCACCTGTTTTGGCTTGCCATCCTCGGCGTGACCATCATCGGCTCGCTGGATACCAAATCGTTCGTAAAGGGACTGCTTTCGGGCTGTATTGGACTCTGGCTTTCGACCATCGGAACCGACGACATCTACGGCGTCCCGCGCTTCGTCTTCCACGACTCACTCACAGGCGGCATCAACATCATTGCCGCGCTCATCGGCCTGTTCGCCATCCCTCAAGTGCTCGACATGATGGCCAAGGGCCGCTCCTCCGCAGTGATCGAAGCTCTTGAGGTGCCGCGCCATGCGATACTTTCCGCAGTGCGAGAGCTGATCTCGCGCGCCCGGGCGCTCATCCTCGGCACAGGGATCGGTACCATCATTGGGATCATTCCGGGTGTTGGCGGACAGGTCGCCGGTCTGGTGGCCTATGATCAGGCTCAGAAGTTTTCACCCGAGCGCGACAAGTTCGGGTCTGGCCATCCCGAAGGCATCATCGCGGCCGAAAGCGCCAACAACGCCATGGTTGGACCTTCGCTGGTGCCGCTGCTGACGCTGGGTATTCCCGGCAGCCCGACCGCGGCCGTGCTGCTGGGCGGCTTGCTGATCCATGGTATTTTCCCCGGTCCGGACCTGTTCACGACACACGCAGCGGTCACCTGGACCTTTATTGACTCGATGCTGATCGGTCAGATTTTGATGGCGACGTTCGGCATTCTGACCGCTGGGATTGCGGCCAAGATTTCCCGCGTGCCCATGCCTATCATGGCCGCTGCAGTTCTGATCCTTGCCCTGTTCGGCAGCTATTCGGTGCAGCAATCGATGGGTGATGTCTACGTGATGTTGGGCCTGGGATTGGGAATGTATGGGCTGCAAAAGTTCGGCTTTTCTGCGGCGCCGCTGGTCCTCGGGCTGATCCTTGGCCCTATCGCTGCGGATAACTTCCAGACCGGATCGATGATCGCCGCCGCACAGAACGGACCCTGGGTCTACTTTTTCACCGGCTGGCTGAACATCCTGCTGATCGCGATGGTGCTTGGGTCCATCGCGTACAGCTTCTGGATCAACATGATCGTTCCCCGCCGCAAGGCCCAAGCCCAAAAGGCCCAAGCCCAAAAGGCCGGAGGGCAGGGTCATGACTGATCCCGTCTCCAAGCCCGCAGCGCCAGCCTCTGCTAACCGTTTGCAGCACCTGGTTCCAGCTCTGATTGTGCTTGCGGTTGCTGCGGTCGTTGCTGTGACGTCATGGACGCAGCAACCGGCGGACGTCTTTGTTTTCCCGCGCCTGGTTTCAGTCTTTTTCGTCATTCTCGCGCTTTGGAATGCCACCCGCGCGGTATTGGGCCTGTCCAAGGTGGGAACAGGGCTGAGCCTGCGCGAAGCGCTCAACATTTTACCGGGGGCTCTGGTGATGATCGCGCTGATCTACGGCGCGGCCAAGTTCTTCGGTTTCTACGCAGCGTCGTCGGTGGCCTTTCTGACCATCGCGACTTTGTACGACCCGGCCAAGCTCACATCCCTTCGAGCTTGGTTGGTGCGGATAGCGGTGTCGGCGGCCTTTATGGGCGTCATTTACTTGCTGTTTGCGGTTCTTCTGCGGGTCCAGACCCCTCGAGGACTATTTTTCTAACCAAGGCCGGGGAGTGCCTTGTTTCTGAGGAGAAAACTAATGATGAAGATCATCGCAGGTGCATTGGTTGCACTGACCATGACCGCCGGTTCTGCTCTCGCGCAGTCCTACCCCGATCGTCCGATCGGTGTGGCGGTTTCCTACGGTGCCGGCGGCGCTACTGACTTTCAGGCCCGGATCGTGACCATGGTGGCGGGTAATGAGGATATGCTGGGTCAGCCCATGTACATCCTCAACAAGCCCGGCTCCGGCGGTCGTGTTGGCTGGAACTGGTTTGCGACCGAAGTGGACGCGGACGGCTACACCCTGTCGGCATACAACGTGCCGCACTTTATTGCGCAGTCCATCAAGGGCGGTGTGAAGTACGACGTGAACAGCTTTGAGCCCATTGCAAACTGGGGTTCTGACCCGGCTGTGGTGGTTGTGCCAAACGACAGCCCCTTTAACACCATTCAGGACATGGTTGAGTACGCCACGAATAACCCGGGCAAGGTTACGTTGTCTGGCGCAGGTCTGTTTGTGGGTCACCACATCGCAGCGCTGCAGCTGGAAAAAGAAACCGGCGCCAAATTCGCCTACATCCCAACCAAGGGTGGCGGCGCTGCGGCTATGAAGGCAGCAATCGCAGGTGACGTCATGGGCGGTATCAACAACCTGTCTGACGCTTTCCGTGCCCGCGAAGCCGGCAACATCCGGATCCTCGCAGTTGCTGATTTGCAGCGTAACGAAGAGTTCCTGCCAGACGTCCCGACGCTGATGGAAGCCGGCTACGACGTTGACGACAGCTCGGTGAACTTCCGCGGTCTGATGGTGCCTGCTGGTACGCCGCAGGACGTGATTGATGCGCTGTCAGCAACCGTGCCTGAGATGTTCAATCACGGTCGTGTTGTCGGCAAAATGGCTGCCGGCGGTTCACCGATGAAGGTCATGAGCCGTGAAGACGTGCAAGCCATGTGGGCAGAGCGTCAGGCGTTCCTCCAGGACCTCCTTGCCGGACTGTAAGTTCGGTCGCACGTTAGTAAGAGGGCCAGGGCGCAACGTTGGTTGCGTCCTGATCCGTTCCAATTTTTGACTTAGAGGGGTTCCCCGTCCATGACCGATACGGCGCAAAACGACAAGGAGCTGGTGGAAAGCCTGTTTGCGCGCGCTCGTGCTGCTCAAAAGGAGTACGAAGCCAACGGATCCCAGCAACGCTATGATCTTGCTGCCAAGGCAGCTGCCTGGGCGTTGATGGACGAGGGTCGGAACCTCGAACTGGCAACCATGGCGGTTGAATTGACCGGCCTGGGCAACGTACCGGACAAAGTCACCAAGAATCATCGCAAGACACTGGGTCTGCTGCGAGATCTGGAGACGGCCAAAACCCATGGCATCATCCGGTCAGACCCCGCATTGGGCATGACTGAGATCGCGCGCCCCATCGGTGTGATCGGGGCTGTTGTGCCGTCGACCAACCCGGTTGCGACCCCCACCAACAACATCGTCAATGCCTTGAAAACCGGCAACGCTATTGTGCTTTCGCCCAGCCCGCGTGGGGTGGGTGTGTGTGAGAAGCTGGTGGGCTATATCCATGCAGAGTTGCGCCGTTTGGGTGAAAACCCCGATTTGGTGCAGTTTGTTCCCGCGCCCTCGTCCAAGGTCCGCACCCAGCGGTTGATGGAGATCTGCGACCTGGTGGTGGTCACGGGCAGTCAGGACAACGTTCGACGCGGTTACTCAGCGGGTACCCCCAGTATCGGCGTTGGCGCAGGCAATGTTTCGACCATTGTTGATGAAACCGCCGACCTGGCGGCAGCAGCGGCTAAAATTCGGCAATCAAAGACCTTCGACAACGCAACGTCGTGCTCTTCTGAGAACGGCATCATCGTGGTGGAATCGGTTCGCGAAGCCTTCCTTGAAGCCCTCCATGCCGAAGGCGCGCGTCACCTGCTCGGTGATGAAGCCACGGCCCTGCGCGCGGCCTTGTTTGAAGGAGGCAAACTCAACCGTCACATGATCGCACGGGATCTGCCGCAGATGGCGGCAGTGGCTGGTTTGAGCCTGGATGCACAGGCGCGCTTTCTGCTGATCGACAGCACAGGTATCGGCGCCGGACACCCGGAAACGGGCGAGAAGTTGTCGCTGGTCTCAACACTCTACACCGCCCGCGACTTTGACCATGCGCAACAGATCGCTTCAGACATCATGGATACTCTGGGGGCCGGGCATTCCGTGGGCTTGCACTCGTCCCAGCGGGACCGGGCGCTGCGCCTGGGGCAGGAGATGCCGACCTGCCGCGTTATCGTCAATCAGGCCCACTGCTTCGCGACCGGCGGGTCGTTCGACAACGGCATGCCGTTTTCGCTGTCTATGGGCTGTGGCTCATGGGGTGGAAACAGCATAGACGACAATCTCAATTACCGTCACTTCATGAACATCACCAAGGTGGTAGAGCCCATCCCGGAAGTGGTTCCTTCGGTCGAAGATATGTTCGCCGACTACCACAGAGCTGTGGGGGACTGAACGCGGTGACGTCGCTCAACACGGTTCAGCAGGCCTTGCAAAATCGTGGGCCCGAAGCCTTGCTGCTTGATGAAGACGGACCCTCCTTCTCGGGCCAGGACGTGCTGGCCCGTGCAAAGGGAGTCACGGCATTTCTGACGGCTCATGGCATTGCGCCGGGGGCACCTGTGGCCTTTGCGCTCCGCAACGGAGCGGATACGGCCAGTCTGATCATTGCGCTTATGTCTGCGGGCTACGTCGCTGTTGCCATCAATTTGCAGGCCGGAGACCGGGCAATTGAGCACGCGCTAAAGCACAGCGAAGCTCAGGCCGTCATCGTGCAGGACAGCACCGTTTCCATCGTTAAAAAGTTGAGCAAAGCCCCCTGTTTTCACCGTGACACCGTGCTGGATCAGTCCGGGGATACAGCGCCCGTTGCTTTAGCGCCTGTTCGGGGGGAAGACATCGCTCTGCTGATGTACACCTCCGGCACGACTGGCTTGCCAAAGGGCGTTCAATTGAGCCACCGGGCTATGGTTGCTGGGGGGCGGAATACGGCTTTGGCGCATCAGTTGACGGAATCTGACTGCGCCCTCTGCGTGTTGCCGCTCTACCATATCAATGGGCTCTGTGTGACGCTCATGGCCCCGCTGGTGTCCGGCGGGTCAGTATTCTTGCCGCCGAAGTTCTCCGTGGGTGCGTTCTGGCATCAGATCCGGGATCGGGCTTGCACGTGGTTTTCTGTGGTGCCAACCCAGATTTCCTATTTGCTCCACCATCCCGAACCCGCGGAACCTGTGCCGTCCCTGCGGTTTGGACGCTCGGCCTCGGCGCCGCTTTCGCCCGATGTCCAGCGGGCCTTTGAGCAGCGGTTTGACGTGGTCATCATAGAAACCATGGGCATGACCGAAACGGCAGCGCAGCTGCTCGCCAATCCCCTGCCGCCGGGCGTGCGTAAAGTCGGCTCTCCTGGCCAGGCCGTTGGCAATGAGGTCATGATTGCCGACGACAGCCAGCGCGAGGTTGAACGCGGGGTTGAGGGCGAAGTCCTGATCCGGGGTGACAACCTGATGTCGGGCTACCTCAAGAACCAGGAAGCCACCGCACAGGCCATGACGGACCAAGGCTGGCTGCGCTCGGGTGATCTGGGTCGGATGGATGAGGACGGCTACGTCTTTATCACCGGCAGGCTCAAGGAGCTCATCATCAAGGGTGGTGAGAACATCGCGCCGCGTGAAATCGACGAAGCACTTTATAGTAATCCAGCCGTCATCGAGGCTGCTGCCTTCGCCGTGCCCTGTGAGCAGTACGGCGAGCGCGTCGAAGCGGCTGTCGTGCTCAAGCGCAACGCCGCGTCCGATGAGGACGAACTGCTGGCCCTGTGCCAGCGCACCGTAGGACTGTTCAAAGCCCCCAGCAGGATCTACGTCATGGATGAGCTTCCCAAGGGGCCTTCTGGCAAGATCCAGCGGCTCAAACTGCAGGAAATCGTTGCTGCCGGCGGCCAGTCTAAGGCCTCCTAACCCTGCTCGCTTTTAACCTGAGGTCTTAACCTCGGTGCCGCCTGTGGCCTTGGTTTCTGCCGTAGCCGCACCCAGAATACGTTCCAACAGCGAAATCAGGGTCGCCTTCTCGTCGTGCGAAAGTACCGCATCGATCCCTTGGAAGTAGGCTGCGACCCCGGGCATGGCGGCCTCGACTTCTTTGACTCCCTGCGCGGTCAGCGCAAAGTTCTTAACGCGTCGGTCTTCACCGCTGGTGACCGAACGCACCAAACCTTTACGTTCCAGATCAGCCAGAATTCGACTCGTTTGCGCCTGATCGCTTCCCGTGTAGGCCACCAGGGCCTTTTGACGGGACTCACCAAAGGCATACAGGCCCGAAATCACCCGCCACTCCACGATGTTTAGCGGCGTCACCGAGGCAAATTCGGTCGTGGTGTTCTTGGCCAAAAGGGTGCTCATTCGGTGCAGAATTTTGACAAGAAAGCTCGAACTCTTTGGCAGGGTTTCGCTGTCGATGTCTTGAAATTTCATTCTGAGGCCGTGAATCATGGATGTTGACATCCCCAATATCATGACCCTACATATATGACTATACATATAAAATGAGGTGAGGCGCTGCTGCTATGGGCCTGGAACTTTACTATCTCGAAGAAACTGACTCAATTTGCTCAAATCGAGTGATCATTACGCTGACGGAGAAGGGCATCACGGACTGGACTGCTCACAAGATGCTTCTGGTCAACCGCGACCAGTTCCAACCAGAATACCTCAAGCTCAACCCCCAGGGTGTTGTCCCCACCCTGATCCATAACGGACGACCCATCCGGGAATCCTCGCTGATTTGCGATTACCTCGATGACCTTCGACCCGACCTGCCTTTGAAGCCTACGGACCCCGTTGAGCGGAGCCACATGAGAGAGTGGGTCAAGCTGTTTGATGAACGCGGTTTTGAGGCGACGGCGGTGGTCAACTTTGTCACCAAGTTTCGGCTGACTGTCCCGCGTGAGGTGATGGAAGAGCGCTGGAAAAGCGTTCCGAATATCGACCGTCTCTATCGGCAAAAATCAGTCATCCTTGAGGGCACAGACTCGCCCTACGTGATGCGAGCAATCGGGGCGCTGGAATCGATTTTCGTCCTGATGGAACGCGCGCTTGGTGATGAGCGACCTTTTTTGATGGGGGATCAGTTTACGCTCGCGGAGGCCAATTTTGCGCCCTTCCTGAAGATCCTGGAAATGGTCCGGTTCATGGATTTTTGGCTCGAGGCCTATCCCCTTGTGCGCGCCTGGTGGGACCGCGTGGCCAGCCGTGAGAGCATGAGGCAGCTCGACGACTTTCCGTATAACGCCATCGCAGAGGACTCGCCGCACGCCTGGACAGGTCGCCAGACAGCCCCGGCCTTCGAGCGCAAGCTCCAGGAATACAGAGAAGCCTTTGCGCATGCGTATCGGTCAACAACCTAACCCGGCAGCTTAGGAAAGCCCCAATGGTCAAGCTCGTTCCCAAAAATAAAGATGCCCTGTCACTCGAAGGGCTGCACCTCTACCATTCTGCACGATCCAACTGCTCGGCTCGGGTGCGTCTGTTGCTGGAGGAGAAGCAGGTCGCGTGGACCAGTCATCACCTCGATTTGCTCAAGAAGGAAAACATTTCTGAGGCCTATTTTGGGATCAATCCCAAGGGTCTGGTTCCGGCACTTGTTCACGATGGAAACGTCGTCATCGAGTCGAATGACATTCTGGTCTACCTCGAAGAATGCTTTCCGGAACCGGGGTTTCGCGCTGTATCCGACAAGGAACAGGCTGACATCGACCAGTGGCTGCGCAAGTCTGGTGATCTGCATATTCCAGCGATCAAGACATTCCAGTATTACAAAATCAATGCCGCCGTTCTGGTGAAGTCCAAAGCCGAAGAAGAGCTGTTCCGGAAACTGCAAACCGACCCGGAACTGCTTGAGTTTCACGGTAAGCATAGCGGTGGTAAATCGTTCACGGACGAGGATGCCGCCGCGGCTACGGATTTGCTCAATGCGGTGTTTGCCGAAATGGATCAAGCGCTGGAGAACAAGGACTGGCTCGTCGGAGACAACTACACGCTGGCCGACATTTCCTGGGGCCCGACGGTGACGACACTGCTCAGCGGTGGCTTCGATTTCGCGCCCTTCCCCAATATCCAGCGGTGGTACGAAG
>PAHJ01000074.1 GCA_002705565.1 Geminicoccus sp. | reverse complement strand
AGTGCCACCATGGTCTTACCGCTGCCCACGTCCCCCATGATCAGGCGCATCATCCGCTGAGCCCGCCCCATATCCGAGCGTACGGCGTCAATGGCGCTGTCTTGACTGTCGGTCAGCGTGAAGGGCAGGGCTGCCCGTACCCTGTCAGCGAGTGAGCCGTCGCCAACCAACGCGTTCCCCCCGCGCCGCCGCCCACGTTCACGAACAATCATCAGTGAGAGTTGTTGAGCCAGCAGTTCGTCATAGGCCAGTCGGCGTATCGCCTGGTTCCGCAGGGAATCGGCGCTCGCACCCCGGAAGTGAAGCGCTTGCAGCGAGGGCGCCCAATCCGGCCAATTTTGCTGTGCCTTGAGCGTTGGATCATCCCACTCCGGCAGGGTCGGGACCAGATCCAGCGCCGCATCCAGCGCCTTGTTCCAGACACGCGTTGTGAGCCCCTGGGTCAGCGGATAGATGGGTTCCACCGCTGGAATGCTGTCTGCTTCCTCAACCGGAACCATATAATCGGGGTGGGTGATTTGCCAGTTGTTGTTGAACCGCGCGAGTTTTCCCGAGACCACGCGCTCTTCCCGCACGGGCAGCTGGCCTTGAAGCCACGAGCCCTTGGCGTTGAAAAAGACCAGTGAGACTGGCGTTTCCCCGGCCATGCAATTCACGCGATACGGTGCTTTGGGTGAGCGCGGAACGAAGTGTTGCAGGACAAAGAGAGGCAGCGTGACCAGTTGATCTTCATAGAGGGCTGTCGGCTCTTTAATCTTTGTGCGCTGCTGCATCCGACTTGGCTGCGCGCGCATCAGATCCCAGACATGGGTGCCGGCCACGCGCTCGATCAGCTTGGCGGATTTCGGACCGATCCCCGGTAAGTCTGTCACAGGGGTAAAAAGAGGATTGAGGATTGCCGGGCGCACGCTAACTCTTCACAAAGGTCACGGAGATCACGAAGGACGTTCTACCATGAATTATACCGATCGGCGCAAGCGTGCGCTTTGGCGGGCAGGGCACAGAGGCACTCGCGAGCTTGATTTGCTGATGACCCAGTTTGCACAAGATTTTCTACCGACCCGCGAAGATGCTGCATCCGATGCCGCCACGCGTATGGAACAGATCGAGGCTTTGCAGCAGGTAAATGACCCCGATGTGCAGGTTTGGCTACAGAACCCTGACAGCATCCCTGCTGAGCTTCCAGAACCCTTGCTTTCGGCGCTGCGATCATTTGAGTACCGGCTTTGACCACTGGATTTCAGCGTTAGCCAGAAAACTCTGAATCCGCGAACCATCCTGAACCCTCAAACACAGGCGCGGCATGAGCGGCACAGAAGAACAATCCCCTAGCGAACCCGTTCTCATCGGCGATGTCCCCGACGGCGCAGAGGCCTTCCTTGCCGCTGATATAGCCTTGGAAACCGGCAAGCCGATCCTGTTCGTTGCGCGGGATGATAAGCGTCTGGCACGTGCCGCTTCGCTGTTCAAATTCCGCTTGCCTGAGGCAGAAATCCTGCGCTTCCCCGCCTGGGATTGCTTGCCCTATGACCGCGTCTCGCCCAAGGCGGATCTGATTGCAACGCGCCTGGCAACACTCGCACGCTTAATCCGGCCCGCGAGCAAGGGTCGCCCTCGGGTGGTGGTCACGGGTATCAACGCTCTGATGCAGCGCGTGCCGCATCCAGACTTTATCCGGAAGCTCTCCTTAACCCTGCGCCCGGGGCAGGAGATCGGCTTTGAAGAGGTACAGCAGCGGCTCTTGAATCTTGGATTTCAGCGGGTTTCAACGGTGACGGAGCCGGGGGAGTTTGCACCCCGTGGCGGTATCCTCGACTTTTTTCCAGCAGGCCGACCAACGCCAGTGCGCCTGGATTTCTTTGGTGATGAAATTGAAAGCGTGCGCGCCTTCGACCCACTAACCCAACGCACTGACCAGCCGATCAAAGGCGTGGTTCTGGGGCCGGTCCACGAATTCGTCCTTAACGATGACAGCATCGAGCAGTTTCGCACGGAGTATCGCGACGCTTTTGGACGCGTGAAGGGTGAAGATCCGCTCTATGAGAGCGTTTCCGCCGGGCGTCTCTACGCCGGTCTGGATCATTGGTTGCCTTTGTTGCACGACAAAATGGCGCTGTTGACGGACTACCTGCTTGGCGCCGAGCTGATCTTCGAGCCCGAGGTGGTGCCGGCCAAGGATGCACGGCTTGAGACCGTTCACGACTTTTACTCGGCCCGGAAGTCCGTGTTTGAGGTGGAAAAGAAGGATCATTCCTACAAACCCATCACGCCCGAACGCCTCTACGCTTCTGAAGACGACTGGAACGCCTTCCCCGACCGTCACCGCTGCTGGCAGTTCACCAGCTTCTCAGCTCCTGCGAGCACTGATCTGGCCCTCGCACGGCACGCCTACCGCAGCCTGCCAACCTTCGCTGACGCGCGGCAAGACCCGGACCGTAACATTTACACGGCTGTCCGGGACCGCTCAGACAAGGCATTGGGGCAGGGACAATCGGTGGTGATTGCGGGCCTGAGCGCAGGGTCTGCCAACCGCCTTGCCAGCAACCTTGGTGAAGCTGGGATGGAGGGCATCAAACCCTTGCGCGGTTGGGAGGATGGGCTGGATCCACAGTCGGACCAAAGACGCGTGTTCAACGCCGTGCTGCCGCTTGAGCGTGGTTTTGAGGCAGGCGGCTTTGCTCTCTACACCGAACAGGACATATTGGGCGAGCGCATCGTTCGCCCGCGCAAGCGGCGGAAGTCCGACAACTTCCTGACTGAAGTCAGTGGGTTAGCGACCGGCGATCTCGTGGTTCATGTCGAGCACGGGATTGGCCGCTATATTGGCCTGCTGACCATTGACCTGTCCGGCGCGGCCCATGACGTGCTCCACATCGAATACAGTGGTGGAGATAAGCTTTATGTTCCCGTCGAAAACATCGAAGTGCTCAGCCGCTTTGGTGAGGGAGAAGGCGTTGGGCTGGATAAGCTCGGCGGCGCCGCGTGGCAGGCTCGAAAGGCGCGCGTCAAAGAGCGGATCACCCGGGTCGCGCGCGACCTCATGCGCATTGCCGCCGAACGCAAACTGCGTAAATCCGAGATTATTGACGTACCGGAAAGCGTTCTGGAGGAGTTCGCCCAGACCTTCCCCTACAGCGAGACCGACGACCAGCTTAGCGCCATTGAGGACGTGATTGACGATCTTGCTTCCGGTCATCCCATGGATCGACTGGTTTGCGGCGATGTTGGCTTTGGCAAAACCGAAGTCGCGATTCGGGCTGCCTTTGTGGGGGCGATGGCAGGACATCAGGTGGCCATTGTTGCGCCTACGACCTTGCTGGCGCGCCAGCACTTCAAGACCTTCCAAGACCGCTTCAAAGATCTGAACATCCGCATCGCTCAACTCTCACGGCTGGTCAACGCCAAGGATGCCGCCGCGACCAAGGAAGCCCTGGAGCGGGGCGAGATCGACATTGTCATCGGCACCCACGCCTTGCTTGCCGAAAGCCTGACCTTTGGCAACTTGGGCCTGCTCGTCATCGACGAAGAACAGCGCTTTGGTGTCCGACAGAAGGAGCGGATGAAAAAGCTCAAGGAAACCGTCCACGTCCTCACCCTGACCGCAACACCAATTCCGCGGACGTTGCAATTGGCGCTGACAGGCGTGAAAGACCTGTCCCTGATCGCGACGCCGCCCGTCGACCGACTAGCGGTGCGTACGTTCATCATGCCGTGGGATGGGGTAATCCTGCGCGAAGCGCTGATGCGGGAACAGTTTCGTGGCGGGCAGTCCTATGTTGTCTGCCCGCGCGTCAAAGATCTTGGCCCCATGCGCGAGCGGCTGCAAAACATCGCGCCCGAGTTGAAGGTTGCTGTGGCGCACGGTCAATTGCCACCTACTGACCTCGAAGACGTCATGAACGCTTTCTACGACCGCAAGTTCGACATTTTGGTGTCTACGAATATCATTGAAAGCGGGATCGATATTCCAACGGTGAATACAATGATCATTCATCGCGCCGATATGTTCGGCCTTTCCGCGCTCTATCAGCTGCGGGGGCGCGTTGGACGGTCCAAGTTGCGAGGCTATGCCTATCTATCCTTCGACGGCCGCCGCAAGCTGACTGCGGACGCACAGCGTCGGCTGGACGTGATGAAGACCCTAGATAGCCTGGGCGCAGGCTTTACGCTTGCATCGCATGACCTGGATATTCGCGGCGCCGGAAATTTGGTTGGTGAAGAGCAGACCGGGCACATTAAAGAAGTCGGCATCGAACTCTATCAGCAAATGCTCGAAGAAGCAGTTGCTGAAGTCCAGTTGGCTAACGAGCTGGGGGTGGACCCTTCGACCGGAGAATTGCGCCGCAAGCCGGACGACGACTGGGTGCCCGTACTCAACACTGGCATCGCCGTCTATATCCCCGAAGATTACGTCGAAGCCCTCGATGTTCGGTTGGGCCTTTATCGGCGCGTCGGAATGCTGCGGCAAGCAGAGGAGATCGACGGGTTTGTTGCTGAGGTTGAAGACCGTTTTGGGCCTCCACCCGAGCCGGTGCTGAACCTGCTCAAGACCGTCGAATTCAAGATTAAGGCGCGTGCAGCGCGGGTTGAGAAGCTCGATGTAGGGCCAAAGGGCATTGTCGTTGGTTTCCGTGAGGACAAGTTCTCTAAGCCCGATAAGCTGATTTCATGGATCCGCGCGAACTCGCAAATCATGTCCATCCGGCCCGATCAACGACTGGTGTTCAAGCGCAAAATCGAAACCGACGACGAGCGGAAGAAGGCCATTATATCACTGCTCACCAATCTGGAAAAACTTGCATCCTAGACGGAAAATTCGCCGGTCTTGACAATGTCTAAAAGAGTGATCATCTTTGAGACTATTCGATACAAGGGCGAATAGATCATGAATTTCAGAGCCTTACCCCTCGCAGTCTTGATCACCTTCTGTAGCCTGTGGGCTGGGCAGGCCCGTGCGCAGGACGTCTTTATCAGCGGCGATGCAGGTCTCGCTCTAATCGGTCCTCCACTGGTGCCACTGGATCAGGGAGCCGCAGCATTGACCTCCCGGATCGGGTTAGGTGCGGAATTTGACCGGTTTCAAGTTGAGTTTGATGTTGGTGTAGTGAGCCCCTTCGCGTTCGGTGAAGGGGTACTGCTGGTCCCGTCCCTTGACGCCAGCTTTCTGTTTCGCCGCCCTGGCGCGGATGTTCGGCCGTACGTGGGCGGGGGGCTGGACCTGGTGTATGTTCTGAGCAACTACGGCGGGTTTGCGTTGCCCTGGGCGCACCTGACTGCGGGAGTAGACTCCCGGATCAACGCTCGCACTTCCTTTTATGGTGAAGTCAGAACCTACGGTCTTGAGTTGCAGTTTTCTGCGGGCTCAAAGTTTCGGTTTTAGGGTTACGCCTCTTTCCAGCGGTCCCGAGCTGTGTGGTCGCTATCGCGGGCATCAACCCAATCAGCCTTGCCGCGTCCGTCGTCTTCCAACTTCCAAAACGGCGCTTCGGTCTTCAGGAAATCCATGGTGAAGGAACAGGCGTCAAAGGCATTTTGGCGGTGACGAGAGCAGGCGATGACCGCGACAATCACGTCGCCGGGTAGCATCCGTCCCACCCGATGCAGGATCGTCAGGCCTTGTAGTGTCCAACGTCGGGCTGCTTCCTCACGGATGTCTTCGAGCGCGCGCTCTGTCATCCCCGGATAGTGTTCCAGCGTCAGGCTATCGTCCCCATTGCCGCTGAACTCACGCACGAGGCCCTCAAACATACATACGCCCCCGATATGGTGATTTCCCGCCGTCATTGAAGTCTTTTCCTCCGCGCTGAGGAGCGGCTCAAGCGTCACAAGAACGCGCCCCGGAAGAAGTTTTGTGGGTGCTTGGTCCGTCATCAAGCCGAGACCCTCCAATCAAAGGCGGTAAACCAACCTGTTTCACCCGGCGAGACGCTCAGCCGGTCGGGCTCTAGCGCAATCATGCCATCGGCCCAGGCAATCGAAGACAGGATGCCAGCGCCTTCACGGGGAAACTTGTGCGCAACCAGTGTTCCGGTGCTGTCGGGCCGGACTTGAACCCGCACAAACTCGATGCGATTTGGCTTTTTGCGATGGGTGAAATCCAGCGTGACGGGGATGCGATAAGGCGTTCTGGTCTGCGCGCCTTCGCGAGCGCGGATCAAGGGCAGGGCGGCGACATAGAACATCACGGCCGCAGCAGCAGGGTTGCCGGGTAGCCCGATGAGCGGTGTTTGCTCGAACCTTCCCAGCGCAATCGGTCGACCTGGCTTGACCGCCAATCGCCAAAACAACAATTCACCACGCTCTTCGAGGACCAGCCGAACGACATCATGATCGCCCGCTGACACGCCGCCAGACGTCAGGATTAAATCAGCGCCTGTTTCCTGCGCACGAACAAAGGCGGTTTCAATGGCGGCCTTTTGATCCGGCAAAATACCCAAATCGATGATTTCAGCCCCAGCTTGCCGTAGCATTGCGTACAGGCTAGCCCGGTTTGCATCGTAAACCTGCCCTGGCTTCAAGGTCTCACCGGGCTCAGCGACTTCGTTACCTGTTGAAAACAGAGCGACGCGCAGGGGTCGTTTTACGCAGATGGTTTCCTGACCAATGCTGGCCAAAAGCCCCAGATCGGCGGGTTGGATGCGTCGTCCTGCCTCAACAACGTTCGCCCCTATGGCAACATCTTCGCCCGCCTGTCGTGCATTGGCACCCTGAGACAAACCAGCAGGCAGGCGTACCTTTTCGCCGTCAGTGTCAACGTCTTCGTCCATGAATACTGTATCCCCGCCGGGGGGCATGGCGGCACCGGTGAGGATGCGTCGCGCGGTTCCGGGGGGCAAAGGTCGCGGGGTGTCACCTGCTGCTGCGTAGCCATTGAGCGGCAGAAAGGTTTCTTCTGAGGTGTTCAAGTCTACATGCCGCACGGCATAGCCATCCACTGCGGAATTGTCATGCGGAGGCACCGCGCGCGAAGCCTGTATTGTCTCAGCAGCAACACGCCCCAGCGCGGCCGTGAGCGGCAGGGTTTGGCTCTGGTCGATCGGCGGGAAGAGGGACCGTGCAGACTCAAGCGCCTCCTCGAGCGGGATTAACCGACCGCCGAAAGCAAAGCAATCATCCGCCAGCTGCGCCATCTCTAAACCGCCCTTTGTGACGCAGACGAAAGCGCCGAGAGCAAGGCGCGAATATCGGCCAGACTTGACCCTCGGCCCAGACCAATCCTCAACGTCTGCTGCGCCAATTGAGCGGGAACGCCCATGGCGGTAAGAACGTGACTGGGCGCGACGTCATGGCTAGAGCAAGCCGAACCGCTGGAAGCCGCCACACCGGCATCGGCCAGCGCTGCAAATAGCGTGTCGCGTGACAGGGTGGGGAAACTCAGGGAGACATTCCCGGGCAGGCGTTGCTTCATGGATCCATTAATCACGAAAGGAATTGCGCTGTCAGCCAGTTCACTGAGCAGGGTATCCCGCAGTGCGCTGTGTGCCTGGGCCTCACTCGCCAGGGATCGTTGGGTTAGCGCCACGGCCTCACCCAGACCGACAATCAGCGGCAGTGGCAGCGTTCCAGCCCGAAAGCCGCGTTCCTGACCGCCACCGTGCACCAAGGGTTCAAGCCGGACGCGAGGCCGACGCCGCACAAATAGCGCACCGACACCCATGGGGCCGTATAGCTTGTGACCGGACAGTGACAGCAGGTCTACGTCCAGAGCACGCACGTCCACCGGCACTTTTCCCACAGCCTGCGCAGCATCACTATGAACCCAAGCGCCAGCGGCGTGGGCTAGCTCTGTTACCGCGCGCATTGGCTGTAGCGTCCCAACCTCATTGTTGGCGAGCATCAGACAGACCAGAGCAGTCCGGTCACTCAAAGCCTCGGCAAGGGCATCGAGGTCTGCGAAACCCTCAGACGTTATGGGCAGTTCGGTAATCCGAAAACCTTCGTCGCCCAGCGCTCGCGCTGCACCAAGCACACAGGAGTGCTCGGCAGCAAAGACAATGACATGGTCTCGATTTTCGTGCCGTCTGCGAAACCGTGCCGCCCCTAACACTGCCATATTGTTCGCTTCCGTCGCGCCAGAGGTGAACACAACTTCTCGTGCCTCTGCGCCCAACGCCTGAGCGACTTGACCGCGCGCTGTATCAATGCGATCCGCCGCAGCCAAACCTCGCGAATGTTCTACCGATGCAGGGTTTCCGAAGCCGTGCCGCCAAAGAGGGGCCATGGCTAGTTCAACCTCCTGCGCGAGCGGCGTTGTCGCGTGATGATCAAGGTAATGCTGCATGATCGACAGAATATCTCTCTTTTGAGCCT
>PAHJ01000073.1 GCA_002705565.1 Geminicoccus sp. | reverse complement strand
TTTGGGGTGGGAAGCTCGCTGGTCCGGTGGTTCGGCACGGCGGCTTTGGAAGTCTTTCCTGTGCCGTCAGCCTTTGACCGCGCCTGCGCCCGGCTGGGTTGGGCACAGCAATCGACCCTGTGCTTGTCCGCCTATGGCCGTCCGCTGGGTGCCGTGCTGGTGCAGGCTCGGGTGGGTGCTCAGTTGTTGATCCTGGGCGATGGTGAATTGGGGCTGCGCCTGGGTCCGGCGCTGACAGCGATGGGGCTGGGCGAAAGCCGGATTACGGCGCTGTCGCAAATGGATGGTGGGGCGGAAAGCCGGCTCGACGGGCTGGCGCGGGCGTGGGCCGAGACCGTGGATCCCATCACCACCTGGGCGGTGACCGTCGAGGCCGACCCTGACGCCAAGCTCGCTTGGCCCGGTTTGCGGCGCGAGCCCTTTGGCCTGCCCGATGACGCCTTCAAGCATGACGGCAAAATCACCAAGCGCGAAGTCCGCGCCGTCAGCCTCAGCGCCCTGCTGTCAGCGCCAGGTGGCGGGTTGTGGGATATCGGCGGGGGCAGTGGGGCCATCGGCCTGGAGTGGCTGCGTTCACGACCCACGGGACAGGTTTTCGCCATCGAACCCCATGGCGAGCGCCGTGGTTTCATGGCCCGGAATGCGGCGCGCTTCGGTCTGGGAACCGACCCGCGCGATCCGTTTATCATCAGCGGCGAGCACGCGCCCGACGCCTACCAAAGCGCTGGCTTTTCCCCCGACGCCATTTTTGTCGGGGGCGGGTTGAGCCGGGAGGGCGTGCTCGATGGCGCCTGGCAGGCGTTGAACAGCGGTGGGGTTCTCGTCGCCAATGCCGTTACGTTGGAAGGACAAGCCGTTTTGACCCAGTGGCGTGAACAGGCTCATGGCGACTTTTCAACACTGTCGATCACACGCGGCGAAGCCGTAGGCCGGTTCACCGGCCTGCGCCCGCTCATGCCCGTTTTGCAATGGGTGGGCCGCAAGCCATGAATGCCGCTGTTGGAACTGTCTACGGTGTGGGCGTTGGCCCCGGCGACCCCGAGCTCCTGACACTCAAGGCGCTGCGCATTATTCGGGCTGCGCCCGTACTCGCATACGCGGCGGCCGAGGGGGTGCCAAGCTTTGCACGCGCGATCGTCGAACCTCATTTAGAGGGCTTGGCCGCCAAGGCCGAAATCCCCCTTGTCATGCCCATGGTGGCGGAACGTTTCCCCGCGCAAGACGTCTACGATCGCGGCGCGGAAGCCATCCGCGAGCACGTCCAGGCCGGGCGCGACGTTGCTGTGTTGTGCGAGGGCGACCCGATGTTTTACGGCTCATTCATGTATCTGTTCGGCCGGCTCAACGGCGCATTTCCGATGACAGTGGTGCCGGGCGTGTCTTCGGTCATGGCCTGTGCCGCAGTCGCGGGTTGGCCGCTGGTCGCGCGCAATGATGCATTCAGAGTGCTGCCAGCCACGCTGGGAGACGAGGCTCTGCGCCAGCAGATCGCCGATGCCGAAGCGCTGGCTTTCATGAAAGTTGGCCGGCATCTGGGGCGGCTCAAGGCGCTGCTGTCTGAGGCGGGTTTGCTGGGGCACGCGGTGTACGTGGAACGCGCCAGTCTGCCCAACCAGCGGGTCGTCCCGCTTTTGGAACTGGACGAAGACCGTGCGCCCTATTTCTCCATGGTTCTGGTCCATCGACGCGGAGGTGCGCATGTCCTTTAGGCCTCAAGACACGCTGTTCGCCTCACCACTGGCCCGGCACGAAGCGGCGCTCTGCGCCGTGCGAGATGGTTTTGGCGCAGGGGAGGTTCTGGCCGGCAGCGGTTTCGCTGATGCTGTGCGGCAGGCGTTTCGGACCGGGCGGCCCATTGTGGGCCTGTGTGCAGCCGGGATCTTGATCCGCCTGACAGCGCCCCTGCTCGCCGACAAGCACACCGAACCGCCGGTTTTGCTGATGACCGAAACCGGCGATTTTGTTCCGCTGCTGGGCGGGCATCACGGCGCCAACGTTCTGGCGCTCGAATTGGCGGAGGCTGCGAGCGGCTTTGCCCTGATCAGCACGGCGACGGATGCACGACTGGGCGCCCCTGTCGAAGACCCAGCGCCGGGTTTCCGGCTGCTGAATCCAGAGCACGCCAGCGCGTTCCAGAAAGCTTTGGCGCAGTCGTCTGATGCTTCCATCGCCATCCGTGGCGACTGGCCGCTGCGCAGTGACGCGCCGGGGAGCACCGACCCGAGTTCGACCCTGTCACTGGGCACGGAAGGGGAGCCTTCTGAAGGGACTCTGGTCTATGCGCGCACTGATCTGGTGGTTGGTGTCGGCTGCGAGCGCGGGGCAGATGCTGAGCTGCTGGTTCGGGCCGTTCAAGAACAGCTTGCCGCCGCCGGTCTGCACCCGTCCCGAATCGCCGGTATCGCCAGCGTGACCCTCAAGCAGGATGAGCCGGCGCTTGCCGCGCTTTGTGATGCACTGGGCGGCGTGCCGCTGAGGTTCTTTGAGGCAGACGCGCTTGCCGCCATCGCCACCCCGAACCCATCTCAGGTGGTGCGCGCCGAAATCGGCACGCCGTCGGTGAGTGAAGCCGCTGCACTGCTTGGCGCCGGCCAGGGCGCGACTTTGGTGCTTGAAAAGCAGAAATTCGGCATCGGCACAGTTGCCGTCGCACAGGCCCCGCACCCGCTTAGGGCCTTTACCGCCGGACAGGCGCGCGGGCAGGTGCAGCTGGTCGGGCTGGGACCGGGTCGTGAAGACTGGCGGCTTGCCGGGACCGATGCGGTTCTGCGCGGGGCGGACCATTTGGTCGGCTACACCTACTATACCGATCAGGTCCAACCCTTGCCCCACCAGCAGGTGCACACCTTTGATCTGGGCGAAGAAGAGCGCCGCTGTCAGTTTGCCCTTGATCTGGCAGCGCAGGGTCAGTCAGTCGCGCTGATCTGTTCCGGCGATGCCGGGGTCTATGCCATGGGTGCGTTGGTCTATGAACTCGCCGATCGCGCAGATGACCGGGCGATCAAAGGCGTTGAAATCATCGCCAATCCGGGTATCAGCGCCATGTTCGGCGCGGCCGCTCGGCTGGGCGCACCGCTGGGCCACGACTTTTGCGCGATATCGCTGTCGAACCTGATGACGCCCTGGAGCGTGATTGAGCGACGGCTGAAAGGGGCATCGATGGCGGACTTTGTGGTGTGTTTCTATAACCCCGTAAGCCGCAAGCGCGATTGGCAGCTTGGCGCCGGGCGCGATATCCTGCTTGAAAACCGTCCCCCGGAAACGCCGGTAGTGATTTGCCGACAAATCGGGCGAGCGGAAGAGACCTTTGCCCACCGTACACTGGGCGAGCTGGACCCGGCAGAGGTGGATATGTTTTGCATGGTGCTGGTTGGCTCTTCGATCACCCGGCGGTATCAACCTGTCAAAAACGGCCCCATCAGCCTTTACACACCCCGCGGCTACTTGAGCCGTGGAGAGGATCACCGCGCATGACCCACCCCATTGATTTCATCGGCGCCGGACCCGGTTCGCCAGATTTGCTGACGCTGCGTGGCCGCGACCTTATCGCGGCGGCGGACGTGGTGCTGTACGCCGGTTCTCTGGTGCCCGAAGGCGTGCTGATTCACGCCTCCCAGGGCGCAGATATCCGCGATTCGGCTCCCATGGCGCTGGATGAGATTATGGACATCATGGTCCAGGCCCATCGTGACGGAAAGCGGGTTGCCCGCGTGCACTCGGGCGATCCTTCGCTCTATGGCGCAGTGGCAGAGCAAGCGCGGCGGTTGCGGGCGCTGGACATTCCCTACGCCATCACGCCGGGGGTATCGGCCTATACGGCGGCGGCGGCGACGCTGGGGGTCGAGCTGACGCTGCCAACGGTGTCACAGTCGATCATCCTGACCCGTGTGGCCGGGCAGGCGACCGACATGCCCGAGCATGAAACCTTGGAAAACTTCGCCGAAACCCGCTCGACGCTGGCGCTGCATCTGAGCATCCGTTACCTGCGCGACATCCAGCGTCGGTTGATCCCCTACTACGGCGAAGACTGCCCCTGCGTGGTTGCTTACCGGGTTGGCTGGCCAGACGAGCAGTTCATCCATGGTACGCTGTCAACCATCCGCGAACGGGTTCGTGAGGCTAAGATCACGAGAACGGCGATTATTTTCGTGGGTTCAGTTCTGGGCGAGGCTGAATTCCCAGATTCTGCGCTCTACGACGCCGACTATGAACACATTCTCAGGCACCGCAAATTGAAGCCAGAGGCGAGCTGAGACAGAAAATCGGCCCCAACGCCTGACCGACGTCCTTGGGCGTGCTATCAAGGTGCAAATAAGTTCATAGCGAATTGAACTTTGGGGCAAGAGGGGTTTTGACATGCAGCGGCTTTGGTCAGCGATCCTGGTATTGATGGGAACGGCGCTCGTCGTCAGTGGGTGTCAGGCGGTCTCGAACCTGCCCGGCGCGACGCTGATCTACGTGCGTGAAATGACCGATCTAGAGGGTCAGGAGACCCTTTTCCGAGCTTATAACATTGCCAACGCTCCGCTCTACGAAGCGGAGAATGTTGAAGCTTCTGTCAACTACGCTGCTGCAAAGTTCAATTTTGAAAGTCCGACCTATCTGATCGTGTTCAAATCCCTGTCCGGGATCTCAATATCTCACACCAGCGACCTGTCACTGGCCCTACCGCTGCTGGCCCGTGAGCTCTGCGGTGACAGGCCAGTTTTGCGGACAGAACGCGAGCTGGACTGGGGCTCTGGCAACCGGAACATCTATGTGGAGTGTCAAACGTTGCCAATAGGGCAGGACGTGGCCAGTTCTGATAGCACCGCAGTGGTAACGTCGACGGAAGGGGAAGGGGTGTCTAAGTCAGTGGCGTTGCCGGACCCAGACTACGTTCTGAATTACCGGGTCATCTACGATATGAACGGTGACGAGCCCAACGCCCGTGTCTCAATTTCGCCCAACGGCACACGAAGTGTTGAGGCTCCAAGAACGTATTAACCCCAAAGGGTTAAGGTTTTATGACGAATTGTGACTTACCCACAGGTTTTCGCACCGAATTACCCACAGCAGACCCTTTGTGAAGCGACAAAAACCGATTACTCCCGCATAATATCGCCCAATTAGGCAAAGTGTATGAGTGGTTCGGGGACCTCAATGCTGAGTGTGCTTTTTGTATGTACGGGGAATATTTGTCGCTCTCCCATGGCGGAGGGGATGCTGCGCGCGCAGGCGGATCTTTGGGGCGTCGGTGACCGCCTGAGCGTGGATTCCGCTGGCATGACCCGGTGGCACGAAGGTGAAGAGCCTACGCCGGAGGGTCAAATTGCGGCAGCGACCCGGGGCTACTTCATCGGAGACTTACGCTCTCGCCCGGTCACAAGCGCTGACTTCGATAATTTCGACTGGATCATCTGTATGACGCGCGAGCACCAACGTGCCCTGCGCGAGCGTCGCCGCAGCGCTGATCAGGCGCAAATTCTGCTGGCAACAGCCTTTTCACCCTATCTAGGGACCATCGATATCGATGACCCTTGGGGACTGGGACAGGCTGCCTATGACAGAGCCCTTGACCAACTTGAACAGTGCTGCGCTGATATCCTGGTAAGAGTACGAGCCAGCGTCGCCGCATAGCGGGTGAAGTCCACGATGCGCTCCTCCACAGCGCAGACGGAAAACCATGGTCAACCCACAGGCAAACACCCCGAATCAGTCATCAACCACCAAACCTAACCGTGGCACTGATGGACGCATCATTATCGGCATTGTCGCCGCCCTGACCGCTGCGCTGGTGTTGGCGATTATGGACGCCGTCGCCTACAATTTGCGCCTGACTTACGGGGTGATTGAAACCCAGCTGATCCGTAACGTGGCCGGAGTGATGTTTCTGGTTGCGCTGGCCTTACTCCGACGCGAGAGCATTTTCCCCAACTATCGGGGCCGTGGCATTGTGATTGTTCGCGGGATCGTTCTGATTCCCATGGGCTTTCTGATGTTTTCCTCCTTTAAATTGTTGGATCAGGGTTCGGCCACGGCGCTGGTGTTCACCTATCCTATTGTGCTGACCATTCTGGCCGCCGTGCTGCTGGGTGAGAAAACTGGGCCATGGCGCTGGGGTGCTGTGCTGGTGGGGTTTTTGGGAGTGGTGCTGGTGCAGGTGGCGCTGTGGATGGCCAAGGGCGACGAGTGGGTTGCCCTGACGTCCCAGCCGATCTGGCTGACCGCACTTTACAGTCTCATGCCCGTCGGCGCGGCGATCCTTTTCGCTTTTTATATGATTGCCGTGCGCTATCTGCCGCCAGGGCTGCCTGCCCTGTCAATCACCTACGTCGGCGCTATCGCTTCACTGGCAACCATCATTCCACTGTGGGTGCTGTTTGGTGAGCGGGTGCCGCTGGATTGGGGCGCGCATTGGTGGCAGTTCGTGCTCCTGGCCGTGTGCTCACTGGCCGCTGCGCAATCGCTTAACATCGCCTATCGCTCGGCCCCGGCGTCTGTGGCTGGGTCGCTGGAGTACGTCAGCATCTTGTTTGCGACCGGACTGGCGTGGATGACCCAAGGCCTGATCCCGCCGGCGGGCATTTGGTTCGGTGTGTCGCTGATAACGCTCGCCGGGTTGGTCACTGCCTGGCGCGAATCGCGACATCGCCAGAAGCCGGCGGCGGTGGCGGTTAAGCCCACATCTGAGTGAGCGGGTAAGACGCCTCCACCCGGTACGCACGACCCGCGCCGCTGGAGTGGCTGGAGATCATGTGAAAGGCCTCGACATCCCCCATGTTCAGCCGGAAATCGACGTGGTCGGCCAGCCACGTCTGAGCGCTCTCTAGCCGGACAGCGCGGGAGCGGGCCAGGGTGATATGGGGTTTGAATTTCCGCTGTTCCGGCGCGAAACCGGCGTGCTGACAGGCCCGGTCCACTTGCCGTTTCAGCCCGTCTAGAATGGGGTCAGGGCGGCTGAGCGCGTGCAGGTTTTGGACCCGGTCACCAATTCCGAACCAACCCACGCCCTGTAGCGCCAGGTCAAAAGCCGGTGCCGTGATCCGGGCAAGCTGGGCATCGAGGTCTTCGGCGTCGTCCAAAGAGACATCACCCAGAAACCGCAGTGTCAGGTGCAGGTTATCCTGCGGCTGCCAATGCACGCCATCGACGCCTTCCATCAGGGTGCAAAGTCGACGCGTGTAACCGCTGTTAAACGTAAGTCCGAGGAACAGCCGCAGCATGCTTGCCAAGCTCCTGTCTGTCTCTCAATGGTTAAGGACAGGGATAGGTGTGCAGGCGGTGCAGCACGTCGATCTCGGCCAGAACCTCGTCACTGAGCGTCACTGTTGTTGCTTCCAGCGCGACTTCGAGCTGAGGGATCGAGGTTCCGCCAACGATGCTGGAGGTCATAAAAGGCTGCATGTAGACAAAAGCATGGGCCATGATCGAGGGGTCTAGACCATGTTTCTGGGCCAGTGCCACGTACTTTTCCGTCGCCGCCACCCCGTTTTCACCCGTGTAGCCCGACCGCTTGGGCCAGAGCGCAAGGCGGGAGCCTTCGGGCCGTTGACCGCGTAGGTACTTCCCGCTCAGATGCCCCGCCGCCAGGGGTGAATAGGCCAGCAGAGATACGTCCTCGTTCATCGAAATCTCGGCGTTGCCGCCGTCGAACACGCGGTTGAGCAGGCTATAGGGGTTCTGGATCGACGCGAGCCGGGTCTTGCCCGTATTTTCGCAGCGGCGCACCCAGTCCATGGTCCCCCAGGGACTGTCGTTGGACACACCCCAGGCGCGAATTTTGCCTTCCTGAACCAGCGCATCGAGCGTCTCGAGCGTTTCCGCCCGGTCGGCACCGCGATCGGGATTGGGTTTGGTCTGCCCGTACTTGCGAAAGTGGGTCCAGCCGCGATCTGGCCAGTGCAGCTGGTAAAGGTCGATGTAGTCGGTTTGCAGGCGGCGCAGGGAGCCTTCGATAGCGACACGAATGTTCTTGGCGTCGAAAATCGACTTGCCTTCACGGATCCACGTCAGCTTGTCATCCGGTCCCGCGACCTTGGTGGCGAGAATGGTATCGGCGCGCTTGCCCGAGCGGGTAAACCATTCGCCGATGATTTCTTCAGTGCGTCCACAGGTATCAGCGGTTGGCGCGCTGGGGTACATTTCAGCAACGTCAAAGAAATTGACGCCGTTGGCCTGTGCCCAGTCCATTTGCGCGTGACCTTCTTCCAACGTGTTTTGCTGCCCCCAGGTCATGGTTCCCAGACACAGTTCGGACACCATCATATCGGTCCGGCCCAAGCGCTTCATTTTCATGGCAGTTTTCAGTCTTCTCGTGAATCCCAAGTGCGCGGCGTCAGTGGGACGCCTTCTGCACGAGCTTGCAGCAGATGGTCAGCGAGGACAATGGCGACCATGGCCTCAGCAACCGGAACGCCCCGAATGGCAACGCAAGGGTCGTGGCGGCCTTTTGTTACGACAGACACCGGCTCGCCAAAGCGGTTGATCGAGGCGCGTGGGGTCAGGATCGACGAGGTTGGCTTAATGGCCAGGCGTGCCACCACAGGCTGCCCGGTCGAAATGCCGCCCAAGATGCCGCCTGCGTGGTTGCTGGCGAAGGTCGGCTTACCGTTATTATCGACGCCCATTTCGTCCGCATTGCCGACGCCGTTGAGCGCAGCCGCCGCAAAGCCATCACCGATTTCAACGCCCTTGGCTGCGTTGATCGACATCAAAGCAGCCGCCAGGTCGCTGTCGAGTTTGCTGTACACAGGCGCGCCAAGACCTGCTGGGATGCCATCGGCCACCACCTCGATGACCCCGCCAGCCGAGTTTCCGTCCTTGCGCAAACGGTCCAACTCCACCGCCCAGGCGTCAGCCGCCTGGGCGTCAGGGCAGAAAAAGGCGTTTGAGGCGACGCTGTCCCACTGCCAGTTAGCGCGATCGATGCCCAGGCTGCCCATGGTGACCATGGCACCGCGAACGGCGACGGGCTGCGGACAGATTTCGGTCAGAATGCGCTTGGCAATGGCCCCTGCAGCCACCCGCATGGCGGTTTCACGGGCCGAGGACCGGCCCCCGCCGCGATAATCACGCACGCCATATTTCTGCCAGTAGGTGAAGTCTGCGTGACCGGGCCGGAACTGGTCTTTGATCTCACCATAGTCCTTCGAGCGCTGATCACCATTGTGAATGATCAGTCCGATAGGCGTACCGGTGGTCCGGCCTTCGAACACGCCAGAGGTGATGGTGACTTCATCGCTTTCCCGGCGCTGGGTGACGTATTTGCTGGTGCCAGGCTTGCGGCGGTCCAGATCGGGCTGGATGTCTGCCTCACTCAGGCTCAGTCCGGCCGGAACGCCATCGACAACACAGCCAATTTGCGATCCATGGCTCTCGCCGAATGTGGTGAAGCGAAGCTGGGTTCCGAAGGAGTTTCCGGCCATGGTGGTCCTTTAACCCTTTTTGGCAGCGGTATCGGTGAGCAATTCGCCCAGCTCGCCTGCCTTGTCCATGGCAATCATGCCATTGATATTCGCACCACCATCGACGTAGTGAATTTCACCCGTCACGCCGTTCGACCAAGGCGAAACCAGATAGAGGCAAGCATCGCCGACGTCCTGAATCGTCACGTTGCGGCGCAGCGGCGCGTTGAGTTCGTTCCATTTCAGCATGGTGCGGAAATCGCCGATACCAGAGGCGGCCAGCGTGCGCACGGGGCCGGCGGAGAGGCCATTGACGCGCACGCCCTTGGGCCCGAAATCGGCCGCCAGATAGAGTACTGAAGCCTCCAAAGCTGCCTTGGCCACGCCCATGACGTTGTAATTCGGTACAACCTTAACCGCGCCCTGGTAGGTCAAGGTCACCAGCGAGCCACCTTCGTTCATCAGCGGCGCTGCGCGCTGGGCCACGGCGGTGAAGGAGTACACCGAAATATCCATGGTCAGCGCGAAGTTTTCGCGTGAGGTGTTCAGATATTCGCCCTTGAGCTCGTCCTTGTTGGAAAAGCCAATGGCATGCACGACGAAGTCAAGTTTGCCCCATTTTGCCTCCAGCGCGTTGAACAGCGCGTCGATGGATGCATCGTCCGTGACATCACAGGTTAGCATTTCAGCCCCGACTTGCTCGGCCAGCGGACGCACCCGCTTTTCCAGCACATCACCCTGATAAGAGAACGCCAGTTCCGCGCCTTCGCGGGCCGCAGACTGGGCGATGCCCCATGCGATAGACTTGTCATTTGCCACGCCCATGATTAGGCCGCGTTTACCTGCGAGAACGCCCGTGCTCATCCGGTTTTCCTTTTCACAAAACCAATCCTCTGGAGTCTACCAATCAGTACACACATTGACCAGCGCGCACGCTAGGCGTCCGATGCTCGATTTGGTAAGAGGAAGCCAATCACAACCGAGGTACCGCGTCCTTGACCATGTTTGAAGCCTTTGAAACACCCATCGGTGCGCGCGATACGGATCGCTCGTGGCGGGGTATGGTGGCGCGGGCTCGGCGGGAATACCTGAGCCGACTCATGCCGATATGGGCTGCGGTGCTGACGCTGGCAACGCTGGTCCTGGGCGTTCCGGGCTTGTATCTGCTGGGTGCGGCGACGGGCTTTTCGGACAATCCATCGATTCTCGTCGTTCTGGACCACGGTCCGCTGGCCAGTGCGCTGGCGGTCGTTAGCCGCTGGGTCCAGCCGCTGGTGTCCGTGCTCAGCCCAACCGACCAGCGCTTTGGCATTGAGGCATTTGCGATCGGTACGGTGCTGATGCTCGGGCTGGCGGCTCTGGTGCGCGCAGCGGGGAGCCGACAGTGGTATCAGTCAGTCTATGACGACATCCCAAGCCGCCGCTGGCTGCTATTGGCCTTGCTGTGGGGGTCCTTGCCGCTGATCGTCGGGTTTCTGATGATGTTTTTCGGCGCTCTCATCGTCGAAGTTAGAGAGTCGCCCGCGATTGTTGGTGCACTGGTGGCCCTGATCGCCGTCGTGGTGCTGTGCGCGGCTCTCTGCGTGGTCTACCTGACGTTTTCCGTGCGTGAACCAGCCATTCCTTCCGTCATCCTCGGGGCGTTGTGCGCGGCGGTTGGGCTGTGTCTGGTGACCATTGCTATCGAGTGGATACCGGGCGTGCGCTCCCTTCCCGCCGGGGAGACCTCGCCTTTCCGTGCGCTGGTGTCCCTGTCGGTGCTGCTGTTTGTGGCCTGGTCGATTGTGTTGGCGGGGTCTCAGCTGGCCGTCGCCATTTCGCGCCGCCATGATCCCATCGAGCGCTTCAACCGCGCCAATCGGGGTGAGCAGCTGGATTTCGCCCTTGGCCTGGTCCGGGATTTGGAAGCACAAACCCGCGCCAAGCGCTGGGCTCAGATCGAAGACTTGGCAAGGGCGCAGGCAGCACCCTTGGCCATGGTGACCTACGCCCTCGATCGCCTGCGTCGGTCTGGGATTGTTGACTACAGCGACGATGGCAGCAGGCCACCGCGGCGCTGGGCGATTAAGAATGATCTGGAAACACTCAGTCTGCACGACTTGTCGCGGGCCATGGGCACCAACCTCGACCCGTTACCGGGTCTGCACGGGCGGTCAAACGAAGACATCATTGGTGAACTGGCGGAGCGGGAACACCTGAGCCAGACCCAAAACCTCCTAAGTCTGTTCCGCGATGAAGACGACCTGAATCGGCCCATCGGTGAGCCCTTGCTCGCCGTGACGGACGTGGACTACCGCCTGGGCGAGCAGGATGCCTTTGCCTCCTCTCGCGTGTTCGAACCCATCGCGCAGGTGGTCGATCGCACCTCGGGCGATAATGGTGGCCCGGCCAAGGGAGACGAATCCTACGTTTTTGTGGAAACGGTGGTGGATGAAGGCATGGTGCTGGACGTGCAGTCTGGCCCCTCCGCCGTGCTCGATCCGGACGAATACAAAGACCCGGCCGACGGCGTTGCGCTGGACCTGACCAGCGCCATGCGGATCGTCCCTGTTGCCGCCGATAATCAGGACAGAGACCTGCCAGCAGCGCCTGCGCCTGTGGATCCGGACGAAAGCGGTTCGGTGCTGGTTTCGTCGGTGGCTGAGGGTGAGTTTGACGGGGAAGCGCTCGCCGTGAGCGAACCGGCACCGTTGAAACTTGGCGATGCTTCGCCCTTGGCCGCGGTGCGGGAGGAAATCGACCACTTGCTCTCGGGTGAGCCGCCAATGGCGGTCGAAATGGTCGCCCCCCTGGCGGTTTGGCGACGCAGTGCGGCGGCGGCGCAAGCGGCCGCTGTGGCCCGAGCTGCAGATCGCGCCCGGCCCAAGCCTGCTTTTGTTCAGGCAGGCATGGCTGAGGCTGTACCGCCGCAAGGGACCTGGAAAGCCGGGACCGTGCCAGCCCGAGATCCGCAACTTGACCCAATGCTTGATCCTGCGCCTGAACCTGACGCCCTTGGAGAGGCGAAGGAGACAGCGGACGCAGTGGATGACGTGCCCGATTCGTCCCACAGCACCCATCCAGAATGGCTGTTGCCGGTGCCGCCCCAGCGGTCTTGGCAGCGAGAATCCGGCGCAGCATCACCGGCGCAATCGTGGAAGCGCGGCGCAGGCTGACGCACCCCTGTTCCCGTCCGGTTTTTGTGACAGGTTAAGGGTTGAACCCCGCCAACAAAGAAGAAGTCCATGAGTTTTACCGTCCACGACCCCTTTGCGCTCTTTGATCAGTGGCTGGCTGACGCAGTCCACTCCGAACCCAACGACCCCAACGCTATGTCTTTGGCGACGGTCGACGCCGATGGCACGTTGAGCAACCGGATTGTGCTGCTCAAGGGGCATGACGCGCAGGGGTTTCGGTTTTTCACCAACTATGACAGCCGCAAGGGTCAGGCGCTGAGCAACAATCCGCGCGCAGCCGCTCTGTTTCATTGGAAGACACTCGAACGTCAGGTGCGCATCGAAGGGCCCGTTGAGCCACTCGACCCTGCGCAGTCACAAGCCTATTACGACACACGCCCGCGCGGGTCGCGGATCGGGGCGTGGGCTAGCCTGCAGTCGCAGCCCTTGCCCAACCGTGAAGCCCTTGAGGACCGCATCCAGGGCTTCGAAGCAGAATTTGAAGGGCAGGAGACTTTCTCAAAGCCCGTCTACTGGGGCGGCTTCGTGCTCCGTCCTTTAGCGCTGGAGTTCTGGCGGGCCGGGGACTATCGCCTGCACGAACGCGTGCGATTGACCCGCGCCAGCGCGCAGGCCCCCTGGACACAGTCTCCCCTCTATCCCTGAGCCCATCCCCCGGACCCACGAACCGGTCCAGGTTCATTCTCAGGCAAGCGGTTTTGCGTCTGCGTCCGGGTCAGCTGTAATGTGGGCGTTCTGGCCGCTAATGGTGAGCGGTTTATCGGCAAACTCATGCCGGATCAGGGCGAGCGCTTCGCCGTTTGTGGCTGTTAGCACGGTGCCGGCAGTCCGCTCCCCTGCCATGATCGCCTCACCCGTTTCCAAGGCACCATCGCACCTGATCGCCATGAGCCGCTTTTTGCCCAAATTGCGGTACTTCATGCGCGCGGTTACTTCCTGACCCACAAAGCAACCCTTGCGAAAATCCACACCGCCCAGCCGCTCAAATGCGTTTTCCAGCAGCAGGGCTTTGTTGGGTTCAAGATCGGTTGGGCCTTCGGGTACCACGGCAGCGATCCGGGCGCGGTCATAGGCTGTACGGTCGCGAGATCCCACGAGCGCAGGCGCGAAAATCCGGTGCCCCAGGGTTTTGGCACGGGGATCTGCAAAGGCGGCTTGGGGATCGTCGGCGGCGGTCCTGCTATCAAGACTGACCCCCACTGACCAATCATCGAGCAGGTCCAGCGTCACGGCTGCGCGCAGCTTGTACATGCGCAGGCGCTTGGCGAAATCGCTGTGGGTTGGATAGTCAATGAGGACCCGGTCAGCCTCGGTCAGACACAGGATATCGGCCAGCAACTTCCCTTGCGGCGACAGCAAAGCAGCAAAGCGCGCTGCGCCCTCGACTTCGGCAACGTCGGCGCTGAGTAGCGTGTTGAGAAAGGAATGCCGGTCCTCGCCGGAAATGGCGAGCACGGCGCGGTCTGACAGGATGATGGGATCGCTCATGTCTTGAAGATGGACCACGGCACGGCTCGGCTCAAGGGGCTTAGGTCGCTGGCTTTGGTGTGCTTCGGGGCAGCACTACCGGTTTTGGCCGGGTTTATGGTTTTTCCGAGCGGGTTGCGGTCGGCATGACGATCGGACCAAATTCTTCTTCCACGCTGTCGCCATTCTGGCTGAGCAGGACCGCGATCCAACGGGTCGCAGGCACGGCGGCGAAGATGATGGCCATCATCACGGTCACGGGAACCGAAATCAGCATGCCCACCGGCCCCCACAGGAAGCCCCAGAACGACAGGGCGACCAAAATGATCAGCGGCGACAGGTTGAGCGATGACCCCAGAAAGCGTGGTTCGAGGATGGAGCCAACAAATTGCTGAACGGCGATGAGTAAACCTGTAACGATCAGGATCACCCAAGGGCTCACGTCCCAGAATTGCAGGACCGCCATGGCCACGGGCAGCATTACGGCGATAATCGACCCCACCACCGGGATGAAGTTGAGGAAGAACACCAGCATGGCCCAAACTGGGGCGTAGTTGATGTCGAACACCAGCAGAATGATGTAAGCGAGTATCGCCGTGATCAGGCTCATCAGGGTTTTGACGGTCAGGTAAGCCTGGATCTTGCGGCTGATCGCGCCCAGCATCTGACGCGCGCGCGCATAGTCGTCTTCGTTCGGGAAAAGATGGCGAAGTTTGGAGTTGAAGCGCTGATCTTCGACCAGCATGAACGCCACGTAGATCACCACGATCACCAGGTTCTGGGTCACCAGACGCAGCTGTCCAGCAAAGTTATTGGCAATTCCCAAAATGCGGTCGAATTGGTTTTGCAGGTTGATGTCTAGCGTCACCCCTTCGGGCAGCAGGCCCTGTACCAGCGCCAGCAGGCGGTTGGCATCGGCTACGTAGGTCGGGAAATCCCCAATCAACGAGGCAAAGCTCGTCAGAACGATGTTGACCACAAAGTAGGCAATGGAGCCGATAATCGACATAGACAGCAGCAGCGAGACCCAGCGCGGCAGGCTGAAGTTGCCGACGCGCAGGCTGGCCATAACGTCGCGCAGGCTGGCGATGACGTACCAGACCACGAGCGCCAGAACCAAGGGCAGCAGGAAAGGACGACCCATTGCCAGCGCCGTGATGACAAGGGTCAGGATCAAAAAGGCAGCAGCAATTTTCAAGACGGAAGGCCCGATGGGCTTTCGGGGATCGGTTTCAAGCATAGGGTCTCAATGACTAAGGTCCGCGCAGAACGCATAATGAGGTTCCCATATCTTTTCGGTGTAAAACGCTGAAGTTGCAACCGGGAACAGGGCTGCTGAAGCTTTTTTATGCCCATGCTTTGGGGCAATATCGGGTTCAAGACGCCGAGTTCAGGCAAAATTCCTAATTTTTGGAGGGGAAAACCAATGAGTAAAGCCGTTATTATTCGCCAAACAGGTGGCCTGGAAGCGCTCACCATAGAAGACCGTGACGTCGGCATGCCCGGCCCTGGCGAGCTGCGCATTCGCAATACCCACATTGGTCTGAACTACATTGACGTGTATTTCCGCGAAGGCCTTTACGGCACCGACACACCGTTTGTTCTTGGGGCTGAAGGTGCCGGTCACGTCACCGACGTGGGCGAGGGCGTGACCGGCTTCAAGGTCGGCGATAGGGTCGCCTACGTCAACAACGGCGCTTACGCCGAAGAGCGCTTGATCGCTGCTGACAAAGTCGTGGTTCTGCCCGATGGAGTTTCCAACGAAGACGCCGCCGCGATCATGCTCAAGGGCATGACTGTCCAGTATCTCTTCAAGCAGTCCTATGCCATCCAGCCCGGTCAGACCTGCCTGTTCCACGCCGCAGCGGGTGGGGTTGGTCTGCTGGCTTGTCAGTGGGCTAAAGCGCTGAACGTGCGGCTGATCGGAACAGCGGGAACGGCGGAGAAATGCCAGCTGGCGCTGGACCACGGTGCGACCCACTGCGTCAACTACCGCAGCGATGATTGGGTGGAGCAGGTGCGTGAACTTTCCGGCGATGGCGTGCCGGTGGTCTATGATTCCGTGGGTCAATCAACCATGGAAGGCTCTCTGGATTGCCTCAAGCCTTTCGGCTTTTTCATCACCTACGGCAACGCGTCGGGCCCGATATCCACATTTGCGCCTGCAATGCTGGCCTCTCGGGGCTCTTTGTACATGCAGAGGCCCACTCTTTTCGCGTATATTGCCTCTCGGGCGCAACTTAATCGGGTTGCGGGGGATCTGTTCAATGTCGTTCGATCCGGTGACGTCAAACCTGTCATCGGGCGGCGGCTGCCATTCGCCGAGGTCGCAGAAGCGCACCGCGGGTTGGAGGCCCGGGAAACAATCGGGTCTACCATATTGGAAGTATAGGAAGATCCTGACTGATGATTAAAGAATTTCGCGAGTTTATTGAGCGTGGCAATGTCATCGAGCTTGCCGTCGCTTTTGTTATGGGCGTTGCGTTTAACGCCATTATCAAGTCGTTTGTTGCTGACATCATCATGCCGCTCGTCGGCTTGGTGACCGGTGGCATCGACTTTGCAAATCGCTTCATCGTTTTGGGTGCAGGCCAGTTTGCAACGCTGGCTGACGCCCAGGAAGCCGGGGCGGCGACCCTGAACTACGGTGTGTTCATCAACGCCATCATCCAGTTCCTGATCATTGCCTTTGTCCTGTTCATGATCGTGCGCACCTACAACCGCATGAAAAAGAAAGAGGAGGAGGCGCCAGCCGCTCCCGCAGAGCCGCCTCGTCAGGAAGTTCTGCTTGAGGAAATTCGCGACGCGCTAAAGAAGTAAGCGCCTAGGGCTCTAAACAAGCCACCAAGGGGGTCCTCGCGGGCCCCCTTTTTTGTGGCTCTAGGACAAGGCCTGAACGCTGAAGGATACGACCAGTGCGTCAGGTTTGGCGAGAATTTCGACCGCTTGGCCATCGTCGTCAGAACCCTCGATCAGGACGTGCTCCGAACTGGTTGCTGCAAGGCGGATCATGATGAAGGGCGCGGGGTGGCCCAGCACGTGGACCAGCATGCGCTGACCCTGGGTCAGCTTCTGCGCAAAGGCCGAGGCACGCTCACCGATCAGTGCGGTGGCGGCCTGCGCAGGGGAGTTTTCGTCGTAGCCCTTGCCCGATGACACTTCCTGCGGCTTGCCGGCGCGCAGTCGTGGTTTCACGGTGGCTTTTGGGGGCGTTGCTTCGTCAGTCATCTTCAGTTCCTACTGCTCAAGGTGCGACTCACCGCATCGTTCCACAGGGCGATTTTCCGTTCCCGCCGATCGGACGGCCAGGCCGGAGTGAAACTGCGGTCGAGCTTCCAGCGCTGGGCAAAGGTGTCCTGCCCGCCATAGAACCCAACGTGCGCACCGGCGAGGTAGGCCACGCCCAAGGCCGTGGTTTCAGTCACCACTGGGCGCTCAACCGGTGCATCGAGCACGTCAGCCAGGCACTGCATGGTCCAATCGCTGGCCGTCATGCCGCCGTCAACGCGCAGGATCGTGTCGCTGGCATCGCTCCAGTCTGCCTTCATCGCGGCCAGCAGGTCGTTGGTCTGGAAGCATACCGCTTCCAGCGCCGCGCGGGCGAATTCGCGTGGACCTGAGTTTCGTGTCAGGCCAAAGACCGCGCCGCGGGCCTCGCTGTCCCAATGTGGCGCGCCCATGCCGGTGAAGGCTGGCACCAGAACCACGTCCTGCTCCTCATCCGCTCCATCTGCCATCGCGCCGGACTGCGCAGCGTGTTCAAGGATGCCCAAACCGTCCCGCAACCACTGCACCGCCGCACCCGCGATGAAGATCGAACCCTCCAGCGCGTAAGTGGGCTGCCCGTTCAGCCGATAGGCCAGCGTGGTCAGCAGACGGTTTTCAGAAGCGATCGCCGTCGTGCCGGTGTTCAGCACGGCAAAACACCCGGTGCCATAGGTGGACTTGAGCATGCCGGGCTGGAAGCAGCCCTGGCCGACTACAGCCGCGTGTTGGTCGCCCGCCATCGCCGTCACCGGCACCGCAGAGCCTTCGCCCAGCACCCCCGTGGTGCCGAAATCGGCTGCGTTGTCGCAAACTTCAGGCAGGATGGCATCCGGAATATCGAGCATGGTCAGCAGGTCGCTGTCCCAATCCTGGTCGTGGATGTTGAACAGCAGCGTGCGGCAGGCATTGGTGGCGTCTGTGCGGTGAACGGCGCCGCCGGTCAGCTTGTACAGCAGCCACGTATCCACAGTGCCAAAGGCCAATTCCCCCGCCTGTGCCCGCGCCCGCGCGCCCGGAACATTGTCCAGCAGCCATTTGAGTTTGGTGCCGGAGAAGTAGGGATCGAGCAACAGCCCGGTTTTGGCCGTCACCATAGCTTCCTTGCCCTGCGCCTTGAGGTCCGCGCACAGGTCGGCGGTGCGGCGATCCTGCCAGACGATGGCCTTATGCACCGGTTTGCCCGTTGCACGGTCCCACAGCACCACGGTCTCCCGCTGGTTGGTGATGCCGATTGCCGCCAGATCGCTGGCCGTCAGCCCGGCGTCGCGCAGGGCCTGCTTGGCGACGTTCAAGACTGAGTCCCAGATTTCGCCCGCGTCGTGTTCGACCCAACCGGATTTGGGGTAAAACTGGGTGAATTCCTGTTGCGCGACCCCCAGAATGTCGAAGTCTGCACCGAACAGGATAGCGCGACTGCTGGTCGTACCCTGGTCGATGGCCATGACGGCTTGAGCCATAAGGCTGTCCTCCCGAAAACAAGATGGGCGCCACCCTAAGGGTAGCGCCCGTCAAGAACCAGTGCGCAGATCGATTTCTGGCGGCTTTTCGTCGTTCTGAGCTGCTTAGAAAGCAGCCTCGTCCAGACCGATGACTTCATCCGTACTCGACCGAACCGCTTCGAGCAGGCCGGAAGAGCGAGGCAGCAGTTGATCGGCGAAGAACCGGGCGGAGACCAGCTTGGTTTCGAGGAAGGCCTGATTCTCGTCGCCGTCGGCCAGCCGCCGGGTCGCCTCCAGCGCCTCGGCTGCCATCACCCAGCCCCCAGCCACGGTTCCCCATAGCGTCAGGTACGGTGTCGCGCCGACCGCCGCGGATGGCATGTTCTCACCCGCGGTTTGCAGCAAATAATCTGAGGCCGCGTGCAGGTCTGCCATCGCTGGGGCCAGCCGCGCGGCGATGGCGCGTAGTGTGACGTGGTCAGCAGCGTTAAGCGCATCAACGACAGCCTGCATCTCCGCCATCATCTCATCCACCGACCGGCCCCGATCGCGGGCAAGCTTGCGGCCGATCAGGTCAAGCGCCTGAATGCCGTTGGTGCCTTCGTAGATCGGCAGGATGCGGGCATCGCGGTAATGCTGGGCCGCGCCAGTTTCCTCGACAAAGCCCATGCCGCCGTGGATTTGCACCCCCGTTGAGGCAATCTCGCAGGCGATGTCCGTGCCCCAGCCCTTGACGATCGGCGTAAGCAGATCGACGCGGCGCTGCGCTTTTGCGGCTTCATCCCTGTCGTCAGCGCGCCGGGCGATGTCGATGTGACTGGTGGCGTGGTAGGCCATACCGCGAAAGGCTTCGATCTGCGACTTCATCAGGAGCAGGTTTCGGCGCACGTCCGGGTGTTCGATGATCCGCACGCTGTCTTTTGAGGTGCCGCCAATTTTCGCCGACTGCACCCGGTCCTTGGCGTAAGCCAGCGCGTGCTGATAGGCTCGTTCTGCGATGCCCAGGCCCTGAATGCCCACGCTCAGTCGCGCGTTGTTCATCATGGTGAACATGCACGCCATACCGCCATTTTCTGGCCCAATCATGTAGCCAACCGCGCCGTCATCATCGCCGTATTGCATGACACAGGTCGGGCTGGCGTGGATGCCGAGTTTTTCTTCGAGTTTGATGCACTTGGCGTCATTGCGTGCGCCCAGCGAGCCATCGTCGTTGACCAGGAACTTGGGCACAATAAACAGCGAAATGCCCTTGGTTCCCGCTGGTGCGCCCGGCGTGCGGGCGAGAACGAGGTGGATGATGTTGTCCGCCATATCGTGCTCGCCAAAGGTGATGTAGATCTTCTGCCCAAAAATCCGGTAAGTGCCGTCGGGCTGGGGCTCTGCGCGTGACTTGAGCGCGCCCACGTCGGAACCCGCGTGGGGTTCGGTCAGGTTCATGGTGCCGGACCACTCACCGGTGACCAGGCGTTCGAGGTACTTGGCGCGCTGATCAGGAGAGCCGTGGGCCTCAATGGCTTCAATGGCGCCTTGGGACAGCAGCGGGCAGAGCGAAAACGACATATTGGCCGCAAAGAGCATTTCCTGTCCCGCAGCGTTCACGGCCCACGGCAGACCAAGACCGCCGATTTCCGGGTCGTAGGCCGCGCCGATCCAGCCGGTTTCGCGGTACTGGGCGTAGAGCTCGGGGAACTTCTCGTAGGTCCGAACCACGCCGTTTTCCAGGCTGCACCCGGCCTGATCCGCGTCCCAGTTAGTCGGGGCCAGCTCGTCGCTGAAGAACTTGCCGCCTTCTTCGATCATCTGTGCAACCACGTCAGTGGTGGCGTCCTCCAGACCGGGCAGGGTAGCCAGCTTTTCGAGGTTTGCGAGGGTTTCCAGGGCAAACTGAATATCTTGGGTTGGGCTTTGGTAGGTCATGGCGCGCTCCCAGCGGGGCTGTGGCTTGGTCTGTCTGTCTATCGACTCTATCTCTCTGGTGTAACCGAAGCGCCGAGTGTCGATCAAGCCAAGCGCGCAGTGAGAGGCACTTAGCCGCGCCGACTGGCCGAATGTGGTTGCCTGAGCTTACCAGAGCGGGATTCGCGCAGAATGATGACGATACCAGCCAGCACAATCAGAATCCCGCCAGTGTATTCGTTCCATTGCGGCACGGACTGGAACAGCACCACATCCAGCACCATCGCACCGGGCAGGCCCACATAGCGGAACGGGCTGATAACACTGAGTTCCCCGATGCGCAGCGACAGGGCTGAGAAATAATAGGCAGTGGCAATCAGCGCCGACGACACCGCGAGTTTGAGCCAGGTTGACGCTTGGAAGTCCGTCACTACGCCCCAATAGCTGCGGCCCAGAATGAAGGGCTCGAAGGTCTCAGGGAACAGCCGTGGAATGATTGCAAACGCAAGCAGCGAAGCACCACACACGAACAGGGCGGAGTAGGCGGCATTGTAAGCCGTGGGCAGTTTGGATGGGATGGCGCGTGCCACCAGATCCCTCAGGGACAAGGCCAGCGCAGCACAGAGGGGAGCCAGAAGGACCCATCGCAAGGCCCCGCCGTTCAGCGGTCCTTTCTGGTCGATCTCAGCAGCTCCATAGATAGAAAACGCCAGCTCGGGAGCCAATTGCCGGGTCAGTGGCTCGCCCAACGCAATCAGGATCACCCCTGCAAAACCCAGCACGACCGCACCCCAGCGGAAAACCCCCACTCTCTCCCGCAGGAATATAGCGCCCAGAGCCGTGGTGATGATTGGGGCTGTGAAGATCAGTGCCGCCGATACTCCCAGGCTAAGAAACATCAGTGCTGTCAGGTAGGGCATGGCGACCAGCGCTTCGCCGAGGCCGAACAGCAAAGTGCCCCGGTCGCGAAACCCCTTGAGCGGATTCTGTCGCACCAGAAGCAGAATGGCGGTGGTGAGCAGGATCATCACCATTACCGCTCGAATGCTGACAATCACATAGACAGGGTCCCGCATGAACAGGAACTTCATCAGGCTGTCATTGAGATTGAAGCAGAAGACGGCAACGACCACGCACAGCACGGCCTGAATATTACTTGGCATGGTCTCTTCCTGGGTTACCGCCCACCCTCACCAGTTCTGCTGTGGTTTGCCAAGCATGAAAGAGGCCGCGCAGGCGTGCCCTGCGCGGAGCCGGGGATGCCAG
>PAHJ01000072.1 GCA_002705565.1 Geminicoccus sp. | reverse complement strand
CGTTCATTCCGCCCTATAGAGGAAGGGCGGCATGACGCCGCTCGAAACCGAAGCCAATCCTAACATTCGGGTTGGACCACTTCGATGGGGCAGGCCAGAGGTCGATTTTAGCAATGCGCTCGGCAACTTCGCGTCCCTTTGTCGTCAGCTCGATACCTTGCGCCTTGCGAATGACCAGCTTGCCCAGTCGGTCTTCCAGCAGCAAAAGGCGGCGTGATAGCGTTGGTTGTGAAATGCCCAAGGCTTGGGTGGCGCCCAACAGGCTGCCGGCGCGTGCAATGGCCAAAAAGCTGCGCATTTCATCCCAAAGCCCTGGGCTGGGGGGCTTTCTGCCGTCGAGGATCGTATGCGAAAAGATCGCGTTGGACCCATCGATTGGCGTATCTGCGTTGTCAGCCACGAAGCACTTCCCCTGCTCATTAAAGACGCTTTTGCCTGCGCAAGCTGCCATTACGGCGTTGGGTGTTGTTGGTTGTAGTCTCACAAAAGGGTGCTGGGACGGTGATCCGACCAACGCGACCGTGCTCTACGCGGCCATATCTCGTCGGGAGTCTTTACCATAGGATAAAATTAAAAATAGATATTTATTCGAAATTTTTCTCGAAAGTTGTGCGAGGCTTTTGCTGTCAAAGCTTTAGGGTGCGGCATGAAGAGGGGGCAGGGATTTCAGCATCTTTGCTTCCGTCCCTGCCTGTAGCTGCATCAGGCCCGTTGGGGGATCTGTTCCGCTTTGCCGCGTGGGATCAGAGCTTCGGCGTCGTAGAAGGGCAGATCATGCAATTCACCGTCATGCAGCGCGCCGTCAACGCACCGAACCTGCAATGGCGTCCCGGCCACGTAACCTGGTTTGTCCAGCAGGACGATCCCCGTACCGTGCTTCAAAAACGGTGAGAAAGCGCCCGCGGTGACCCGTCCTGCGAGCGCGCCGCCGATGATGACTTCACCCTGGATCAGGGGCTCGGCAGTGGGGCATTTCAGGCCGGTTGATCGGGGTTCTTTTGGTGCTGTGGCGAGGGCTTCCTTGCCGATGAAGTGGTCTTTGTCCATGTCCACAAACCGCCCCAGGCCCACGTCAAAGGGCGTCGTGGTCTCGTTGAAATCTGTGCCGGCGTTTAAAATGCCCGCTTCGATCCGCCGGATGTGCATGGAATCCAGCCCAAACAGCGTCATGCCGAAGGGCTTTCCCGCCGTTTCGAGATGCGCCCACAAGGCTTCAACGTCGTGATGGGGTTCAACGTAGAATTCCCAGCCCAGCTCGTTGGTATAACCGGTTCGGGTGATAAACACCTGCTGACCGCCGAAATCCACCTTGGCCACGGCGAAGTAACCAAAGGGTTCGGGCAGTTTACCGCTGGCGCTCGCTGAGGCGAGGATGTCCAACGAGCGCGGCCCCTGCACCTGTGAAACATAAACCTTCGGATCCGAGATTTTGACATCCATGCCGACCGCGTGCGCGCGGGCCCAGCTGTAAAAATCACCATCGGCCTGAACGTACCAGAACCGATCTGCCGCCAACCGCATCAGAACGCCATCAACGATCAACCCGCCGTCGTGGTAACAGGCAAGGCCGTACCCACAGCGCATGGTTTTTACCTTGGTAATGTCCTTGGTAAACAGCAGATCCAGCAGCCGCTCTGCGTCGGGGCCCTCAAAGGCCAGAGGAAGCTCGCCCGTATGCAGGACAGCGGCTTCCTGACGCAGTTTCCAGTATCCGTCCACCACGTCCTGATGCTCATAGTTCAGCGTCATGAAACGGCGATTGTAGACCGTGTAACTCGGACCCATGTCGGCTTCTAACGCATGAAACCGATGGCGGCTCATGTTGAAGTCCCAGCCGGAGCCAGTCAGGTTTCTAACGACACTGCGGGTTTTGCCGTCACCGCTTCCAAGCATAATGTTTATCTCCTCTCTAGGCCTATGATTGGGGCGTAGCTTAGGGCAGTTTTCGGGAGGAGGGGATACATTTTCTCGCGTTTTGATCATAGGATTTCTCCCCCTGCGGCTGGCTTGCAGCTTCAATGCAAGCGCTACGGGGTTTGATGCGGTGATATGGCGCGCTTTGTTCAATGTCTGTCGCGGTCCAGGTCAAAGGGGTAGAAAACCAATTTGAGGTCGAACCATGACCCCTGTCGCGCTTACCCCGCCACGCCCCCGAGAACCCGATGCACCGGCAGCCACTTATGACCATGCGTTCCAGCGGCTCGAAGCCTTTTTGCCACTAGCGGGTAAGACGTACGCCCAGAAGCGAAATTTCGACTTTGGCGCGGGGAAACACGACGGCGTTTCAGGCCTGTCACCGTGGCTCAGGCACCGTTTGTTGCTTGAGACTGACGTGCTGAAAGGCGTGTTGGTCCGCTATGGTTTCAACGCGGCGGAAAAGTTCGTTCAGGAAGTGTTTTGGCGGGGGTACTTCAAGGGCTGGCTGGAGCACCGGCCGGAGGTCTGGAAGCGCTACCGCAGCAACCTGGTTGGCCAGCTACAAGCGCTCGAACGGGATGCTAACTTGACGAAGCGCTACGATGAAGCGGTTCAGGGCCAGACGGGCATTGCCTGTTTTGACGCCTGGGCTGAGGAGCTGGTGCACACCAACTACTTGCATAATCACGCGCGCATGTGGTTTGCGAGTATCTGGATTTTTACCCTCAAACTTCCGTGGGAACTGGGTGCGGATTTCTTTCTCCGCAATCTGCTCGATGGCGACCCTGCATCCAATACCTGCTCGTGGCGATGGGTTGGCGGTTTGCATACCGTGGGCAAGACCTATTTGGCACGGCCCAGCAATATCGAAGATTACACCGGTGGCCGTTTCCAGCCCGCTGGGCAGCTTGCAATCGACGCCGTGCCGTTGATTGAACCGGATCTTGGCGCGCGCGTTCCCCTGTCCTTCGACAACCCGGATCTGGCCGGCCAGCGCGTTGGCTTGCTGATGACGGTTGAGGATTGTGCGGTCCATCGCATCGACGGTCTCCCCCGCCTGCACGGACTGTTCGCTTGGAACCAACCCATCGCCCGCTCCCTGAAACCCACGGCACCAGCGGTTGATGCCTTCGGTTGCGCGGCGGTGGATCAAGCTGCCCAGGCCGCTGAAGTCCATTTCGACCTGAGCTGTACGCGTCCTGAAGTCGATGAACAGGCCGCTGATGCGCTGTCACGTTGGGCAGCGGACCAGCGACTGGATTGCATCCTGACGCCCAAACTGCCGCAGGGGCCAACGCGTCGAGCCGTGTTGTCGGCGGTTTCGGAGAACGGTCTGTCGTGCGTGGAACTGGCACGCGATTACGATCAGGCCGTCTGGCCCCATGCCAAAGCCGGCTTCTTTGGACTGAAGAAGAAAATTCCATCGGTGATTGCTGAGCTGGGCTTGCTCTGAACTCCACCCCAACAAGGGCCTAGAGCAACAGGTCCAGCTGGTCGTCTGATTTTGGCTTCCTACGCGGTTTTTGCCCGGTGCGGGGGATGTTGGCTTTGCGGCTGCCGTGCTTGTCTTGGATCGCGCTCGCCTTGGTTTTAAAGCCTGTCTGACCGCGCACCGCCCATATCTTTTCCCGCGCAAAGCGCGCCGCTGAGAGGTGATCGACGATGGCGTGGGGGTAGGTCTTGTCCAGCACAGTTGACGCCTGATCCCACGTCCAGGGTTCATGAATGTGGGCGGCAGGAACGTCAGCCAGCTCAGGCACCCACTGCCGAATAAACTCACCCGCCGGATCTTGATCATGACCCTGCTTGATGGGGTTATAGATGCGCACCGTGTTGATACCCGTGGTGCCGGATTGCATTTGCACCTGGGGCCAGTGGATGCCGGGCTCATAGTCTGTGAACTGACGCGCCAGATGTTCGCCTGGTGCCCGCCAATCGAGCCACAGATGATAACTCGCCACCGCCATCACCATCGCCCGCATGCGAAAGTTCAGCCAGCCCGTCGCATTGAGGGAGCGCATGCATGCATCCACAAACGGCCAGCCCGTCTCGCCCCGGCTCCATGCTTGCAGCCGCACCGCGTCGATTGAGGTGGCCTGCGATTGCGTCGGGCGAAGATCGTTGTAGGCTGGGTGGAAGTTGCGGAATTCGACACTGGGCTGATCTTCGAGCTTTTGCGTGAAGTGATCGCGCCAGTGCAGTCGGGCCTGGAACGACGACAGTGAACCGGCCCAGCCATCCTTGGTCGCCGCGGCCTTGACCTCGATTTTTCGCTGCCAGGTCGCTTGGGCGATTTCCCGCATCGATACCGTGCCCCAGGCCAGATGTGGCGACAGTCGTGAACAATGAACAGCCCCTAGGGCCGGGCTGGACATTGCGCGGCGATAAGGTTGGCCGCGTGAGGTCAAAAAACTGTCCAGCTGTGCCAACCCGGCTTGGCGGCCCCCGGTTTGTGGCGCTGCGCAGGGGTCGGGGCTGAGACCTAAATCCTCAGCGCGCGGGAGTGCTCCCTCGGGTGTCCCGGTGAGGGGCGTGAGCGCGCGTGGTGCCGGTCTGACCGGTCGCGCCATGCACATGTCCCATCGCTTTGCCCATCCGTTGCGCTGCTTCAGCCCTCGGATCACACCAGCGGGTTGCTGTTCATGCCACGTGACGCCGTGGGCTTGCGCCCAGGCTTTGATCCGTTGGTCGCGCCGAAAGGTCCAGGCGTTACCGGTTTCTTCGTGGGACCAAAGGGTAAAGCGTCCGTGCGTGGCAAAGAGCGACGCTAGTACATCCACGGCATCGCCCACCCGACAGATCAGCGGCTGGCCCCGCTCTGCCAGATCATTACGAAGCTCGGTCAAACTCTCAGCGACAAAGGTCCATTGCCGTGCCGACGCGTCCGGTAACTGCCACCATTCCGGCTCGGCAATATAGAGCGGTAGGACAGGGCCCCTTGCCGCAGCTTCTGCGAGTGGATGATGATCTGCAGTCCGCAGGTCGCGTTTAAACCAAACGATCTGGTAGGTGTTTTTGTGATCCATATTCTGGGAACTTAATGCCAGCTCGGGCGATGCCGAACGGCCCTATTGTCGCAACCTGCTTTCCGTCACCGTGCATCAGAGACGGTGATTGATCGGGAGCACCGTCCAAGGCAAGGTAATGAGACCTGCTGCCGACAACGAACACGGAGCGATAATGAAGGACCAATCATCCGCCTTGCAACTCGTCGAAGGCTCTGCCTCAGGCCCGGTCCTGGCCTGTGATACGGGGATCAGTTTCTGGGGCGGGATCGATCCGCAAACCGGGAGGGTGATCGACGTGCACCATCCCAACCATGGCGACGACGTGTCCGGCCGGGTTCTGGCCATGCCGACTTCGCGGGGGTCTTGCAGTGGTAGTGGCGTGCTGCTGGAACTCGCGCTCAATGGCAAAGCACCGGCGGCGCTGGTTTTTTGCGAGGATGAAGAAACGCTGACACTGGGCGCTTTGGTCGCCGCGCGCGTGTTTGATCGCCTCGTACCGGTGCTTCGGCTGACTAAACGCTGGTACGAACCTCTGTGCGCAGCCCACTCAGTGACGCTTCGAGATGGCCTTCTGACCATCGATGCGCAAACGGTCGCTGTCCGGCAGATCGACGCCGGCTCGCTCTCCTTAACCGAGGCAGATCGGCGAGTCCTGGATGGCGAGGACGGTCCCGCGCGGCAGATTGCGATGGAGGTGTTGTGCCAAATGGCGGCATCGCAGGGTGCAAGCGCGTTGCGCGACGTCACGCGAGGGCATATCGACGGATGCATTCTCGCCCACGACGCCAACCTGATTTTCGCTGAAAAGTTGGCTGCGATGGGTGCAGAAGTCACCATCCCTACAACGATTAATGCCATATCAGTGGACCGCGAAAACTGGCCCTCTCAGGGGCTTCCAACCGACTTTGGCGACCGGGCCAGTCGGCTGGCTGATGCCTACGTCAAGATGGGCGCGCAGCCGACCTTTACCTGTGCACCCTATCTCCTTGATCAGCCACCAGTCCAGGGTGAGGCTATTGGCTGGTCTGAGTCCAATGCTGTGATTTACGCCAATACTGTCTTGGCAGCTCGCACGGTCAAACATCCTGACTACCTTGATCTCTTCATCGCCATGACGGGACGGGCGCCTGTTTCGGGGGTCTACACCGACGAAGGCCGTCGGGCGCGACGCATCGTTGAGGTTCAGCTGCCTGCGGTGGTGGGGAAGGGAGTTGATGAGTCGATCTGGGCGCTGCTGGGTTGGCTGGTTGGCCGCGCTTCACCCGACCGGATTCCGCTTGTTCGCGGCCTGGAGGACGCGACACTGGGCCCAGATGATCTCAAATCGATCTGTGCTGCGTTCGGCACCACGTCCGGCGCACCGATGCTGCACATCGCTGGGCACACCCCAGAAGCCCATTTGGCCGCTGCGGAAGCCACTGACACTCTAGTCCTGACGGCCGCAGACTTTGCCGACGCCTGGGGTGAGCTGAATCAGGCGACCCTGCCTGTTGATTTGGTTGCCATCGGCAGTCCGCATGCGTCGCTTAGCGAATGCCAAAACCTTGCCGCTCTGCTTGGGCAACAAACCTGCGTCGCTGCGCCAATGATCGTGACCGTGGGACGTTCGGTCCTCGCGCAAGCGCGCACTGACGGGACCCTCGCGGCGCTGGAGCGCGCCGGTGTGCGCGTGATTCCTGATATCTGCTGGTGTTCGATTACTGAGCCGGTTTTCCCGCCGTCTGCCCAGAGTGTTCTCACCAACTCCGGCAAGTACGCCCACTACGCCTTTGGCCTCTCCGGCCGACATGTTCGTCTGGCTGGATTGGCCGACTGCGTGGCCGCAGCGGTCTCAGGAGGAGCCCCCGAGAAGCCCGATTACCTCACACTACTTTAAATTTAATCAACTTGATTTAGTGAAATATCCCTAAGTAAAGTTGTATGAGAATAATTATCCATGTAGGCAGATGATCAGGCCGGAGAGCGACACTTCACAATCGTCTCTGTTCCGACTGTGGATACGTTATCAGAAATTTTGAGTAGTCTGAAAGTGGTCATGACTGCGAATGCGCCGTTCCGAATCTTTTTGATTGATACCGTAAGCACTTGGCTGAGTATTGGCGCGTTCCTTTTGTGCAATTTTGTTCTGGGCGCAATCGCCCAAAACCTGGTCCCAACCCTGGATAAAATCTACTTCATCGGTTTCACGACAAAGGCCTCGTTTGCCGCCTTGATTGTTGGCCCTTTGTTTGTCTACGTGCTGCGCCGGTTTGGGAAAAATAGTCTCTGGGACATTCTGATGTGGTCGATCTTGTTGACCGTCGTGGTGATGGCATTGCGCTATGGGACATGCGGACTCAATGTCTTTGATTCCCACGTTTATGTATCGAGTTTTGACCCCAAGCTCAGCTACCATATGCAGTGCGCCTACTTTTCCCTGCTGAATTTTGTCTTGGGTGTTCCCAAGACTCTCTTGACCGTTCTGGTGCTTGTGTTGTGCCGGAATGTGCTGGGTGCGCTGTTCCGCGTTCAGGTATCCTCTGTGGATTAAGCCGCCCTCATGTGCGGTCCAAGTGCGGAAGCCTTGCCTTGCCCATGTCGGCAAGAAACAGCCCATCGACCCGGCGGAAAGCGCACGATAAACTAATCTGCAAGCGGTGACCAAAAGCCGGAGGGGGGGTCTATGCCGGGTCCTGACGTTGTTCATGTAAGAGGTGATGCAGTCCGACCTGAAAGAGTCGATGTTGCGATCATTGGCGGCGGGATTGTCGGTGCGTCGATCGCTTTGGAGCTGGCGGATCGAGGGCTCTCTGTCGCTCTGTGTGAAAAAGGTGGGATCGGTCACGAACAGTCCAGCCGAAATTGGGGTTGGGTGCGCGCTGGGGATCGGGATCCGCGGGAACTGCCCTTAATGGTGCACGCCTTGACGCTGTGGGATGCCATGCATCAACGCACCGGTCGTGACGTGGGTTTCACGCGTTCAGGCATTACATTTGCAATCCATTCGGAGGAGGAGGCAGCCCATCTGGAGCGCTGGCGCAGCGCGGCGGAGGAAGCCGGGGTGACGTCGCGCATGCTGAGCGCCGCAACCTATGCCAAAGCCTTTACCCACGCGCCGAAAACTGACTTTGGAGCCATGGTTACGCCCCTTGACGGGAGAGCGGAGCCGCAGAAAGCCGCCCCTGCCATCGCCGAAGCAGCGCGCGCCAAGGGAGCTGCGATCTTAACCCGCTGCGCGGTCCGGGGAGTGGAAACCGCCGCTGGCCGGGTCAGCGCCGTGGTCACCGAGCACGGCCCGATCGCTTGTGATGCAGCCGTGATTGCGGGCGGGGCTTGGAGCAAACTGCTCTGCCGTCAGCAAAATCAACGGTTTCCCCAACTCAACATCATGAATTCCGTTTTGCGAACACACCCGCTGGATGGTGGGCCGGAGGGGGCTTTGTGGACGCAGGACTTTGCATTTCGCAAGCGTCAGGATGGCGGCTACACCATCGCTAACGGCTCCGCTAACATTGTCGATCTGGTTCCAGACAGTCTGCGATACGGGCTGTACTTTACGCATTTGTTGCGCACCAATTGGTCATTGATGCAGCTACGCGTGTCTGGTCAGTTTTGGGCAGAAGTTCCTGGCGTTTGGAAACAGCCTCTGGATCGGCCGGGAATGTTCGAGAAAACGCGCGTGCTCGATCCAAAGCCATCGGAGGCTTTGACAAAGGGTCTGCTGGACAAGCTCGGTGAGCACTGGCCGCTGTTTGCTCAAGCACAGATCGCCCAGACTTGGGCCGGTTATATCGATATGACTCCAGACGAAATCCCGGTGATTTCATCGATCGAAGCCGTCCCCGGCCTGTTTCTCTCTTCTGGGTTTTCGGGCCATGGCTTTGGAATTGCTCCGGGCGCGGGTGTGCTGATGGCAGACCTGATTACCGGTGAAACCCCGATTGTTGATCCAACCGCGTTTCGATTCTCCCGATTTAGGGACGGATCCGAGCTTGAATTGAATGGTGGTCGTCGCGCGCCGATTGATCATTAATCCAAGCTGAGGCAGGCTGCCCTCACGCTATTGAATGCTGGCATCACAGACGGGGAGACGGGGCCATGGAAGACTTGGAACTATGCTATCTTTCAGCGCGGGACGTGTTGGCCAGGTTCCGCAATCGCAGCTTATCGCCGGTCGAGTATCTCGATGCCATGATCGCGCGGGCTGACCGGGTTAACCCCCTGATCAACGCCTATACCGAGACGTTTTACGAGGCAGCTCGGCAGCAGGCAAAGCAGGCCGAGTCCGCCTATGTTGCGGGCTCACCGCGGCCAATGGAGGGCTTGCCCGTTGCCATTAAAGACGTTCATCGAATGGCTGGAAAACGGACAACACAGGGCTCAATCACGCTGAAAGATCACGTCGATGACGTCTCCGATCCCATGATAGAGCGGATGGAGGCAGCTGGCGCAATTTTCCATGCGCGCACGACGACCCCTGAATTTTGCCTCTCCGCGGTGTGCAATTCCAACCTTTGGGGCATCACGCGGAACCCCTTTAACCTCGATTTTGGGCCTGGTGGCTCGTCGGGTGGGTCAGCGGCGGCTTTGGCAGCGGGGATGACGCCCCTGGCGACCGGGACTGATATCGGAGGGTCTATTCGGATTCCGGCCAGCTCCTGCGGTCTCGCAGGTTACAAGCCCCCACACGGCCGCAATCCGGATGGCCCGCCCGCCAACTTTGACCGCTATAACCATTGTGGGTTTTTGGCGCGCAACGTCGGGGATATTGCCTTGGGTCAGAACGTGGTGTCCGGTCCGCATCCTCTGGATCATGACAGCCTGCCTGACCGGGTTGAGGTTCCTGAGGCCCAGTCTCCCAAAAGGCTACGCATTGCCTATTCCCTGGACCTCGACTACGTGCCGCTGGATGAAGACGTGCGCCGCAACACGCTGGCTGCGCTGGATGGATTGAGGGCCGCCGGGTGCGAATTGGAAGAGGTGGAACTGGGTTGGGGGCCTTGGGTGGACGAGGCGTCCATGCAGTGGTTCAGCGCCATGCACTTTGGTCGCCTGCCGCTATGGAAGGCCAAGGAGCAGCGCGATGTTCTGACAAATTATGCCGCGGCCGCCGCCGATATTGCTGCAAAGCTGGGGCAGGATGATGTTGCGCTGTCCTGGGAGGCGCAGCACCGCATGTATCAGACCCTTGGACCGGTTCTGAGTGGCTACGACGCCTTGATCACTCCGACAATCGCTGTTGGCGCAGTTCGGGTCGATCATGACCCCGTTGGTCCGACGCTTACTGTCGATGGGAGGCAGGTTGATGGCGAGTATGGCTGGCTGCTGACGCACCAATTCAATATGCAGTACAACTGTCCGGTTATCTCGTTGCCATCGGGTCGCGACCGTCATGGAGTCCCCACGGGCATTCAGGTCATCGCGCCGACCTTTAACGATCTTGCCTTGTTCCAGGCAGCATATTCATACGAGCATGCCATGGCCTCAGCATTCTTGCCGCATGCCGATCTTCCGCCTTTGACGGCTTGAACACTGCGTCTCACCCGAGTTTTCATCCAGATGAGAGACTTTATGAGGGATAATCCACAACATTCACACGGATGAAAAAAAGACGTAACATAATCGTCATGCATCCCGCTCAAGAGCTGCATCACGGACCGCATAACAACGCCTTTGGCGACGTTTGTGGTTCCAAAATTTTGATGCTCTCAACTCTTGGAGGTTTCCCCCATGCGTCTCGTAACCCTCACTCTGGCAAGCCTGATGATTGCCGGTACCGCTTCTGCACAGCGCGCCGAAACGATTTCGATCGTTGGCTCGTCCACCGTGTTCCCGTTTGCGACCAAGGTTGCTGAAACCTTTGGCGAAACCAGCGACTTCAACACTCCTGTCATCGAATCCACCGGTTCCGGTGGCGGCATGAAGCTTTTCTGTGCTGGCGTTGGCATTGACCATCCAGACATCACGAACGCTTCCCGCGCAATGAAGTCCTCCGAGGCTGAAACCTGCGTCGCGAACAATGTTGAGTTCACCGAATTTGTTGTTGGCTTTGACGGCATCGTTGTCGCCAACTCTCGGGAAGCTGGCGTGCTTGAGCTGTCTCGTGAAACCCTCGTAAAGGCTCTGGTCGCCGAGGTTCCTAATGCCGATTGCTCCGCACTGACCCCTAACACCGCGTCGACCTGGGCTGACGTTGACAGCTCACTGCCAGCGACTGCCATTGAGGTTCTGGGCCCACCAACCTCTTCCGGTACCCGTGACGCGTTCGAAGAACTCGTAATCCACGGCGCAATGAAGGCGATGGGTTGTGACAAGGCGACGTACAAGGCTGCAAGCATTCGCGAAGACGGCGCGTACATCGAAGCCGGCGAGAACGACAGCCTGATCGTTGACCAGCTGGCGTCCAACCCAGCTGCTGTTGGCATCTTTGGTTACTCCTTCCTGGCCAACAACGCAGACCGCATGCAGGGTGCCATCATCGAAGGCGTTGAGCCAACCTTCAGCAATATTGCTGCTGGTGACTACAAGGTTTCCCGCTCGTTGTTCTTCTACGTGAAGAATAACCACGTTGGCGTGATCCCCGGCATCGCTGAGTACGTGCAGGAGTTCACCTCTGAAGAAGCATTTGGCGCAGGCGGTTACCTTGAGTCCATCGGCCTGATCCCACTGCCCGAAGCAGATCGCGGCGCAAACGCTGACAAGGCTTACGCTCTCTAAGACGTTCGCTTCCTAGCAAAAGAGGCTGGCAGTTCCTTCAAAGGGGCTGCCAGCCTTTTTCTTTTTGTGCGGTGGCGCAAAGAAACGGTATTGCGATGCTGTGAGTGCGGCGCAGGGAATTGACCTGGACCGAGATGGCTGAAAAGGTCTCAGGCCTTGTCCACAGATCAGCAGCCCAAGACGCCATCATGAGCGAAGCAGCAGATATTCTGATTATTGGCGGTGGCATTATTGGCATCGCCACCGCGCTAGAGCTTCAGACGCGCGACCCGGTCAGCACGATCATTGTCCTGGAAAAGGAAAGCGTGCCCGCTTCGCATCAGACTGGCCACAACTCGGGTGTGATCCATGCAGGCGTTTACTATGCCCCGGGCAGCAAAAAGGCGCAGTTTTGTCGGGAAGGGGTCACGGCGACGGAGGCGTTTTGCACGGAGCACGGGCTTGCCTTTGACCGTGTCGGCAAGCTGATTGTCGCAACCCACGAAGGCGAACTCGACCGCATGGCCCGTCTGGGCCAGCGCGCGCGAGAGAACGGGATCGACATCGAGGATGTGGACCAGACCGGCATCCGGCAGCTGGAACCGCACATCAACGCGGTCGCTGCACTGCTTTCACCCAGTACCGGGATCACCAACTATCGCCGGATTGCGGAAGTGATGGCGGAGCTCTTCGTCGCGCGGGGTGGGGTTATCCATTACGGCCAGCGGGTCATTTCCTGCGATGAAGGACCGGGATCCGTGCGGGTGAACACGGCCCAAGCCCGCTTTGAAGGCAGCGTGGCAATCACTTGTGCAGGCCTGCAATCCGACCGAATCATCCAGTCTTTTGGGCATGAGCCTGGTTATCGCGTGGTGCCCTTTCGCGGGGAATACTACCGGTTGGCCAACCAGCCCGAAGATCTGGTCCAGCATCTGATTTACCCTGTGCCAGACCCGGAACGTCCCTTCCTTGGTGTGCATCTGACCCGAAAGCTTGATGGTGGTTTTACCGTCGGACCGAATGCGGTTCTGGCCATGAAGCGCGAAGGCTACAGGCGGAGCGATGTGTCGCTGGGTGATTTGGCTCAAACGCTGTCGTACCGCGGGTTTTGGGCTTTGTTGGCCCGAAACGCGGGATCCGCTGCTTCCGAGCTGTGGTCGTCAGCCTCCAAGCGTGCCTATCTGTCCAAAGTGCAGCGGTATTGCTCGCGGGTCACTCTGGCGGATTTGACCCCCTATCCTTCAGGCGTCCGGGCGCAGGCGATTGCCCCGGATGGCACTATCATTGATGACTTCCTGTTCATCCGCAGCGATCGTTGCCTGCATGTCGGCAACGCGCCGTCCCCGGCCGCAACCTCCTGTATCCCCATCGCCCGTTTCATCGCCGACGAGGTCGCCACGCTGTCCGCAGCGGGTTAGAGGCCAAAGACCGCTCGCGCGCCCTTGCCTGTCGCGAGCCCCTCGATCCATTCGCGTTCCAGCGCCAGTTTGGCCTGCGCATCGCTTAGCCGTGCCCGAGCCTGCGCCGGGGTCAGCACTGCCAGCCCATCAGGATCCCCGATGACAAGGTCGCCCGGCTCGACCAGCCGACCGCCAATCTCTACCGGGGCCTGGATCGTTCCCGCGTTGGCGGAAGTTGGTCCCAAAGGGTTTACGCCTCGGGCATAGACCGGAAAGTCCTGCCAATGTCCAAGGGCCCCGATGTCCCGAACAACCCCGTCCACAACCAGCCCGGCGCACCCTTTGGCGCGCAGGTGGCCGCCGAGGATCTCACCAATCACCGCGTGATCAAGGTGCCCAGCCGCCGCGATGACAACCACATCACCGGTTTTGGCCTCATCCAGAGCCAGCACGACGGAACCAAAATCAGGCGGTGAACAGGCGACGGTGAAGGCTGGACCTAGCAAGGTCAGAGGACGGTTTGATTGGGTCAGTGCCCTGATCGCGGGATCGATCTGCGCGCCGGGTTCAAGGTCAACCGTGACACTAGCAGGAACATCCCGCCAGGCATCGATCTCCGACGCGGTCAGGCCTGCAGACACGGGTGTATGGATTGTGACGCTCATAGCGCTGGTCCTTGACTGGGTTCGGCGCACCTCGTTGGCGCCTTGATTGGAGCTGCTTCAGTGTTTGCGGGAATTCTCTGGCGGTCAACCTTGCCCGAATGGCGCTGACAGACTTGCCTCTAATTGATGGGCCGTGCAGAACCGGTGGACCTTCTCTCCTTTTCGGCTCAGGTGATGTTTATGGCCCCTGCTTCTTCTCTCGGCACCCTGATGGATCAATCTGCGGCCTCCTTGCTGTCTCAGCTGGCGGCGCGAGAGATTTCTGCGCTTGATCTGATGACGGCTACCTTGGACCGAATCGAGGCGCTGAATCCGTCGGTGAATGCACTGGTGGGCATGGCGGACAGGGGGGATTTGCTCGCTCAAGCCCGCGCCAAGGACGCTGGACCCGTTCAGGGTCCGCTGCATGGACTGCCCATCGCTGTGAAAGATCTGGTGAACGTTAAGGGGCTGGTTTCCACCCAGGGTTCGCCGATTTTCAAGGACTTTGTTCCTGGCGAAGATGACGCCTTGGCCGCACGCCTGCGGGCCGCCGGCGCGATCCTGATCGGCAAAACCAATGTTCCCGAGTTCGGCTTGGGTTCGCACACGTTTAACCCCGTTTACGGTCGAACCAACAACCCCTTCAACCCGGACCGGACCTGTGGCGGATCCTCTGGCGGGGCTGGGGTTGCTTTGGCTTTGGGCATGGTCGCGTTGGCAGATGGTTCAGACATGATGGGATCGCTGCGTAACCCGGCAGCGTGGAGCAACGTTTACGGGTTTCGACCCAGTTGGGGCCGGGTTCCCGCCGAACCGTCCCAGGACCGAACGCTGCACCAGTTGGCGACCAGTGGCCCGATGGCTCGCAGTCCGGCGGACATTGCCTTGCTGCTTGATGTCATGTCCCACGCAGATCCCCTGCGGCCCGATGCCATCCCGCCGCAACCCACCGCGCCTCTGGCGCCCCAATCGCTGCATGGCATGCGTCTGGGTTGGCTGGCAGACTGGAGTGGGGGCTTTCCCCTCGAGGACGGAATCCTTGAGCACAGCGAAGCTGCCTTGCAGGTGTTGCGCGATCAAGGCGCGACTGTCGAGACGCTGCCGGCGCCTTTCGACTTTGAAGACATTTGGGAAAGTTGGATCACGCTGCGTTCTTGGCAGGTTGGCGCCGCCTTGGTCGCGTTGCGCGATAATGCCGAGCTGATGAAAGACAGTGTGCTGTGGGAGCTGGAACGCGCGGGGCGGATGACCGCGCTGGATGTGCACAACGCCAGCGCGAAGCGTGCCCGATGGTTTGCCCGCGCGGTTGATCTGTTCGAGCACTACGACGCCCTGATCCTGCCGACCACCCAAGTCTGGCCTTTCGATATCAACCAGCCCTGGCCCACGGAGATCGCAGGCGTTGAGATGGATACCTACCACCGCTGGATGGCCTGCGTGGTGCCGGTCAGCCTGATTGGTTTGCCGAGTTTGAACATGCCCGCCGGGTTCGGTTCGAATGGTCTGCCTCTGGGCATTCAGATGTTTGGGGCCAAAGGCACGGATCAGAAGATTTTGGCGATGGGAGAGGCCTATCATCAGGCCACGTATTGGCCGCAAAAGTATCCCCCGCGCCTGCAATAACCACTGTTTCCTTTGGTTTAGCGCTTTCTCTACCACCAGAATTCTGCACTAATGTTTCGACATCGTGATCAGGGTGGGGAAGGACAGAGGCTTTGCGGAGGGCTCTACTAATTGCAGCAGCGCTGCTGCTCGGGGTGCTGGGCGGCGTGGGTTCGGCTTTGGCGTTCTCGGGCTTGCTGACGGACCGCATCCGGCTGGGTGACTTTGTCGAGATCGACGGTTGGGAAAGCAGCTGGACCGTGGGAACCGACACCATGAACCCCTACACCAAGGCCTGGGTTGCCCGGTTTGGCTTGTTTGCGCTGCGTCGGGAAGAGGCGGTGTATTTCATCACCAGAATGGATTCAGAAGGTCGTGCGCTTGACGGACGCTGCACCTACGCCCTGACCGTCGAGAACCAGCCTGGTTCCTGGTGGTCTGTCACCGTTTACAACGCTGATGGATACCTACCCCAAAACACCCATGACCGCCTGTCGTTTGACGCCTTGCAAGCCGAGCGAGACCAAAGGCGCCAGGTTCTACTGAGCGCGGATAAACCAGACGCGGCAGCGGGGAACGGTTACTGGGTCTCGACCGACCAAGCGGGTGCCTTTGATGTCACGCTGAGGATCTATCAGCCTACGCCCGCAGCGATCCTTGATCCCGCCAACCACTTCGACCTGCCTGAGATTGTGCGGCGGAGCTGCGGGGCAGGAGGGTCGTCATGACGCGTTGGTTTGCATTGGCCCTATTGGCGTTCATGCTGGCCCTGGTGGTTAGTCATGTCGCCGTTGTCAGGGCCTTGCCGTCGTTCATCATGAACCGCGGCATGGGGATGATTGCCGATCTGGGCGCGACGGAAAACCAGTGGTACACGGCCCCGCGGATCACGGCGGCAACCAGCGCGGTCGTCCGCTCTTCGCCTGATCTGGCCTATGCAGCGTGCCTGTTGAATGTTGCCGACGGTCCGGTCCGGATCGAGGTTCCAGCTTGGGACCTCTATGGCTCGCTTTCCGTGTTCGATGGCGACACCCGAAACCTGTTTGTCGGTCCGCTGGACCAGGGCGCCCCGGTTGAGGTGATCGTCTATCGTCGGGGAGAGACCATCAGCCCGCCATCGACCGCCCAAGCCATTGCCTTATCGACTGATACGGGCATCGCGTTGGTGCGTCGCTTAGCCTCCACCCAAGCCCTGCACACGGCTGCACAGGCGCTCATGGTTCAGAGCCGGTGTGAGGCTCTGTGAGGGTCTCTCAGACGCAAGCAAAGGGAGCTTAGACCATGCGTGCTTTCATGTTTGGTTTCTTCAGCGCTGTCGCGCTACTCGCCCTGGCGCTGGGTGGGGTGGGCGGTCTGTTACTGCTGCGAGGTGGCGGTGCGATGGAGCAGCGGGAGCCTACGACCTTTGCCTCTGTTGCCCCCGTAAAGGTGCGGCCCGACGTAGACGCGCATTCCCGCCTGTTTGAGCGTCGGATCGAAGAGCCTGTACCGGGTGTGCATGTCGCCATCGGTTATGGGCTGGCAAATGTTATCCTGATCGAGGCTGAGCGCGGCCTGATCCTCGTGGACACGCTTGAATCCATCCGCGCAGCTGAGGGTCTGAAGCCTTGGATCGACCAGATGCGGAGGCAAACGAGCAAGGACATCACCGATCTGGTTTACACCCACAATCACGCTGATCACGTTTTTGGCGCGGGTGTTTTGCTGGCTGGACAACCCAATCCGCCCCGGATTTGGGCTCAAGAAATGACCCAAGAACGGGTGCATGAAGTGGTCAGCATTCTGACCCCCATCACCTTCCGACGGGCGATGCGCATGTTTGGTACGTATCTGCCGGATGACAGTTTCAGCAACAATGGCATAGGCCCACGGCTGTTGAATGATGATCAGGACGGCGTGCACTTTTTGCTGCCAACCGACGTCATCAAAGGGCGGGGCGAGGTCGATATGGCGGGCGAGCGGGTGATTTTGCAGCATGCGCCCGGAGAGACGCAGGATCAGCTGCTGGTTTATCTGCCAGCGCGGGAAACACTGCTGCCCGCTGACAACTACTACCACGCCTTTCCCAACCTCTACACCATTCGCGGAACACCCTATCGAGATCCCCGGCTATGGGTGTCGTCACTGGACGATATGCGAGCCTTTGGTGCATCTGTCATGATCCCGCAGCACTCCCAACCGGTGATCGGGGCGGAGGAGATTGATCGTCGCCTGATGAACTATCGCGACGCCATCCAATACGTGCATGACGAGACTATTCGGTTGATCAATAAGGGGTTGGGACCAGACGAAATCGCTGCGGTTATCGCCCTGCCGCCACATTTGGCTCAGGAACCGTACTTGCAGGAGTTTTACGGACGGGTTGAATGGGCAGCACGGTCAGTTTTTGCTGGAACGCTGGGCTGGTTTTCTGGTGATCCGGCCGATTTGTTGCCAGTATCTGCCGCTCGCCGGGCCGTTCTGATGGCGTCCATAGCGGGCGGCGCTGATGGGCTGGCGGCGGCGGCGGAGCAGGCGTTGCTCCGTGATGAAGCGGACTGGGCCTTGGAGCTTGCCGGGCACTTGCGGGCTTTAGATGATGCCCGAGCGCGGCCGTTGCAGGCGCAGGCTTTGCGAGGCTTGGCAGCGGTTGAACCTTCTTCGTCTGGACGCCATTACTTTTTGACCATGGCGGCAGAGGCGGAGGGCTTTGACCTGCCGCTTAACAGCATCGCCAACACGCCCTCAGAGGTTTTGAACGGTATCCCGATTGAAAATTTCATGGTGGCTATGGCAACCAATTTGCGTGCTTCGGAAAACCTCGACATCGAGGTTGCTTACGGCTTCAATTTTAGCGAGGCTGAGGCATTGACCATTCGTATTCGTCGGGGCGTGGCTGTCATTGAAGACGGGATCGCTGCTGATGTTTCCGGGGTTTTGACCACCAGCACCAATGATTTTCGCGCAATGGCCATCGGTCGCGCCAATGCGGCGGCGTTATTGCTATCGGGTCAGATCAGCGTGCGTGGTCCTGTTACCAGACTGACCTCCTTTCTGGCCCGTTTCGACCCGCCTTCGGGGTAATAAAACGGGCCATTGGCATCCAGATGCCAGAGTGCTTTCAGGCTGGTCAGGCCTTCATAACGCCGGTTGGCTCCGGACGGCCGTCTATGACCAGCTGCGGCTTGCTTCCCACGCCGATTAACTCAGGGCGACGGTCAAGATAGGCTTGCACCCCCGTGACACCGCGCACGGCGCTCATGAAGGTTTGCAGCCGGGGATAGTCGTTGAGCAAACTGGCGTCGAAGAAGTGCGCCAGATCGACGTGGTGGAAGACCCCAAAATCACAGTAGTACGGCTGATCGCCAAAGAAGAACGGACCGCCGTGCTGTCCCAGTAGGCGTTCGAAGTCACCCAAACGTAAATGAAGCCCAGGCAATTGCGCTTCACGCTTGGCCGCGAAGTCGTCGCCCACTGCAAAATTCACGGTCGGATTGAGTGGGTTAAACCATTCCTGGCTGGCCTCAAAAATAGCATCAACTTCCGCCCGTTGCTTGGATGAGCCCGGCAGTAACCCGGTTAGCTCGGCAAGATAGCGGACCACCGCGCCACTTTGGGCAATCTTGGTATCGCCATCGACCACAAGCATGGGCAGTTGTCGAAACGGTACCTTGGGTTTGGCCTCAGGCCACGGTTCGCCAAAGTAGTCCCACGCCATTTCGTACGTGTAGGGGGTATCGGTTGCGGCAAGGACCAGCTGAGCTGCTTCTGCAAGCGCGCGCATCTTGAAATATACAAGTCTAAGTTCGGGCATAATGGCGTGACATTTCAATCGTTGAAGAGAGTTGGATCGAAAATCGAATTTCCATGATTATTCCCCTGAATTCAACAAAATCTCGGTCTGTTAGAATAAAAGAAAAACATGCCAAATTTAGGTTTTATTTATAAAAGGATATTGAGTTTCAAAATGAAGCAAAAATTGCCATTCATAATGACGCAATATTTGAACAAAAACGTCAAAGGCTAACTATGTTATGAAAAATGCAAAAATATCGCCCATAGAGTGCTGATTATTGTCATTAATTATACATTCAGTATCACGTATTTTGGATTCTCACCATTTAGTGGAATGGTGACTTATTGACAGAAAGAAAGGAATAAACAATGTGGGCCGCAAGAAGAATTAGCACTCCCCATACCGGCAAAGCAGAGATGGCGAAGACTAGGATGCGCGCTGCCGCCGGAATCATCGCGCGTAACGGCGCTTTGGGCGTTGCAACCACGCAGGTTGTAGCTGGCTATGGTGCCGGTAGCATGCATCTTTACAGCTACATCGAAGGGATGGGGCATGGCGCTGAGGTCTCTTCACGTTTGATGACGGATCCCAGCTGGGCCGCGCTGATGGCTGACCGTGAAGCATCCCCGTCTGCGGAAGTTGTCGGGCCCGAAATTGGTCGGCTTGTCGCTGGTGCACCTGACCCGAGCAACACCGCTATGCTGGCGCGGGAATGGATTATGCCGCGAGAGAACATGCAAGCGGCCGCTGACATGGTTCCGGAACTGCAAAAGATGACCTCGGCGCAGCACGTCAACACCACCATGTGGGCGCCCGTGGTTGGATCTGACATGAGCCGTATTACCGTGGTTTACTCAGCAGCTGACCTGATCGCTTTGGGCAAAGGCGTTGACGGCGTAGGCATGTCCGCAGAATTCCAGGCTATGGTCGTTGAAGCCTCTAAGTTGGGCAAACTTGACCGTGCGTGGACTATGGTCACTTTCCAGTAAAATGTAACGTTTCTCAATGGACGAGAAACGGGGTGCGCTCTGCTGGAACGTACCCCGTGTTCAGGTTCGGTCCCCAGTGCCAACGTCAAATTGAAAACAGTGTTAAGGCGGGCAAGTGGTGTTTCCAGCTGTTCTGCCGGATCTGGTTTCGGATCTCATTTCAACGTGCAGCTTCAGGGTTTTTAGCTTCGAACTAGGCTGTAATTCGGATCGTAGGGGCCCGGTTGAATCACAGTTGCAGCAACGTGCTTCCCCAAAACATCAATACTGAGTGTAGTGCCTTCTGTGGCCAGGTCTGGCTCTACAAAGGCATAAGCAAGGTTCATTTGCGTCCGGTGACCCCAATCACCGGAAGTGACAGTGCCGACCACACGATCGTTGATCATGACCGACGAGCCACCATGAGCGGCGGCTTCGGTGGTATTGAGGTTTAGGCTGACCAACAGGCGATTTGGGCCGGCCTTCTGGCGTGCCACTAAGGCTTCTTTGCCAACGAATTCCTGCTTGTTCAGGTCCACAAATCGACCCAACCCGGTTTCAAAGGGATCGAATTCGGTGAGCAGGTCGGATTTCCAATGCAGGTAGCCCTTTTCCAGTCGCATGCTTTCCACTGCCCGAAGGCCAAACAGCGTCAATCCATGCGCCGTGCCCGCTGCGCGCAATTCTCTGTACGCGGCGTAGAGTTGGGCGTTGGGGACGTGGATCTCGTAAGCGAGTTCGCCGGAGAAACTCACCGACATCACGACCGCTGGTGCGATGCCAATGAAGGCTTCGCGTACGGACAACCACGGGAATCCCTCCGCTGACCAGTCCCCCCGACTAACGGCGGACAGCACGTCCCGCGATTTGGGGCCCGCAAGCAGGAGAATGGTATAATCGTTGGTCAGAGAGCTGACTTTAACGTCTTCGTCGGCCCGAATGTGCAGGTTCAACCAGTCGCGATCGTGCCACTCTGCGGCCGCTGCTGAGCCAGCCCAGATGCGGCCATCGGGCAGATTGGCGACGGTCATTTCGCCTTTGACCATGCCGTGGTGGTTCAACAGATAGGCCAGCGAAACCCGACCGGGCGTGCTCTTGATTTTGGAGCAGCTCATGCGGTCGAGGAAAGAGTGCGCGTCGGTGCCGCTGATTTCCATGCGGTTGAAGCCATTGACTTCTGTCAGGCCAACAGCGTTCTGCACGGCTGCAACCTCCGCCGCTACGATGCTGTGGGCCTCATCAAATTTGAAACCGTGGGTGACGTGAAAGTCGGCTGAAGGCTTGAAGAATTCCGCCCGTTCCCAGCCATTGACCACGGTAAATTCAGCCCCTTCCGCCTCCAAAACTGGGGTCAGTGGCGTGGTTTTGGCGTAGCGGCCTGCCGGCCGGTGTTCGTTGGGGAAATGGAAGCGGAATTCGTTCTGATAGTCCTCTATGGCCTTGAGCGCGCACAGCTCGACATTGCCGTGTTCGGTGAACCGGCGCGGGTCGAGAACCCAGGTGTCATAGCAGGCCTCGCCATGGACAATCTGCTGCGCAAGTAACCACCCGTGACCGCCCCCTTCGCCCAGGCCTGCGCGCAGGCCAATAATGCAGTAGGCGTTGCGCTTGCCGGGGATCTGGCCGACCAGTGGGGCGCCGTCGATGGTGTACGTGATGGGACCATTGACCACGGTGTGAATGCCAACATCCTGTAGCGCTGGCATGCGGGCAAAGGCGCCTTCCAGTACGTCGATAACGCGGTCAAGATCATCGGGGCAAAGGGCGTTGACGAAGTGCGGGTCAATCCCGTCCATACCCCATGTCCGGCAGTCCTGCTCATAGAAACCGACCAGCAGGCCGTTCTTCTCCTGCCGGCAATAATAATCACTGATCGGGCAGCGTAGCAGGGGCATGCGATGGTCGGCATTTTCGATGTCGGGGATGGTGTCGGTCAGCATGTACTGATGTTCCATCGACATCACCGGATGATGCACCCCCATCATCGCACCCACCTCATTCACGCGATAGCCACAGGCGTTGATGACCACGTCGCAATCGATGTTGCCCTTGGTGGTCTCGACGGTCCAGGTGTCGTCGGCGTGTTGCTTGAGGCCCGTTACGGGCGTGTGACGATAGACTTCAGCGCCTGCTTTCCGCGCGCGCCGGGCCAGGGCCTGGCACAGCTGCGCGGGGTCAATGTCGCCATCCAGAGGATCCCAGAGACCACCAACCAAATTGTCGGTCGAAATCAGCGGGTGACGGCGGGCGCATTCTTCGGCGTCGATGACTTCAAAGTGCACGTCCATGCCGCGGGCCATGCTGGCAAAGTGATGGTAGCCGTCCATCTGAGCCTGCGTGTTTGCGAGCCTGATGCCACCGTCAGCGTGGTGGTAGTTGATCGGGTAATCCGGGTCGTCCGCCAGTTCTTGGTAAAGGTTGATAGAGTGGGTTTTCAGCCCCACCATCGTTTGGTTCATGCCGAAGTTGGTGACCTGGGCCGCCGAGTGCCAGGTCGTTCCGCTGGTCAGTTCATCCCGTTCCACGAGCACAACATCCGTCCATCCCTCCTGCGTCAGATGGTACAGCGTGGAGCAGCCAGCGATGCCGCCCCCGATCACTACGGCTTTGGTCCGCGATTTCATGCCTTGGGTCTCCGGCTGATCTGAAGGTGCAGTGAGTTCTCGTTTTTAGCCCCCATGGGTCAACGCATCGCTTCGATATTCGGTATAAACGAAAATAATATCCCAAAATACCAAATATAAGGGAGTCCGCTTTGCCGAAACGCCCGGCTTTGCCAAGAAAAGCCTTCTGCTGCCGCAACTGCGAGATTCAAGCCATGAGCCACGTCCCTGACACTCCCCCTGAATCTCGTCGCTCTGGCCGGAAAGAGCGGATGGCGTTGCGCGCCGCAAAACCCCAGATCCACCCTTGCCCTCCCGGTCAGCGCGGCGGGGTTTATAAGCCGCTTAGCGAAGTTGACCTGCAAGCGATCTTCGAGACTGCGCTTCGACTGCTGGAAGAGTTAGGCATGGGCGAAGTGCCCGACAATCTGGCAAAGACTCTGCTGGCAGTGGGTGCGGTTGATAATGGCAAGGGCAGGTTTCTGCTGCCGCGTCCGTTGGTGCTGGATGCTATCGACAAGGCGTCCAAAGTCTTCACTCTGCACGGTCGCGACCCGGCTCGCAGCATCGTGGTTGGCGGAGAGGCGGTCCACTTTGGTACGGGCGGCGCGGCGGTGCAGACCCTGGACCTGGATAGTGGCCTCTACCGCCCCTCAACCCTGCGCGATCTCCACGATTTCACGCGGTTGCAGGATACGCTGGAAAACGTCAGCTGGTTCACCCGCTGTTGCGTCGCAACTGATGTGCCGGATAACTTTGATCTGGACGTGAACACGGTTTACGCCCTGCTGCAAAACACCACAAAGCCGGTGGCTACGTCCTTTACCCTGGCGGAGCATGTCGACCCTATCATTGAGATGCTGGATATTGCCGCAGGCGGTCCGGGCAGGTTCGCTGAGCGGCCTTTTGTGAAAGCGCACATCAGCCCGGTGATCTCGCCTATGCGCTATGGTGAAGATGCCGTCGACGTGGTCTTCAAATGTGTCGAGCATCGCATCCCGATCTCCAACATTACAGCGGCACAGGCCGGTGCCACCGCGCCCGCAACGATGGCCGGATTTCTGGCCCAATCGCTGGCGGAAACGCTGGCGTCGCTGGTTATGGTTCACTCGATTGAGCCGGGCTTTCCCATGGTGTTCTCCAACTGGCCGCTGGTGATCGATTTGCGCACCGGGGCCTTTGTCGGCGGGGGTGGGGAGACGGTGCTATTGAACGCGGCGTCGGCGCAGGTATCCAACTGGCTGGGTCTGTGTTCGGGGGTTGCCAGTTCTATGACGGACGCCAAGGCCATCGATTCACAGTATGGCGTGGAAAAGGGGATGACATCGCTGGCCGCAGGGTTGGCGGGGGGGAACCTGATCTACGAGAGTTCTGGCATGACGGCGTCCTTGCTCGGGGCGAGTTTCGAGGCGTTTATCCTCGACGACGAGATGCACGCCCACACCTACCGGACCTTGCGTGGGGCGGAGGTAACGGAAGCCAATCTGGGCTTTGACGACATCTGCGAGGCCGTGCTTGGCGAAGGGCATTTTCTGGGTGGAGATCAGACGCTCGCGGCCATGGAGCGGGACTATTTCTACCCGCCTCTTGCTGACCGTGACGACCCGAAGGTGTGGGGCGACAGCGGCGCGCCAACGGCTTGGGATCGGGCCAAGCGCAAGGCGCGGGAGGTGCTGGAAACCCACCAGCCACAGTACCTGACCGCCGAACACGACGCCAAGATCCGCGCTCAGTTCAACATAATTCTCTAGGATGGTAGTTCAGGAAAGATCACTGTTCAGCATATTGAAGTGTTGCTTCAAAAAGGGCACTTGCGCGTGAACGGGCTCTATTGTGTGCGCCTGAATGAGGGCGCGCAGCATGGTTTCGAGCATTCCCGCTAGGCTTTCCGCACCGCCTGGAACCGTGATCAAGGCGATTTCGCGGGCAAACTGCGCCCGCGGAAAGGGATGAAGCGACAACCCGGCCCACAAACCACGCGCGCGGTTAAAACAGGTTGCCGTTGTAATCGTCCATCCCTGCCCGGCAGCCACCAGTGTCATCAGAGCCTGATTGCTCTCTGCGCTCATGCGGTGGGGCAAGTTCACGCGCAGGCGGTTCAACTGCGCCTCGATCTGACGCCCGATATGCTGCGCCGGCGAATAGCGCAGGAAGGGCAGGTCGGGCCGGGGGGCGCTGAAATCAGGGCAGGGTTCGCCCGCCGGCACCACCACCACGTAGGGATCACGCAGCAAAGGCCGCTGCGCCAAACCGGCCAACCCCTCGACCGGCACCGTCGCAACGCCAGCTTCGATGCGGCGATCAGCGAGCAGTTGCAGGATTTCGTGACTGGGCCTGGAAAAGTGCTCAAAGGCGCAGTTGGGCAGCAGGCGCGCCAGTTCGAGCGTTAGGGCTGGCGCCACGTCCGTGTCGAAATCGTCGATCAGACCGAGCCGAAGCCGTCGAATGGCTTGTGGCTCGTCTGTCAGCATTTCAGCTTCTGCGGTCGTCAGATGCTCGAAAATGGCTTCGGCGTGTTGCAGGAAACGGTGCCCGTTCGCGGTCAGCACCAGTGGACGCTTGCCATGGTCAAACAGCAGCGCCCCAAGATGGTTTTCAAGTTTTTGCAGATGCCCTGACAGCGTACTTGCTGAAAACCCGGAACGCACAGCCGCATCCTGGAGCGACCCGCTCTTTGCGACCGCTACAAAAGCCTGAAGCCACAGAAGAGAAAGCTTTGACGACATACCTCCACACCTACAGCGCGCTGGACGGGTCCACAATGGCGCATGAGATTAATCCGCGCAGAATGCTGCGTGTCAAAGAGCCAGCGGGACCTTCAGTCGCTGCTCAAGCGCGTCGGTGATCGCGGTTTGGCCGTAATGCAGGCAGCACTCGTTTTTGCCGAAGACAAAATTGAGATTTGCACCGGAATTCAGGCCCTTCTGGATATTCTCGCCGATCTCGAAATCCTCGTTGAACACGGCCCTGACAACGTCATAGTTCCGCCGCCAGAAGCGTTCTGCCCTCTCATCCTTAGGCGGTTCGGCGATCAGCATCTGGCATTTGAAAATGCAGGTCCCCGGTCCCGTGGGAATGATCGTGTGGACATAGACATGGTCCGTCATCACTTGCACGAAATTCGCCGGGAACAGGTAGTTTTGCGTCATGAAGTTGGGCCGGTAGTCCCATGTCTCTGGGGTTTGGTCCGCTAAATCCACGACGTGAGGCAAGGGTACGGCGTGGCGGACGTGGGGGTAGTGTTGGATGAATACGGACTGATTATCGAGGTAGTTGGAGCAGGCCGTGGTCCGATGGGCGTGGCAGAAGTGGTAGGATTCCTGGAACCCTTCCAACGCCAGGCGCCAGCTCATGTCCCGGTCAAGTTTCCAGCTCTCAAAAATCACGTGCGAGCCCAGGTCCAGGCCGTTCAGCTGTTCTTCCATGGGCTTGAGCCAGGCGTCGATGTCGATTGGCTGATCCGCAGGCGTGGGCCGGACCCAGATCAGCCCAAAGCGCTCAAAGGCCGGGACCGGAACCAGGCCGTGTTCGTCCTTCTTCAATCCCTCGAACCCGACCGCGCCCGGCAGCCCACGCAGAGAGCCGTTAAGGTCATAGGTCCACGAGTGGTAAGGACAGGAAAAGGCCCGCGCCTTGCCGCACGGACGATCTTCCACGCGCGCGCCCCGGTGACGACAAACGTTCAGAAACGCCTGAACTTCACCGGCATCGTTGCGGGTGATCAGCAGCGGCATTCCGGTATCGTTGTTGGTGAGGAAGGACCCGGCGTCGGGTAGCTCTGAGCTGTGAGCGAGGATCAGTGGAAACTCTCGAAATAGGATCTGCTGCTCGGCCTCTAAAACCTTGTCAGATGCGTAGTTCTCGACCGGGTTTGCCATCATCTCCGGCGTCATGTCCGTGGTTCCCTGCGCGTGGTGCTGCAGGATCCGCTGGATAATATCGCGTTCCTCTGAACTGATTTTCATGGTTTCCTCCCCGGCGACATCTGCGTTAGTTTATCCATACCACATGGTATGTTGTCCAGATGCAAAACGACGGTAAGAGGAGGGGTCTGTGGTTTCAAACCTGCCGGACAGTGAATGGAACATTTCCGAAAGCACGTTGATTGAGGTTTTGGCGCGTGCCGTTGAAGCTCATCCGGAGCGACCCTACGTGCGCTGCGAGGCGGGCGACATTACCTACGCAGCCTTTGACCGTGCAGTTTCGCACCTTGCCCATCGGCTGCAGGACCGGGTTTCAGGCAAGGATGTCTGTGTGTTCTTGCCCAATAGTCTTGCCTTCCTTGCGGGTTATTTCGCCCTGTTGCGTGCCAGAGCGCGCCCGGCGCTCGTGAACATCAACACGCCCTCCGCAGGGTTTGATAAACTGGTTTCAGCCTTCAATCCGGCGCTGGTCCTGACCAACGAAGCCGTTGACGGGTTCAAGACTGTTGGGCTGAGTGATGCTGATGTCATTGCACTGGCGGCCGAAACCGAAGGCGCCCCCACGCCAAAATTCGATCCTGTGGGATCAGAGGATGTCTGTGCTGTGATGTTTACTGGCGGGACAACAGGTCTGCCCAAGCGCATGGTTCACAGCCACAGTGCCATCGGTGCCGCCATGGACCGGATCGAGTGGGGCTGGCCGACGCAGGGCGATGACGTTTGGCTGCCGGTTGCACCGTTCACCCATATTTACGGCTACCTCATGGGGGTTACGAACCCCATTCTGCGCGCCGGGACATTGGTGATACCGCCGCGTTTCCAGCCGGATTTAATCGTCGATATGCTGGTCGAGAACCGGGTCACCATTTTCGGCGGTGGACCGCCAGCGATTTATCAAGCGCTTATGGCAGCCACCAACTTTCCGAACGCGAATTTGGGTGGTTTACGGACTTGCCCAGGCGGGGGCGCACCCTTTCCCGTCGCCTTGCATGAGCAATGGAAACAGGCGACCGGCCTGACCATTTACGAAGGCTACGGCATGACCGAAATCGCCCCTATCTCCATTAATACACCGCACGATGGTGACAGGTTTGGCTCGGCAGGTAAGCCCTGTCCGGGGAATACGATTGAGATCGTTGATCTGGAAACGGGCGAGACCGTGCTGCCCGCAGGCGAAAAGGGCGAAATCCGGGTGCGGGGGCCGCACATGATGGAAGGCTATGAAGACGATCCGGCCGAAACGTCGGCGACCCTGCGCCATGGTTTCGTGTACACCGGTGATATCGGCATGCTGGACGACGAAGAGTTCCTGATGATTACCGACCGCAAGAAGGACGTGATCCTGCACAAGGGTTTCAACGTCTTTCCGCGCGAGGTTGAGGAGGTCCTCTTGACCGTCCCAGGCACCCAGCAGGCCTGCGTCGTAGGGCTGGCCGATGCTCGGGCTGGGGAAGTGGTGATTGCCTTTGTCATGGCGGGGGAAGGTGTGACGAACGGGACGCTCGATGCCCACGCTAAAAAGCACTTGTCAGCCTATAAGACGCCCGCTCAGATCGTCGTCGCTGACATTCTCCCGCTCACAGCGAATGGCAAACTCGACCGGCTCGCACTGCGAAACCAGGCACAGGAACGCTTTGGAACCCCATCCTGAACCCCGTTGCATGAAAGAAGAGCACGCGTGACACCAACAACCATTTCAGCGCTGAAACAGCGTATGCAGCTGCCTGTGATCGCAGCGCCCATGTTCCTCGTTTCAGGCACGGATATGGTGATCGCCGCGTGTCGGAACGGTGTGATGGGCTCCTTTCCTGGCACCAATGCCCGTACCATCACGGACTTGCGGCAGTGGCTCGATCATATCGATGCCAGCCTCGGCCCGGATGACGCGCCCTGGGCCTTCAACATGATTGTTCACAACAGTTATGGCCGCTTCGACGAGGAACTGGCCCTGGTCGAAGAATATCAACCCGGCCTGGTGATTACAGCGCTGGGTGGTCCGCACCGGGTGACACAGCAGGTGCACGGCTATGGCGGCTTAGTGTTTGCTGACGTGAACTCACCCCGCTTCGCCCGCAAAGCCATCGACAAGGGCGCGGACGGTCTGGTTCTGGTCTGTGCCGGTGCCGGTGGGCATACGGGCGAATACGCCATGCTGCCGTTTATCGAGGAAGTCCGGCAGTTCTTCGATGGTCCGTTGATCGTCGGTGGCGGCATCGGGACGGGGCGAGCCGTTCGCGCGGTGGAGAGCATGGGCGCTGATTTTGCCTATCTCGGAACCCGCTTTCTGGCGGCGCAGGAAACGCTGATTTCTGATCCCTATCGCGCCATGGTCTGGGAAAGCCACATGGAAGACCTCGTCGCATCCCGTGCCATAACGGGGGCGCTAGGGCTGTGGATGCAGGCCTCGGTTCAGGCTGCTGGCTTGTCTCTGGATGACATGAATTCCAACGCCAAAATCGATTTCTCTGGCGATATGCACAGTGGTTCCAAAGCCTGGAAGACCGTCTGGAGTGCGGGGCAGGGCGTGGGCCTGGTGCAGGCTCAGGAAAGCATCGCGGAAATCGTGGACGGTCTCAAACAGGGGTATTCGGCGGCAGTTCAAGCGCAGCAAATGGGCTCCACTTACTTGGCTCCTTCCACCTTGGGTCCATCCCCCTGACGTGTGTTTTTCTGTGCGTCGCCCTCCAGCGGCGCAGTGAATAGTGCCAGAAGCATCTCTTGCTGCGTCCGGTCGGGCTCATGGGTTTCTCCCGCCGCTAGGATGGCGTCGCCGAGCATGTAGGCATAGGCCATCCGGGCCCGCGCCTCGGCCGCTTCCGCATCAAATCCAATTTCGATCAGCATCTCCGAAATAAAGGAGCGGCGGATCCGGTCGACTTCCGCCAGTGCTTCACGCGCTAGCACTTCGCGGCGCGCCCAAGAGCGTATGGATTGCTCCACCTGTGCAGCGGCTGGAGCGCGTGGACGCTGAGGGAAGGCTAGCAGGGTCCGCAGCCTGGTCTCAGGATCCAGACCCTGCCCGCTGAGGTTCTCGATCACGCCGAGCGTGGTGCTCTCGCGCCAATGGTTGAGGAAGGCCCCCAGAAAGACTGCGCGGCTCGCGAAGTGCCAGTAGAAGCTGCCCTTTGTCACGTCGAGCGCCTGACAAAGACGATCGATGCGAATAGCCTCGACCCCCTCAGCGACAAGGATGTCCTGCGCAGCTGCAAACCAGTGCTCCGGCGACAACGCGCGCTTTCGCTTGATGGGCTTGGCCGGGTGTTCTGGGCTGGCAAAGGGATTAGACATGCCGCCATGCTAGCCCAGCCTGCGCCGCAAAAGAACCAGATTTCCTGTCTTTTAGCCGCCGAGGAAATTCAGCTCATCGCCAGAAACAGCGCCTTTTAAAATACTCGAAATTGCTTGTTTCTATTTGAAATTATCAATGCATTTCAGCCTCGAAACAAATGAAACACCCTGACATTTCCTGTTTCCACAAAAGATTTCTCTGAAAACGTGACGTTACGCAGTGGTGGCAAAAGGGTTCCTGTCAACCGCAGCAACGCCTCGCTCACCAGTAGAGGCAGCGACAAGACACCAACATCGAACACCAACGGCGCCCTTGCACCTTACCGAACCGACATCCAGCGCCACCACTGAAAGGTCAAATCCATGTTCTTCATTTCTGCTCTCAAGCGCGCGGCGGTTGCTTCTCTGGTCGCTCTCTCTTTCTCTGCCGTATCCTCCCCGGCTTTTGCCAACTCCAGCATCTCCGGCAGCATCTCCATTGGCATTCAAGGCTCCACCCCCGAAGAGAAGGAGGCGATCTCCAACGGTCTCTTCTTGTACGCTTTGTTCCAGGGTCTGCAGGGTGATCCAGCGATTCTGCGCCAGCTGGGCAATGGTAACGCAGCAGGCCTCATGCAGGGTGGTTCCGGTAACTTCGGCATTGTCGAACAACACGGTGACGATCACACGGGCACACTGAACCAGCAAGGCAACGGCAATGCCTTTGGCCTGTTCCAGTTCGGCGAAGGCACTGAGGGGCACGTAACCCAGCAGGGCAACGGTGAAGGCGGTCTGCTGTTCCAGTTTGGCTTTTGATTTCTCCGGGACAGGGTCCCGCGTCTCTTCACGCTCCTTACTCCTCCCCACCCCAAAAAAGGGGCAAGCTCCGCGCTTGCCCCTTTTTTGTTTGTGGCGCTTATCAACGCGCGGCGATATGTGATTTGCTGCACTGTGGTTCGAAGGGGTGATTTCGAAGCGCTTGCTCCTCCGGTTTTCTCGTTCTCAAGGCCTCCATCCATGCCCGCAAACCCCCAAGCCATGTCCTTGCGCTACGCCTTAGCCGGCGCAATCGCGATGGCGATCGGTATGGGCATCGGTCGGTTTGCTTATACCCCAATTTTGCCGGGCATGATGGAAGGGCTTGGACTGAGTGCTTCTGATGCCGGATTGATCGCGTCGTCCAATTACGTTGGCTATCTTATTGGTGCGATTTTGGCCGGTGGTGCCTGGGGGCAGGGGCGGGAGAGGAGTATGGCCTATCTCGGAACCGGCGGGACTGCGGTCTTGACCGCCGCCATGGGGCTGACCGATGCGATCCCGATATTTCTTCTGATCCGGTTCCTCGCCGGGGTTGCCAGCGCCTTTATGATGATTTTCATCTCCACCATTATTTTCAACCAGTTGGCCCGGACGGAACAATCAGGCCTGCAAAGCCTGCATTTTGGCGGAGTGGGTATCGGAATTACGGTTTCGGCGGTTTTAACCGCTGCCGTCTTTTTGCTGGGACTGGACTGGCAGATGAACTGGTTTGCGGCGGCGGCGGTGAGTGGTTTGGGGTTTCTGGCGGTCGTCTGGCTGATGGGCCGGGACCGCTATGAGTCACCGAGTCAGGCCCGTCGGGAACCCCCGCTGCGCTGGACCACACCCTTGGCGCGGATCACGCTGGCCTATGCCATTTTCGGTGCGGGATACATTGTCACGGCGACGTTCCTTGTTGCCATCGTGCGGCAGGATGAGGGCGGTGCGCTGGTGGAATCGGGGGTCTGGATGGCGGCCGGTCTCGCAGGCGCACCCTCGGTCTGGCTGTGGAGCCGCATTGCCCGCCGTGTTGGGCTGGCAACCGCTTTTGGCATCGGCTGCATGGTCGAAGCGGTCGCGGTTGTCGCAAGCGTTGCTGTCGGCGGCTATGGGGCGCAACTGCTGGCTGGTGCATTGCTTGGGGGCACCTTTATCGCGGTTACGGCCATTGGGTTGCAGATAGGCCGCTCACTGGCTGGCGACGCCCCGCGACGGGCGCTGGCCATAATGACAGCTGCCTTTGGCGTCGGCCAGATCATCGGCCCCTTGCTGGCAGGGGTCGCAGCGGACTCAACGGGTTCCTTTTTTGTGCCATCAATCGGCGCGGCAGCTGCTCTTTTCGCCTCGGGTCTGATCGGCCTCAGCGCGACCAGACCTCGATGACGACCTTGGTGCCGGGACTCAGTAGCATCCCAGTTTGAAGACCTTCTTGTTCGCAAAGCGATACACGACATTCAGCCGGGTTGGGCGAAGGTCCATGGTGACGCTGTCCCGATTGCTGTACACGCGGTCGCCAGGCTTGATCAGGGCGGCCGGGATGTCGGTATAGCGCTTGTTCATGTATGGCTTCACCGCCTCCATGCCGCACAAATCAGCCGGGTCGGCAGGAGCTGGCGCTGGATCAGGTGCGGGGGGTTCGCTGCCGCCATTGTCCAGCAGCTCGTTCAGCAGCAAAAGCCCTCCGAGAATCAGCCCGCCGGTTACAATCTGCTCCTCCAGACTGGGGCCGGTGCCCGTGCCTCCGGAGCCGTCTCCTGCGCCCCCGGCATCGCCGGTCCCGCCGTCCGCGACAGCGTCGTCTGTGTCACCTTCGAGCACGGCTTCATCGCCGCCGCCGTCACTGCTACCACCCGCCATGGCGGCGATTTCGGCTTCCGTGACAGAGCCAAAAATGAGTGTTGCCGTGACTAAGTTTGCTGCCGTGCTGAAATCTCCCATGTAGTCCATGACGATTTCGCCATTGACGACAAAGGCATCGAACTCGTGGAAATCGTCGCCGTTTTGCAAAGAGGCCTGCCAACGGACGACGTTGCCATCGGCGTCAAACAACAAATCAGCCCGCGTCGCACCCCAGCTACATAGCGCGCCGCCGCAATCCCCCACGACCTCGAGAATGGCAATATCGCGCGTGCCACGCAGGTTGAGCAGTTGCGGAACCTGTTTTTGCTGCCCCAGAAGCTTCCAATACCCTGCGGCCGTTTCAAAGTCTGCCAGCGCCGGTCG
>PAHJ01000071.1 GCA_002705565.1 Geminicoccus sp. | reverse complement strand
TCGATTGGATCCAAGCCAACGCGCAGCAAAACCTCCACGTTTACGCTTGGGCTCCTGGCCAAATTGGAGTGCCCCGAAAAAGTGGTCCATGTTTTGAGTTAGGATTGGCTCCTCAAACAAGGGGCAGAACAATTGCTAAGCGAGCCAAGCCTGAAGAGATCATTTCAAAACTGAGAGAAGTCGAGGTGCAACTGAGCCAAGGCGAAAGCGTTGCATGGCGGCGAAGTCGATCGAAAACTTTAATCAGTCAGGCCGTGTATTCACGCGCAAGCCACGTTTCGACCGCAACGATGAGTTCGCGCGCTAGCCCCAACTCGACCAACCCGTCACCACGATCAACACAGGCACCGTGCAATCGCATCGAAACGGTCGTTGCCGGGGCTAATGCGCGTGGTGTTGGTTCACACGATCGCCCATCCTGACCAACGCGATCGATATTGCCGTGACGGCGCTGTGTCGAGGTGGGCGGAGTGGGGCTAACGCGTGGGGTTAGGTCGGCTGGGATATTTCAATTCATTGAGGATCATCGGCATGATGCCGCTCGAAACCGAAGCCAACCCGAACGTGCTCTCGATCTTCGCTTACTCGCCCTGCGCCAAATATGCGCGCCAGTCTGCCACTGCGGTTATGTCTGTGGCGTCCACGGCGGCGAAGGGTTCGCACAGGAAACCCTGAACGGTTGTGTCGTCAGAGAGTATGATCGTTCCGATCGTGAGCGGCGAGGGCACGGTCTGCATAAAACTACCAAAATTGATACTCGGCATATCCCAAAGCTCGACCGCGATATTGGCCCCTTCGCCTTCAGCGGTACGTATCAACCCCGGTCGCGCGATGCCGCTGCCGGATAGCGCATGGAAAGTATAATTAGCAGCCGTGGTGTGGGACCGCACAAAGGTGGCGCCTCGCTGCGTCAGCGTATGGTTCAGGGGCAGCCCCAACATGTGTGCGCCGCAAACAGCGACCCGAAACATGTCTGGGGCAGGCTGTTCGGGCAATGAGATCGCTTCTGTGGGCCACCCAGTCGCGCCCAGCGAGCGCATCGGGGAGGCCTCCAGGATCGTCGCAAGGGCTGCCGCCTCGGCGTCGGCTCCGACCTTGGCCAGAATCGTTACACTGCCGGGACGCCCGTCCTTGCGCGGTCCAATTGGCACGGCGATGCCACACATATCCATCAGGTTCACAAAATTGGTGTAAGTGCCCAGCATATTGTTCGGCCCGACGGGATCCGTTTCGAGGTCTGCCACGGTCGGGAAGGTCGGTATGGTCGGAACACACAGCGCTTCGTATTGGTCTAGCACCGGCGTGATTGCGCGGGAGAGTTCCTTGAGCTGGTAAAAATCCCGAAAGGCATCCGCAGCGGTTTTGCTCTCAGCGGACTCGATGATCTTGCGCGTGACCGGGAACATGCCGTCAGGGTTCGTCGTAAGCATGCTTTGAGTGGTGACATAGCGCTCTGCCACCCAACACCCGGAGTACAGCATCTGAGCGATTTCGAATAACGGGGAGAAGTCGATCTCGATGATTTCTGCGCCTGCGTTTTCGAGCGCGGAAATGGCTTCGGCAAAGGACGCTCTTTGCGCCTCATCTCCTTCAAAGCGGATGCTTTCTGCGGATGGGATGCCGATGCGGGGGGAGGTTTGGGGTTTCACCAGCGCTGGGGCTTCGATGTCTCTGGCATAGCTGTCTGCCGGATCAAAACTCGCTGCTGTTCGAAAGACGTCATAGGCGTCTGAGACCGTCAGCGCGAAGACTGATACCGTATCGAGGGTGCGGCACGCTGGCAGAAGGCCTCTCGAGGACAGCGCGCCCAAAGTGGGTTTCAACCCTACAATGTTGTTGAGCGCAGCAGGAACGCGCCCAGACCCCGCCGTATCGCTGCCAAGAGAAAACGTCGCGATGCCATGGGCGACGGCCACCGCAGACCCCGCCGAGGATCCGCCCGGCACAATCTCAGGATCGATTGCGTTACGCGGTGCGCCGTAAGGCGTGCGAACCCCGACCAGACCGGTCGCAAATTGATCGAGATTGGTTTTCCCAATCAACAAAGCTCCGGCAGCTTGTAACCGCTGCACAACAAAAGCTGTTTCCTCGGGCGTGTAGGTGAAGTCGGGACAGGCTGCGGTCGTTGGATGTCCCGCCACGTCAATGTTGTCCTTGATGACAAACGGAACTCCCCAAAGCGGTCGGCTCGGATCGTATTCGCCCAGACTTTCAGCCTCCGCCAGAAGGTCTTTTTCGTCAAACAGTGAGATGAAAATCCGAGGGTCTTCGACCCGGGCAATCGTCGAAAAGACCTGACGTATGACGGCCTGGGGCGACGTGCCTTTGGAGTAGTGTCGTCGTAGTGAAGTCAAGGTGAGGGGAATGTCAGTCTCAGTCTTTGCACCAAGTTGTCCAGCAGTCATCGGCACCTCTCTTCATTCACGGTCAGCATTGAATAGACGCTGCGACACAACAAATGCTAAGATTTCACAAATCTGGTGCAAAAAATGCACCGTTAAAAAGGAGATTATCTATGCGCCACATGAGGGACTTTGAATTTTTGGAGGGCGTTGTCCGCGCTGGATCCATTCGTAAAGCGGCAGAGGATATGAACATCACCGCTTCCGCCCTCAATCGCCGCATCAATCGCTTTGAAGACGAGTTTGGCTTCGAAATTTTTGAGCGCTTGCCGCGTGGCGTGAGGCTGAACCCGGCCGGGGAACTTCTGCTGCATCATATTCGGACGCAGCGTTCGGATTTTGCCCGCTTGAAGTCGCAGGTTTCGGACTTGTCAGGGGTTCGCCGCGGTCATGTTTCAATTGCCTGCTCCCAAGCGCTGCTGCCCTATTTCCTGCCGGCCGAAATAGCGCTCTATCGGAAAGAGCACGCTGGTGTGACCTTCAACGTCAACGTCCGAGACCGCGAGGAGGCTGAGCGCGAATTGACTGAATTTTCCAGCGACATCGCGTTGGTATTCGAGCCCCGATCTATGGTGGATTTCGAAGTCGCTTACGCGCTCGAACAGCCGCTCCACGCTGTGATGCGGGCCGAGCATCCTTTGGCCGTTAAGGAGACCGTTCGGCTCCGTGATGTGTTGAGCTTTCCCCATGTTGCTCCCTCTGAAAAATACGCCGTGCGCGTGTTGCTCGAAACTAGCGCGAGACGCAGCACGTTCGTTTCCGTCAACCCAATGGTGGAGTCGGAGAGCTTTGATTTCATGCGTCACTATGGCGAGTGGGAGGATATGATCGGGTTCCAATTTCCCATTGGTCTCAACACGAGCAAACAGAAAGGGCTTGTTTCCCGACCGCTGGACCAGAACGATGTTGCGCTAGGAAATCTCTTCCTCGGACAGTTACGAGGACGAACACTGCCCGTGGCTTCGGCGCGTTTCATACACAAGCTCTCACGCTCCCTTCAGAAGCTCAGTCAGGCAGACGCCTAAGGCCCTTTGTTGGCGGTCTTGAGTGCGAACGGCGGTGCCCAAATTGCACCGCTCTGGTAGCAATTGAGCAGACGACAGACACGAGTGGCAATCCTAGCGTCCAGGGGGTAAGCAAAGGATGCCGTTAGATGAACACCATCGACAGCCACCCCTATAAGTGGCCTCATGATGGCTCGCTAAAGCCAGAAAACACCGCTTTGATTGTGATCGACATGCAGACTGATTTCTGCGGTGTCGGTGGTTACGTGGATGCCATGGGCTACGATCTATCCCTGACGCGAGCACCCATAGAGCCGATAAAGTCGGTTTTGTCGGCCATGCGGGATAAGGGGTACCACATCCTGCACACCCGCGAAGGGCATAGGCCGGATATGGCGGACCTGCCTGCAAACAAGCGTTGGCGCAGCCAGAAAATCGGCGCTGGGATTGGCGATGTCGGTCCCTGCGGCAAGATCCTCATCCGCGGTGAGCCGGGCTGGGACATCATCGAAGAACTGTATCCGCTCGAGCATGAGACCATCATCGACAAGCCGGGCAAGGGCAGTTTCTATGCGACTGATCTGGAAATGATCCTGCGTGTTCGGGGCATCAAAAACCTCGTGATTTGTGGCATTACCACCGACGTTTGTGTATCGACTACCATGCGGGAAGCCAACGACAGAGGCTTTGAATGTGTGGTGCTGGAGGACTGCTGTGGCGCAACCGATCAGGGCAATCATGAAGCAGCCCTGAAAATGGTAACCATGCAAGGCGGTGTCTTTGGTGCTGTTGCCAATAGCTCAACCATGATTGCGGGTCTTGTGTGAAGCGACCCACTGGCTGCCCCCGCTGGAACCACGCAGACCGAGCAGGTTAAACATGAAGCAGATTCAGGCTGCCCCTTATCCCTTTGACTTCGACCCGGCAACGCTGGGGTTGATCGTTATAGACATGCAACGGGACTTTATTGAGCCCGGCGGGTTTGGTGCCAGCCTCGGCAACGATGTTTCCCGGCTAGGTGCGATTGTTCCGATTGTACAACAGCTTCTCGAAGGCTTTCGACGTTCCGGGCTGACCATTATTCATACCCGAGAATGTCACCGACCGGATCTGAGCGATTTACCCCTGTCCAAACAGAACCGAGGCGCCGCTGATCTCCGCATCGGCGATGTCGGCCCCATGGGCCGGCTTCTAATTGCTGGTGAACAAGGCGCTGAAATCGTGCCGGCTCTCGCGCCGAAAAGCGGTGAAATCGTTCTCGATAAGCCGGGCAAAGGTGCCTTTTGCCGAACCAATCTCGAAGAAATTTTGCTGGATAAAAAGCTGCAACATCTGGTGCTGGCCGGTGTCACAACCGAAGTGTGCGTCCAAACAACCATGCGCGAAGCCAATGATCGTGGATTTGACTGCTTGGTCGCGACGGATGCGACGGACAGTTATTTCCCTGCCTTCAAGACCGCAACCATTGAGATGATCACGGCCCAAGGGGGGATTGTGGGATGGGCAGCACCGACCAACAACATCCTTGAGGCGCTGAATGCTTGACCCAACCCGAATAAAGGAGCTGCTGCATGGTGGCTGGGAAACTTTGTCTTTTGTGCCGTTCCGCTCTGGCATCACGGCGCATCATTTCGTGACTGGAACGCCGGGCATCGCCATTTTGCGCTATGAACCCGGTGCTGCAGCGCCCCTGCATGAGCACGTTGGAACCGAGATGATCGTGGTGCTAGAGGGCAGCCAGACCGACGAATTTGGCCACTACACAGCCGGCGACGTGGTTATCAATCCGCCCGGCTCGCGCCATTCGGTGTGGAGTGAGGAGGGGTGCGTTGTCTTGCTTCACTGGGCGCAGCCCGTCCATTTCATCGAGCCGTGAAACAGTGACGGGCGTGCAGGGCGCGGTTATGCCCTGCAAGCTCGCCTGTTGCGCCTGGACTAAACCGTTTCCCAGTGAACCAGCCGCTTACTGATGAAGACAAAGAAACTGTCTAGCAGCGCGCCGAGAAGGCCAAGCTGGATCAAGCCGACAAACATACGATCAACCTGAAAATACTGCCGCGCTTCCTCCAGCCGGTAACCGATACCGGCCGACGAACCCGTGAGCTCAGCCGCCACGAGGCTGAGGAAGGCAAGGGCGGCACCAAACCTTAATCCTGCAAAAATATGGGGTGCTGCGGCGGGAACGATGACTTCGAAGAACTCCCGCCACCATGGCGCACCCAAAGACCTAGATGCCCGGATGTAGGTTTCCGCAACGTGTTCCATGCCGTGATGTGTTGCGAGCCAAACGGCAAGAAAAACGGTGTAGGCAATCACGAAGTACTTCGACTCTTCGCCGATTCCGAACCAGACAATCGCAATGGGCACGAGGGCAATCGCTGGAATAGGGCGAAGGATATTGAAGAACGGATACACCGCCAGACGGACCAGCACGACCCGCGCGGTCAGAATACCGGCCAGAATCCCCAAACTCGCACCCAAGGTAAAACCGACCGCAGCTCGGGAAACCGATGTCTTGAGGTCTTTCATCATTACGCCGTCGTTGAACAATTTCACAGCCGCCGTCGCGACCTCCCAGGGTCCGGGGAAGAGGTTGCGATTGGTAAAGCCGAGACTGTGCGCCAATTGCCAAATCCCAATCACAAATAGAATGGAGAGAAGCGGTCGCAGGTGCGCTAGGCGATTTGTCAACATTTTGGAGGTCCTTTTCGTCTACCCTGGTCTCGATGGTGCGCGCAGAACAAATGCTAAGTTTTCACAAAGCCGGTGCAAAAAATTCACCGGCCGTTCCTGCCTGATGCCAAAGGCAGTGATCCCAAGCGGGTCCATTACTGATTCCAGCGACCCTCATTTCGATATTGATCTTGTTTCAGTCGGGTTCAGTGGCACGGTCATTTAACCGGTGTATTTTTTGCACCGTTATGTGCAGAAAGTAGCACTGTTTTGCACTGGTTCTTCCTGCGAGGTTAATGGCGAATTTAGCGGAAGTGATAGCCCTGCGATGAACCAGATCGAACCCCACGGTCTTCAACCTGAAATAACCAAGCATTCCGGTGTTGGTCTTGTTACCATCGCGGGCCTCTCGGTCGTTTTTGGTGACGCCAAAAGCCAGACAATCGCTCTCCAGACAACCGACCTGACCTTGGAGCCGGGGACCTTCACGGCTGTTATCGGTCCTTCAGGGTGCGGTAAGTCCACGCTTCTAAATGCCGTGGCGGGCTTCACCGCGCCCACGTCGGGGAGCATTCACGTTGATGGCCGGGAAGTATCGACGCCACACCCCAGTGTTGGCGTCATTTTCCAGAACTTCGCCCTGTTTCCCTGGTTCACAGCGCGGGGGAATGTTGAGTTTGCCCTGAAACGGTTTGGACTATCGCGCAAGGAACGACGCGAAAGGGCCATGGCGGCTCTGGCTGAAGTCGGACTGGAAGAACATTCGAGAAAGTTCCCGGGACAGCTTTCCGGTGGAATGAAGCAGCGCGTCGCCATCGCCCGGACGCTCGCAGCGGACCCGGATGTCCTGCTGATGGATGAGCCGTTCGGCGCCCTCGATGCGCAAACCCGCCTGCGCATGCACGAGCTGCTAACCGATATCTGGATGCGACGCCGAAAGACAGTTTTGTTCGTAACTCACGATGTGGACGAAGCGCTACGGCTTGCCGACACCATCGAGGTGATGGCGACCTCGCCCGGACGAATCATCCAGACTGTTTCCGTTTCGTTAAAGCGGCCAAGGCCCGTTGATCGAATGAGCGAAGACTTTTTGGAATTACGCGGTCAGCTCCTGAGCCTGCTGCGCAATGAAGACTAAAACCCAAAAAAGGAAAACATCATGTACAAAAATCTCATCGGTGCAGCAGGTGCGTTATTCTTGTCCGTAAACAGTGCTTTTGCCGCAGATATCACCCTCGGTTTTGCGCCAAACCTTCAAACCCTTCCCATCGTCGTAGCACAGTCTGAAGGCTACTTTGAAGAAGAAGACATCACCCTCGAGTCCGTCAAGTTTACCTCTGGCCGTCGCGCTCTTGAGGCGCTGATCGGCGGGCAGCTCGATGTCGCATTCATGGCCGAGTACCCTGTATCCATCGCCTCATTGCGTGAGCAGCCTTTTGGCACTTTCACCACGCTTTCCCGCTACACGGCAAACCGCGTGATTTCCAAGATCTCCGCTGGTTTTGAAGATCCTTCAAGCCTCGAAGGCAAGACCATCGGGACGACCATGGGTTCCAACACCCAGTTCTTTACCGAAGCGCTCCTCGATGAGTACGGCGTCAAGGCAGAGGTGATCAACGTATCCCCGCCGGATATCGTACCTGCGCTGGCTCGGGGCGACATTGATGCCGGCATTATGTTCCCTGATTTCTATCCAGCGGCCGAAGCTGCGCTGGGCGACGATTATGTTGAGTTCAGAAGCAGTGCTTATGTTGCTTGGTTCGTTCTTTCGGCCACGCCAGAAATGCTCAATGAACGCGCTGATGAGCTTGCGGGCTTTGTCCGCGCTCTGGTCAAGGCAGAAGCGTACATCGAGGCAAACCCTGAAGGCGCTATGGCGGCTCTGGAAGTTGCGTCCGAAGGTCTGCTGACCATGGACACGATCAAGACCAAGTTTGCTGAAGCAGAATACGAAATCGGTCTGGCAAATGGTCTGCTCGATATTCTTGAGATCCAAGCTGATTGGGTCGTTGGCAAAGGTTTGGTCGAGGCTGAGCCATCCCGTGACGCGGTCAAGGCCTACCTGGCAACGGGTCCACTGGAAGCAGTCGATGCTTCCCGAATTACCTTCAAATAAAACAGTAAGGGACGGGCGCTCACTTCGAATGAGCGCCCGAACTTCTTTATGAACTTCGAAAATATTTTCAAAGAACGCACTGTTCTTGCCCCGGAAGTCCTGTTGACCCCAGACGGCGTGAAGCGCGGTTGGGCGTTGCAGTTTGAAGGATCCAAGATCAGCCGTATTGGTCCGGTGTCAGAGTTCAGTGACGTGACGACATTGCCCGGTCGAGCCATTATCCCCGGCATGGTGGATGCGCACACGCACGTGGGGCAAATTTTCGGGAAGGCACTGATTGGCGGCGAGCCGGCGCAGATCTGGCGACGCATCTGGCACCCTATGGAACGGGATATGGACGAAATGCAGTCCTACCTGTCAGCCAAATGGGCGTTCTGGGAAGCGATGCGCGGCGGTTTTACCAAAGTGGTGAACTACGGCCTCAACGGTTTCGAAAAGAACGAGGGTGTTCATCGCGCTGCGCTGGAGACGGGTGTGCGTCTGGTATCCGCCTGCGGCCTTGATGAGTTTTCTGGCGACATTGGCACCGGGCACGGGATGGCGTCTTGGGACCAGATTGAAGCCGTCGTTCTTGCGCACATTGATCATTGCGCCGATCACGAAACGATCTCGCCGTCCGTATGTTGCAGCTCTTTCATGGGCAACACGCCGGAAACGCTGGCCAAGCTGTCTGAGCTTTGCGCGGAAAAGGGTATCTTGCTCCAGATCCATTCTAATGAACATTACCCGGAAGTTCACGAGTGCATTCTACGCCATGGAATGCGCCCGACCGAATTGCTGCATAAACATGGCGTCCTTGGCCCTCACGTGCTGTTGCATCACACGACGCTGGTTTCCGAGCCTGAGATTGAGTTGATTGTGAAGACCGATACGGCGACTAGCTACAACCCGCTAGCCAGTGTGTGGAAAGGCAACGCGGTTGCTCCTGCGCTGCGGTTTGCGCAGCGTGGTGTGCGGTTCGGCGTTGGATCCGATACCACCTCGGCTGATGGGTTCAAAAACCTGATGGCGGCCGAAGCCTGTCAGCGGATTGAACACGGGCTGCCTGTCGCTGATTTCTCTTGCGGGGCTGCGTGGACCTGGGTTGACGCTGCGACCACACAGGGCGCTGTTGCCACGGGCGGGGCAGGAGATCATGGACCCTTGGCCATCGGGATGAAGGCAGACTTTCTGGTCCTCGACATGATGCAACCGGAGTGTCTGCCAAGTCATGATTTTGAGTGGGAATTGGTCCGCTACTACAACCGGGATCAGGTCGACGCGCTTGTAGTCGATGGTCGGCTGTGTATGGCACAGGGCCGGCCAGTGGGCTGGGATGCAGGCGATCTGCGGGAAGCGGGGCTTGAGGCTGCCAAGGCTATCACAAGCGCCCCGGATATCCAGCGGTGCCATGGGCCTTCTGATCTCTATCGGACCAAGTCGTAAAGGATGCCGAGTGCAAGCATTCACCGGATACTGACCTCGGCCCCGGACGATACGTCCGGCTTGGAACAGTTGATCAGTTCCGGTGCACTTGAGCCCGAAAAACTCGTCGCCATTCTGGGTAAGACCGAAGGCAACGGCTGTGTGAATGACTTTACACGCGCTTTTTCCGTGTCTGCGCTAAGCCGGTGTTTGGGCGAGCACGCTCAGGGCGTCAGCATGGTGATGTCTGGCGGGACCGAAGGGGGACTGTCACCCCATCTGGTGACCTTTGAAGCGCTGGATATTGCCGGTCCCGGCCCGGCTATGGCGATAGGAACCAATATCTCACGCGACCTAGAGGCCCATGAAATCGGAACGATGGCCCAAATTAAGTGTGTTGCCGATGCCGTCAAATCGGCAATTCAATCCGCACAAATCATGAATTTGAGCGATGTACATTTCGTGCAGATAAAGTGCCCGCTGCTCACGGCTGACCGGATCGCAGCAGCTCGCCGTCCCGTTGCGACACAGGATACTTTGAAGTCGATGGCGCTCTCTCGCGGAGCATCGGCGCTGGGCATCGCCCTTGCCCTTGGCGAAATTGGGACCGCTAAGGCAGAAGCGGCGAAGGTTGGCGAGGACACGCACCTATGGAGCAGTCGCGCCAGTACGTCGGCCGGGGTCGAATTGCTGGGGCATGAGATCGTTGTGCTTGGCATGAGTGCGCACTGGTCGGGGCCACTGCGGGTTGATCACGCGGTCATGCAGGACGCCATCGATACCACCCCGGTCCAACGGGCGATGAAACGTTTGGACGTGGGGAAGAAAACGCAACTGCGCGCTGTGTTCGCCAAGGCTGAAGCCTCGAGAAATGGCCATATCCGCGGGAAGCGTCATACGATGGTCGACGACAGCGATATCGCATCCACGCGGCATGCCCGTGCCTTTGTCGGCGGGGTTCTGGCGGGTTTGGTCGGTGACACGTGCCTGTATGTTTCGGGTGGTGCAGAGCATCAAGGGCCAGACGGCGGAGGCCCTGTTGCACTGATCGCCGAAGAGAAGCGCTCATGGACTCATCGACGCTAGTCCTGCTTATCGGCACTATTTTCGCCGCCTCAAGCCTGCAAGCGGCGACTGGGATCGGCTACGGCGTGATTGCCGGACCAGTTTTCCTGATCATCTTTAACGGTGTCGAAGCCCTGCAGCTCAGCGTCACCCATAACCTCGCCATTGCCGTCCTCTTGTTTCCCTTCCTTCGTGCTCATGTTAACCGCGTTTTGCTTGTGACATTGGTGCCCGGCAGTGTTCTGGGACTTCTGACCGGCTTCTTTCTGCAGACGATAGCCAGCACTCAAGCGCTCAAGACAATCGCCATGCTGATGGTTGCCTTCGTGACCGTTGCGCTGCTGCGGGACATTCTCAGGCCACGCGAAACCCGACCTACGCTGGCGGCTGGCAAGCCTGA
>PAHJ01000070.1 GCA_002705565.1 Geminicoccus sp. | reverse complement strand
TCCCGTAGGAGTCTGGGCCGTGTCTCAGTCCCAGTGTGGCTGATCATCCTCTCAGACCAGCTATAGATCGTTGCCTTGGTAGGCCTTTACCCCACCAACTAGCTAATCCAACGCGGGCCGATCCTTTAGCGATAAATCTTTCCCCCGAAGGGCGTATCCAGTATTACTCACCGTTTCCAGTGGCTATCCTGAACTAAAGGGCACGTTCCCACGCGTTACTCACCCGTCCGCCGCTCCCTGCCTAAACAGGGCGCTCGACTTGCATGTGTTAGGCCTGCCGCCAGCGTTCGTTCTGAGCCAGGATCAAACTCTCAAGTTCAATCCAAAGCTTCATCGTTCACAAAGCATCTAACCAGTCCAATACCAAAGGTATCAAACCAGTCCTCTTAATTGACCGGATCTCTCCGGCCGAATTGACGTAACAAATTATTAACTCCAATCCCCGAAGAGATTAGATCATAACGTGTGTCAAAGATGCACTTGCCTACGCTTAAAGCTTTAGCTTCCTCAGATCACTCGTAACCCAAAAAATCCAAAAACTCAGCGCCAGCCGCGCATCCTCTCTTTTTGTCTTAACCAACAATGTCAAAGAACTCGTCCGACGCGGTGAGTGCTTCAAATGAAGCGGTCTGTGCGCCGGAAGTGAGCGGGGTTTACGCCCCTCCTCCGGCCTTGTCAAAGCCCAATATCAAAAACCTTGTGGCGTGATCGCAAGGGCAGACAGGACCCATTTGCAAGGCTTGGAATAACGTGGCCCGTGACGCGAACATCCGAGTTTTATGCGAATGTTTCTGGTGAATCGAGAAGTTCGACGGTAATACTTGAATAACGCTCGATACTCGCGGCCACTGGCGTGCCTTTGGTGGCGATAATTTGTCTCGCAAAGCGCGTGGTAGCGTGGCAATTGGATTGCCGAGAGCCTTTGGAAAGACCGCCCAGGAACGGGGGGCGCTTGCAGCCCTATTCAGGTCATAGAAGTATGGCTTAAGCCAGGGCTCAGGGGGATTGAGGTTAATTTGTGCGACACGGGGCAGAGGCCACGAGCGCACGTCTTTGAGGGGATGGCGTCTTGAGGGGCATTGTGCTCGCGGGATCTGTTTTGTTGTTGACCATCAGCACGGCGACCACTGCGCAGGCAGATTGGATCTCCACGCTTGTTCGGTACGAGCGCAATCTAACGGCAGCCAATACCATGGCTGTGGGCGGTGCGGTCTCGCAAGATCAGTCCAGCCGACGCGGCTTTGACTTCAGTTTCCTCACCCGCCGGGTCAAGGGCAAGAAGTCTCTCTCTCGCATCCGAGAACCGCTGGACGAAAACGACCTGATGTTCGCTGAGCAGCACGTTGGCATGAATATGTCCTCCGAGCTGCGAGCGGTGGAGCGGCCGGCCATGCTGGAGCTGCGCAAGTACGCCACCATCGCAAGCGGTGACAATCTGGTGAAGATCCTGAACAAGCAAGGTTTGGCCCGCTCTGACGTCAACGCCATCAACAGTGCGGTGAACGGTGTCTTTGACCTCACCAAGCTCATGCCCGGCTGGCCTATGTCGTTTAATCTCGACGCTTCGGTCGAACCCGGCGCGCCGGGGCGGCTGATCTCACTGCACTTTGAGCCCTCGGAAACCATCACGGTTTCGGTGGAACGGACCACGGAGGGCTTTGCCGCTCACCGCGACGAAACGGTTTACATCGAAGAGTTGATGGTCGCGTCTGGCACCATCAGGGACAATTTCTGGAAAGACGCCAGCGCCATGGGCTTGCCCGGTTCGATCATCGCCAATGCCATCGAAACCCACCGGTGCACCACGGATTTCAGCAAAGACATCCAAATTGGTGATCGGTTCACCGTTCTGTTTGATGCGCGGTTGACCGAAGAAGGCAAGATCGTTGATTCGCCGAAAATCCACTACGTTTCCGTAGATACGCGCGGCGGCAAGCGTGAAGTATTTCGGTTCGAGCAAAAAAATTCCACGGGCTACTTTGACCGGGACGCCAAGCAATCCTGCGCGACGTCCTTCTCTCTGATGAAGGCGCCGCTGGCGCGGCCTTACCGGATGAGCTCGCCCTTCAACCCGCGCCGCAAGCACCCGATCACGGGCAAGGTCAGGCCGCACCGCGGCGTTGACTATGCCGCGGCCAAAGGCACAAAAATCTTCGCCGCTGGCGATGGGTTCGTTAGGGCCAAACGCACCCACTCCGGCGGGTACGGCAAGCATGTCATCGTCAAGCACAACGGCATCTACCAAACCCTATACGCTCACATGTCGCGGTTTCCCAAGAATCTGCGGGTCGGTTCGCGGGTGAAGAAGGGGCAGGTGATTGGTTATGTCGGGACCACCGGATCATCGACAGGTAACCACCTGCACTATGAGATCAAAAAGTATGGCAAGCAGATTGACCCGGTTAAGTCCAAGCTGCCGCGTGGACAAAAGCTCGCAGGGTCGGCGCGCAAGTCCTTCTTAATCGTGCGGGACAACACGCTGAACATGATGGACGACGCCAAGCCGGTTGTGGCGCCCAAGGGCTAATCACGGCCTCGGCGTACCGAAAAAAGGGGCTGTACCATGCTGGTGCAGCCCCTTTTTTGTTTGATGGTGCAGGCGATCAGGCGACCAGTTCTTCCTCAGCGTCCTGGGTAACCATGATGGCCGAGCCGACTTGATCAACCACCACCGCGTCTCCGGCTTTAAGGCTGCCGTCGAGGAGTTGTCGGGCGAGCTGATCCTGCACCACGCGCTGGATCACCCGCTTGAGCGGGCGCGCGCCATAGAGTGGATCATAGCCTTCCTGCGCCAACCACTGCTTGGCAGCTTCGGTCCAAGTCATTCCGATATCGCGGCCATCCAATCGGTCCGCTAGGCCCTGCATCTGGATTTCAACGATCAGATCCATGACCTCTGGCGCAAGCCGGTTGAAGAACAGGGTTTCGTCGAGGCGGTTCAGGAATTCGGGCCGGAAACTCTGCCGCACGATCTTCATCACTTCAGCCTGGATCACGTCATCGACCGACGAAGCGCCCGGTTGTGTCATGATCTTGGCACCAAGGTTCGAGGTCAGCACGATAATGGTGTTGCGGAAATCGACCGTTCGGCCCTGGCTGTCGGTCAAGCGGCCATCGTCGAGCACTTGCAGCAGGATGTTGAAGATGTCCGGGTGCGCCTTCTCGACTTCGTCAAACAAGATCACCTGATAGGGCCGACGGCGGATTGCTTCGGTCAGAATGCCACCTTCTTCGTAACCCACGTAACCTGGCGGCGCGCCAATCAAGCGGCTGACGGCGTGTTTTTCCATATATTCCGACATATCCAGCCGGAGCATGGCCGTGTCATCGTCGAACAGGAACGACGCCAGCGTTTTCACCAGTTCGGTTTTGCCAACGCCAGTTGGGCCGAGGAACAGGAAGCTGCCCTGGGGCCGGTTTGGGTCAGACAGACCGGCACGGGCGCGGCGCACTGCTTTGGAGATCGCTGTGACAGCAGCCTCCTGCCCGACCACGCGCTTGGCCAGCACCTGCTCCATCTGCAGCAGCTTTTCACGCTCGCCTTCCAGCATCTTTTCAACCGGAATCCCAGTCCATTGGGCGACCACCCGCGCGACGTGATCGGTGCCGACGACTTCGCGCACCTGGGCGGTGTCTAACGCGTCAAAACTCTGCAATTTGTCTTCCAGGGTCGGAATGGTGCCGTATTGCAGCTCACCTGCACTGCCTAGGTCGCCGGTTCGCTTGGCGATGTCGAGCGCGGTGCGAGCCTCATCGAGATCTTCCTTGATGGCCTGGGCCTCGGCCAGTTTGGCCTTGTCCGCGTTCCATTCGGCGGACATGTCTTCGGACTGCTTTTCCAGCTCGGCCAGCTCCTCCCGCAGCAGCTTCAGCCGCTCTTTTGACGCGGCGTCGCCCTCTTTCTCAAGCGCAAACTGCTCCATCTTCAACATGTCGACCCGACGGTCGATTTCGTCCAGCGCCGCGGGTTTGGTGTCTACCTCCATGCGCAACTGGGCTGAGGCTTCGTCCATCAGGTCGATGGCCTTGTCGGGTAGAAAGCGATCGGTGATATAACGATCTGACAACTGCACGGCGGCGACCAGGGACGCATCAGAAATCCGAACGCCGTGGTGGGTTTCGTACTTGCCTTTAATGCCGCGCAGGATCGACAGGGTTTCTTCGGTTCCCGGTTCGTCGACGAATACGGGCTGAAACCGCCGCGCCAGCGCAGGGTCCTTTTCGATATACTCGCGGTACTCATCCAGCGTGGTTGCGCCGACGCAGCGCAGTTCACCTCGCGCCAAGGCGGGTTTGAGCATGTTCGAGGCGTCCATGGCGCCGTCGGTTTTTCCAGCTCCCACCAACGTGTGCAGCTCGTCGATGAACAGGATGATTGAACCGTTGGCGGACTCCACGTCTTTCAAAACAGCTTTCAAGCGTTCTTCGAACTCGCCCCGGTACTTCGAACCGGCGATCAGCGCGCCCAGATCCAGCACCAACAGGCGTTTGCCGCTGATACTTTGCGGCACGTCGTCGTTGATGATGCGCAGGGCGAGGCCTTCGACGATGGCAGTTTTACCCACGCCGGGCTCCCCGATCATGACCGGGTTGTTCTTGGTCCTGCGGGACAGCACCTGTACGGCGCGGCGGATCTCATCTTCGCGGCCAATGACTGGGTCAAGGCGGCCTTCGGCGGCATCAGCTGTCAGATCACGTGTGTACTTTTCCAGCGCTTCAAAGCCGTCTTCGGCAGCGGCACTTTCGGCCGTTTTGCCCTTGCGTACAGATTCAATGGCAGCGGCCATTTTGATGGCATCGGCCCCCGCATCGCGGAAGGCCTTGCCAGCGGGGGAGTCTTTGCTTTCGATGACGGCTTGCAGCAGTCGGTCCGTGGTGACGAACTGGTCACCGGCTTCGCTGGCAAGTTTCTGAGCGCGCGCGACCACTGCGCCCATGCTCTTGTTCAAGAATAGTTGTTCAGCGCCACTACCAGAGACTTTGGGCATGCCAGAAAGGTCGGCCAGCAGCGCGGCTCGGGCCGGCTCGGTCTCTACACTGGCAATACTCATCAGACGAGGGACCAGGCCGGTTTCGTCGTCTAGAAGGCTCAGCCCAAGGTGGGTTGGGGTGATGAACTGGTGGCTGCGTTCGGTGGCCAGTCCTTGCGCGGATTGCAGGATCGCGCGTGCACGCTCAGTAAAGCGAGAAATATCCATTTCATTCTCCTAAATCTGGTCAAATCACCTGCGTTCAGCGTGTCTTGACCTGAGTTTGGTCCGCGCCCGCATTGCGGCGCGCGGTATGACCTGGATATGGGGAATTTTACGCCCCGCACAAGGGTCAGGGCCCTTGTCGCGCATCAGAACCTTGGTGGATCAGGTCTCTGAATCGTTGGTGTCGTCCATCGGTGTTGGGGCAGGGACGGGCTTGGGGGCGCGGCTTTCGACGATGGCTTCGCCTTCCGGTGCTTCCATGCCGGCATGGAACAGCGGGATCTCCGGCTGGTCTTGCTCGGACGGGTCGACCTGCGCGGCGTCACCGCCGCCGCCGGAGGTGTTCGCCTGCGGGTTGCGCGGCTTGCGTTCGCGGCGTTGGCGGCGGTCATCACGATCGCCTTTTTCGCCCCGATCCCGCTCCCGATCTCGGTCCCGGTTGCGCCGTTCGCGGCGATCATTGCTGCCTTCGTTACTTTCGCCGTCTTCGCGCACTTGCTGCTCGTTTCGCTCCTGCGGTTCGGGCATGTCCGGCCGGAAAATCAGCGGGTCTTCTAGCGCTTCTGGCGGGAACTGGTCCTTGGCGTTACCGCCACTGCGCCGATTGGTGTTGCCACTGCCCATGACCGTTGCAGCAAGGTGCAGGCGGAAATAGTGCTCGGCAAACTGGTGGTAGGCCTCAGCCTGGATGTGGTTGCCAGCGGCGGTTGCTTCGCGGGCTAGCGCGGAATACTTGTCGTAGACCTGATGCGCATTCCCGCGGACGCGGACGTCGGGACCGTTGGAGTCAAAAACCTGATTCCGGGTCGGGATCGTCCCCTGCTTTTGTTGCTTTGGCTGGCGTCCACGGCGGTTGTTACCCTGCCTCATTTCGTTTCCTTTGCCCTGCGGCGGAAGTGATTTTCTAACGGTTGACAGTCCGGGGGTTGTACTTAAACCAAGCGGGAAATCTGTCATCCGCAGTGAGACCGAAAGCCGGTTTCGACCAAACGAGCTCAATAGGTGTTGGGCTCACTGATCGCTGGACCCTAGACTTAGCCGTCAAGATTTCCAAGTGAAAAAGCCACGATCAACAAGCGATCAACACCAGCGCGCGCGGAATACCTGCGAGGTCTGCCCGCTGGTCGATAACACGCCACCCCGATCCAGTAGCAATTTCAGTGACGGACTGGCATTGATTCACCCCGATTTCCAAGGCCAACAAGCCGCCCTCGCTCAGCACGCTTTTGGCTTCCTCGAGCGTTCGCCGGTAAAAATCCAGGCCATCTGCACCGCCATCCAAGGCCGCAGGATCGTCAAATTCTCGCACGTTGCGCGCTAGGTTTAAGAGATCTTCTGTCGGGATATAGGGCGGATTGGAAACAATGAGATCGAAACGGCCCTCAACCCCGCTCAGCCAATCTCCCAAGACAAACTCTGTGCGTGCTGCAAAACCCAAATTGGCCGCATTTTGCCGTGCGACGCCGAGTGTTTCTGGGCTTTGGTCGATCCCCATACCCGTCGCGCCAGGGTAGTGCGAAAGCAGTGCCAGCAAGATCGCGCCCGATCCCGTCCCAAGATCGAGGATGTGTGCAGGTGGCTCAGCGCGCTTGGCGCAGGTATCCAGCACGAGCTCGACGAGTGTTTCTGTATCGGCGCGCGGGTCGAGGGTTGCGCCGGCGATGCTCAAATCCAGGCCCCAGAATTCCCGCCGCCCCAAAATCCGTGACAGCGGCTCGTCCTCCAGCCGCCGTTGCATTGCGTCGGCGAGCCAGGTGCATTGATCCGGTGAAAGCGTTCTGTCGGGACTGGCGATTTGCTGGCCGGGATCCCAGCCGCATGCAAACTCAACCAGCCGCCGAGCTTCCATTCGCGGCTGATCTGCGACCGCAGCCAGCGCTCTCGTCGCTTCTTGGAGCCACGCCGCCAACACGACCGCCGCCAAGGTCCCTTACTCGCCCAGCTCAGCCAGCCGCGCTGCCTGATCTTCTGCTGTCAGAGCCTCAATGACTTCACCCAGACCATCGCCGGCCACAATCCGGTCGAGCTTGTGCAGTGTCAGGTTGATCCGGTGGTCAGAAACCCGTCCTTGTGGGTAGTTGTAAGTGCGGATGCGTTCGGAGCGGTCGCCGCTGCCCACTTGCCCCTTGCGGTTCGCAGCGCGTTCAGCGTTGGCTTCATCGCGGGCCTTCTCGTAGAGCCGCGCCCGCAGAACCCGCATGGCTTCATCGCGGTTGCGGTGCTGAGATTTCTGGCTCTGGGTGACGATCATGCCGGTTGGCAGGTGTGTGATCCGCACGGCGGAGTCGGTGGTGTTGACGTGCTGTCCCCCGGCACCGGAGGCGCGCATTGTATCGATGCGGATGTCTTCGGCCTTGATCTCGATGTCCACGTCTTCGGCTTCGGGCAACACGGCGACGGTGGCCGCAGAGGTGTGAATGCGACCGCCGGACTCCGTGGCGGGCACGCGCTGGACCCGATGTACGCCGGACTCATACTTGAGCGCTGCGAATACGTTAGTGCCGTTGATCTTCGCGGAGACTTCCTTGAGCCCGCCCACGTCGTTTTCGCTCATCTCCATAATTTCGAATTTCCAGCCCTGCACCTCGGAAAAGCGGCGGTACATCGCCAGTAGATCGCCCGCGAACAGTCCGGCCTCATCGCCGCCGGTTCCGGGTCGGATTTCGAGGATGGCGTTGCGACTGTCTGCTTCATCGCGGGGGAGAAGCAAGACCTTCATCCTCTGCTCAGCAGCCTCGATTTCGGCTTGCAACTCACGCGCTTCGTCTTCGGCCATGGCGCGCATGTCCGCGTCGTCTTCCTCGTCCGCCAGCGCGCGAGCGTCTTCGAGGTCCTGTACCGACTTCTGAAAGGCCCGCATCTCTTCGACAATGGGGCTCATTTCCGAGTATTCGCGGGTCAGTTTGGTGTAATCCGCGCCGCCTGGTTCAGGGTGACCAGCCAACAGGGCCTGGATTTCCTCGTGTCGGCGAACGACGGTTTCGAGCTTTGAAACCAGCGAACTCATGCGCTCAATTCCTCAATCAGTCGTGCCAGCGGTACTTCGCGCTGCTCGCCGCCGTCCATATCGCGGACCAGTGCGATCCCGGCGTTGAGCTCGTCCTCGCCTAGAATAACCGTCTGTCGCGCGCCGACCTTGTTGGCACGGGTCAGGCGCTTTTTCATGTTGCCGCTGTAGTTCATGTCCACGCGAACTCCGCGTGCGCGCAGCTCAAATACCAACTTCTGCGCGACCACTTCGGCTTGCTCCCCCAGCGGTACGACGGCCACTGGCGCAGGCTCACCCGGAGCTTCGCCCAGCAGCATGGCAAGCCGATCCACACCTGCGGCCCAGCCAACCCCAGCCATCTGTGGTCCGCCAAGGAGCTTCGACAGGCCGTCATAGCGGCCGCCGCCCAGAACGGTTCCCTGCGCGCCAAGTTGTTCGGTGATGAACTCAAAAGCCGTGTGGCAATAGTAATCGAAGCCGCGCACCAGCGTATCGTCGTGCCGATAGGGCAGGCCGAGGTTGTCGAGACCGGTTTTGACCATGCCGTAATGATCCTGGGACAGGACGTTGAGATGCTCGACGAACTTCGGTGCCGCAGGCAGTAAGGCCCGGTCGCCCTCATCCTTGCTATCGAGAATTCGCAGCGGGTTCTTTTCCAAACGCGCGAGCGAATCTTCGCTCAACCGATTGCGATGGTCACTGAAGTAGGCCACCAATTCCGTGCGGTAGGCGTTACGGCTTTCCGTGTCGCCCAGCGTGTTCAGATGAACCGTGATGTGATCGGTCAGGCCCAGCTCAGCGAGGATCTGCCAGCCGCAGGCGATAACATCGACGTCGGCGCTCGGCTGCTCGGGGCCGATCAGTTCAACGCCAATCTGGGTGAACTGGCGATAGCGTCCGGCCTGGGGGCGCTCATACCGGAACATGGGGCCGGCGTAGAAATAGCGACCCGGCAAGTCGTGGGTCAGTCCGTTGGAGATAACGGAGCGCACCACTCCAGCGGTGTTTTCCGGGCGGAGGACCACGTGATCACCGCCCTTGGTCTGGAAATCGAACATCTCCTTGGTGACAACGTCGGACGATTCACCGAGCGGGCGGTTGAAGACTTCAACCTGCTCGAAAATGGGGGTTTCCATGCGGTCGTAGGCGTAGGCGCGAGAGACTGCGTCGGCGGTGTCGACTACGTGCCGTTGGGCACGTCCTTCAGAGCCATAGAGGTCACGGGTGCCTTTTACCGGTTGCAGCTGTTTCGCCATTTCTCAGATCTCAGTTTGTTGCTCCGCCAACAAGTAGGGGAGAGGGCTTGCCCGTGGCAAGTCCAATGCTGAGACGCCAGCCTTGTCAGGACGGCTTAGTAAAGTGCGATGACTTCGGCGTCAGGATTGGAGAAGGGCAGCAGGTAATCGCGGTTCAGAGGCCAAACGACTGGCTGATTGCGGTCTGGAACCTCTGGTTCAGCCATTTCATCACCCACGAAAATCTCAAGATTGCGCGGACTCACGGTGAACAGGCGCAAGCCGTCTTGATGGGTGATGGAAAGCTCATCGTCGCGCTGCAGCATTTGCGAAGCGATGATGTTGTCCTGGAAATCGCGGACCTGAACCCACACCAGATCGACGGCCACCAGACGGTAGCGGATCGTGGTATCGATTTCCGGGTCGTCATCCCGCGTGGGTGCAAGAGCGGTTTCGCGGATCTGGGGAATGGGCACGCCAAATACGTTTTCACCCACGGGTGCCTGATAACGCAGGTCTGAGGCTGAGCCGGTGTCTTCGCGGACTACCACCACTTCCTGACCTTCGGGCACCACTCGATCTTTCGGCTGCACCGGCAGCTCGCGACCTTCCATTTCCAGAACACGGCGCGCGTCTGGATCGGTCTCTGTCAGGCCATAGAGGAAGGTATCAGCGACCACAGCGTTCTGATCACCCAACTTCGCGGTTGCAACGTTGCGGTCATCGCTGGCGACAACGGTCCAGAGCGTCCAGCTCGACAGCAGTCCGACAATGGCCAAAAGAGCGAAGACAAACCGGCTTACGCTTGAATCGCCGCGCGGTGTGTTTTGCGCCATGGCCAGCTTCTGCGGCATGGGGGGAACCTGAAGATCATCGATTTCTTCGCGGAAGCGCTCCACCATTTCTTCGACCGGCAGGCCGAGGTACTTGGCATAGGACCGCACAAAGCCGATGGCATAGGGACGCGCGGGCAACTCGTCGTAACGCCCGTCTTCGAGCATGCTGAGATAGTGCGTACGGATGCGGAGATGTTCGGACACTTCTGGGAGATCGAGACCGTAGGCCTCACGGTAGGCTTTCAGGATGGCCGCGAGCGGATACGCGTTCCATTCGTAGGGATCGAAAGCAAATCGTACAGGTACATCGGTCTGATCATTCATGGGTTCATGAATGTCGGTCGTTACCGTTCCCTGTCGGTCCCAATAGTCCACTGAAAAACCCCAATTTTAAAAATGCCCCGGACTTGCTGATTTTAGGAAGCCGTCCAGTGTTTTGTTTTCACGCGCAAAATACAGTTCCGCTTAGGCAAAAACAAGGCGTCCCGAAAGCGGGCGCATAATTTATTGTCGATTCTCTCAATAATAGAATCGATCAGGTTTTCGCGATGAGTCCCGGTAGTGATTCACCACCTAAGATATGTACATGATAGTGCGGAACTTCTTGTTGCGAGTGTTTTCCATGGTTGGCAATGAGCCGATAACCCGACTCGGTCACGCCTTCTAGCGCCGCGACCGCCTGCACCGCTCGGGCAAATCCGCCCAGCTCGGCATCACTGGCCTTGGTCGCAAAGTCGTCGAAACTGACATAAGCGCCCTTGGGGATGACCAGCGTATGGATGCGCGCTTGCGGGTTGATGTCACGGAAAGCCAGCGCGAAGTCGTCTTCATAGACCTTATCGCAGGGAATTTCGCCCCGCAGGATCTTCGCGAAAATGTTGTTGCTATCGTACGTTATCACCGGGTTTCCTTATCTATTGTCATCTGCGTTTCGTCGAGTGCGCGCCCTTTCTACTTCAGGCGACCGGCACGTTCTTCGAGTTCAGGCATTTTGTGGCGTTTGGCCAATTCTTTCCAGACGTCCTTGGGCGCAATGCCCCGGTCCTTCCACAAGACCAGAAGGAAATAGAGTACGTCGGCGGATTCTTCGATCAGGTGGCCTTTGCGCTTGGCGATGGCCTCAATCACCGTTTCGACGGCTTCTTCGCCAAATTTCTGGGCAATTTTTGCCGTGCCACGGTCGAAGAGACGCACGGTCCGACTGTCTAAGTTTTCGCCCCGCTTGTATTCGGCGTGTCGGTCTTCAATGGTATTGAAGACCCGATCAAGGACTTCCGCGCTGTAATCGCTCATGATGGAACCACTTTTCGGGTTGGAATACCGGCTTGCGCCATGTGGTCTTTTACCTGACCAATGCTGTAGGTGCCAAAGTGAAATACAGAGGCAGCGAGAACGGCGTTGGCCTTACCCTCGGCAATACCGTCAACGAAGTGATCCAGCGTGCCAACACCGCCGCTGGCGATCACAGGAATGGGCACAGCCTCGGCGACCGCACGGGTCAGATCGAGGTTGAAACCGATTTTGGTGCCGTCGCGGTCCATGGAGGTCAGTAGGATTTCCCCCGCCCCACGGCGCGCTGCATCCTCGGCCCACTTTACCGCATCAATCCCGGTGTTATGCCGGCCTCCGCGGGTATAGACATCCCACCCTGTTCCGTCCTCTCGCGCTTTGGCGTCGATGGCGACGACAATGCACTGGGAGCCGAATTTGCCCGACGCCCGGTCGATCAGGTCCGGGTCGCTGACGGCAGCGGAGTTCATGGATGCTTTGTCAGCGCCCGAGAGCAGCAGCTTGCGCACGTCTTCAACTGCTCGAACTCCGCCCCCAACGGTCAAGGGGACAAACACTTGTTCAGCTGTGCGGGCGATGACGTCATAGATGGTTTCACGGTCTTCATGGCTGGCCGTTATGTCGAGGAAACACAGTTCATCTGCGCCCGCCGCGTCATAGACCTTGGCTTGCTCAACCGGGTCGCCCGCGTCCACTAAATCGACAAAATTCACACCCTTAACCACCCGTCCGGCGTGTACATCCAAACAGGGGATAACCCGCGCCTTAAGCATGCGATACCTCCAGCGCCGCCGCCAGATCGAGGCGCCCGTCATAGAGCGCGCGGCCGGAAATGGCGCCTTCGAGGTTGGCGCCGCCAGTTTTTGCCGCCTTGACTGCTCGGATGTCGTCGATATCGGCGACACCACCACTGGCGATAACGGGGATTGAAACGGCGTTGGCTAGATCGACGGTAGCTTGCAGGTTCACGCCGGTTAGAGCGCCGTCGCGGTCGATGTCGGTGAAAACAATGGCGGCAACCCCGGCGTCTTCAAACTTCTCCGCAAGTTCCCGCGCGGTCATCTCGCCGGT
>PAHJ01000069.1 GCA_002705565.1 Geminicoccus sp. | reverse complement strand
GAGCCGTTCACCGGCAGCAGCTACGATCAGGACCTGCCGCACCTGCCACGGTCATGGGAGGAAGCGCTGAGCCTGTTTGAGCACAGTGATGGTATCGCGCAGACCTTTGGCGCAGATTTCCGGCGCGCCGTGGTTGCTGCCAAGCGTCAGGAAATCGGTACCTTTGCCGAGAAGGTCACGGCCTTTGAAATCGAGACCTATCGCGACGACGTATAGACCGTGATGTGATGTCCGGCAGGGGTGTTCTAGTCGGCAAGCAGTCCGAGCGCGCGTTGCTGGGCTTGGTTTACCTGCACACCCTTGGTTTCAGTATCCGCCCGGTTGGCCTTGCGGCGGTCGCCCGGTACACGGGCGCCATCCTGCTCCCGGATGGTGGAAAGCAGGGTTTCAACCTGACTGAAGAACGCATCGCCAGAGAACCCAGCAGGGTCAAAGGCGATAAAGCACTGGCCGGTTGACGGCGGGCCGCCAGCGGTTCCGGCAAAGGGTGAAGCCTGGGTTGAAAGCACGGCGCCGGCCAGACAGGAGGCGAGCAGCTCAACCGTCAGTCCCATGCCAACGCCCTTGTATCCGCCACTGGGCGCCATCGTACCTTTGAGCGCAACAGCCGCGTCGGTGGTCGGTTCCCCGTCTGGGCCAAAAGCCCAGCCTTCCTCGATCGCTTCGCCATTCTTGTTGCGTAGGACAATCTCGGACTTGGCGACGACGGAAATCGACTGATCAATCACCATCGAGGCGCCGCCCTTGCCGTCTGGCACGCCCAGCGCGAAGGGGTTGGTGCCAACAACTGGCTTGGTGCCACCTGTTGGTGCGACGGAAGCAGGGGCATGGGTGAAGCACAGACCCAACAGCCCGTCTTCGGCCAATCGCTCGGCATGGTGCCCGAGAATGCCGCAGTTGTAGGAATTGTGTAGCGTCATCACAGCCACGCCGTTGGCGCGTGCAGCAGCGGTAAAGTCCTCCCAGCCTGCATCGATTGCAGGATGGGCAAAGCCGTGCTTAGCATCAACCGAAACCGCACCGGCACGGGGCTGGGAGACCACCGGTGCCGCGTCGCCCACGACCTTGCCACAGCGCACGTGCTCAGCATAAATCGGCACGTACATCAGACCGTGCGAGCGAATACCGTCGCGCTCTGCGCGCCACGTGGATTTCGCGACGGAGGCTGCATTCTCCGCGCTTGCACCCGCGTCTTTGAGCGTGTTCAGGGCCAGGTTGTAGACCTCGTCGAGCGTCATTGTGATGTTCATGAAGCGTGGCTTTCGCGTTGTTACTAGTCGTTGTCGTTGGTCCCGGCACCCGCCCCACCCAGCCGGGAAGCTTCGGTTTCGGGTACATAAGTCAGTTGGCTCAGTTCCAGCGCCTGGTGCCAGCTTTGCTCGCTTATGGCGCAAGCGCGCTCCCTGGGAAAGGGGGTGCCGCCCAGGTGCTCAGCGAGTGTTTGTTCCAACGGTTCCACGAAGGACGCGCTTGTCGGGTTTAGGCTCAGTGCGGTTTCGACCCGATGCAGTAAGGCGATCAGAGCATCGTTGTCATGCCTTAGGACGGTGCCAACACCATCGTTTGCCTGACCAGAGCTCAACCGCGCGCCCACAGCCCCAAAATCATCGGCCACGCCAAAGGCGAGGCCACGGCCACACAGCGCTTTACGCAGCGTCATGTGGACTTCGTTCAGGGAAAAGTTCATGCAGTCGCAACGACTGGCTTGGTCGCCAGCCACCAGTCATCACCAAAAGTTTGCAGCTCGCTCACCAACGGTGCGCCCTGAAACAATGTGATGCGCGTCCACAGGTCAGATTTGGGGTCAAACTTAACCGCCCCAAAGAACGCCAGCTTGCAACGCAGCAGGTCGATTGGGCGCATGGACTGGTCGATCAGGTTATCGCGTACTTCGGCAAAGGGCCGCTGGGCGGCAGCCTGAATGCGCTTGGCGATATTGCGGTGCTCGGGGTGGCGGGCAAGTACATCAGTCAGCTTAGTCGCATCGTCGAAACCCTGTAGCGATCCCATCAAAGCTTGCACCTGCCGGGCGATATCGAGGGGTTGTTCCTTGTCCGCACCATCCTCTTCGTACCGATCGCCCAAGCGCGGTTCGAGTTTGGCTTCAGATACGTACCAGAAACGCTGCTGACTTTCCTGTTTGCCCAGATCAAAGCCCTCACACCAGCGATAGTGCGCCGCTACCTGCGCCCGGATTTGGGCCACTGTCTGTGCAGCGTCAAAGGTCTTAGGCGCGTTAAACGCCATTGTGTCCGTTAGGCTGTCGAGTAAAGAGCCGAAGGGCTCCAGACACAGCGCGGCGACCAGTTCCTGACATTCGACAGACTGCGAAAGGCTCCAGTCGATCAGACGCTGCAACGGGTAGTCAGCGTGCCAGTCCGGCTCGTCCATCGCCGCCAGTTCTGCGCGGAGAACGTCAAGCCGTTCAGTTTGGATTGCGTCAGGGACGTGCCATTGGCTGACATGGGTTTTGGCGCGTTCCAGCAGAGTCTGCAGTCGCGCGATTTGTGCGCTGGTCAAAGACGGGATGGAACGGACCTGGGCAATCGCGGTTTCGCGTGCGTTTAACCAATTGTGGATCAGCTCAGGGTGGTAAATCAAAAACGGCGCCATTCCCAGACCGGTCGAGTTGCCGATGCCCATGTGGCGCTTGATGGCCGGATCAAGCCTGACAGCCTTGTCACCACCCAGTGCGGCGGCAACGTGCTCGACTAAATCGTGGGTGAAGTTGCGGATGAGCCATACGGTCAGCATTTCAGCAGCAAACGGACCGCTCAGACCGGGCCGGTCCGAGAACACAAACCGATCAGCGATGCCGAATTTGCCGTTGCCGTATACGGCCGTGGTCCGCATCAGGTAGCCGATTGAATCGACCATATCGACATCGGGTTGCTGGCCCTCGGCGAGGGCATGGGCGACGTGTTTGAAGAGACGCACTGATTTGTTTGAGCGGCTGATGACCAGCTCTTTCTCGGAGTACCGCCCAGCCTCCTGACGGGGAAGGTTGGCCTCAAGCCGGTCGAGGTCTGCTTCTTCCGGGACGCCGTCAAACAGAGCGAAACTAGCGTCCCAGGCCTCCGCGATCACGCGGTCGGAGCGGTTGGCCTCATCGAGCGCGTTGGAGAAAGCGATCAGCGAATAGGTAAAGCCGCCAAGCTCCAGCGTGTAGGTGGCGCGGCCAAAGCCGTTGGCGTCCATGGTCCAGCGCGTGCGGCGGACTTCGACGTTGTCGGCGATCAGGTGGCGGATCATCGAACGGCCAAAGCTGAGCCGCGTGGGAAAGGCTGAACCCAGGCGTTCCAGCCGCATTACTGTATCGGGGGACCGCAGCTCAAGCCGGCTATCGCTGGATGTAATCGCACTCATGTCGGGGATAATGCCACAAAATTCTGTTGAAAGAACCGATACCAATTGCCGCCCATGATACCGGCGATCTCAGCCTCGCTCATGCCGACCTCGCGCAGGCCCGCTTCGATGCTGTCAAAGTCCCGGTTGTCGTGGAACCATTCGGGCATGGGCGGGAAGCCGGGATTATCAGCGGAGCCTTCGCCAAAGTCCATTTGCTTGGACCAGCGCCCCACCCGCATCCATTCCACCACCGAGTCAGGTTGGTCCTGACACAAGTCGGTGCCAATCCCGATATTTTCCGCTCCGTACCGTGCTGCGCATTCGGCAATCATCGCGCAGAAACTTTCGCGGGTGCAGTGGGATCCGTCTTTGAGGTGATGGGGATACACGGAGAACCCCAGCATCCCGCCACGCCCGGTCAGTGCGCGCAACACCTCATCAGACTTGTTGCGCAGTGCCGGGTGCCACCAGTGGGGGTTGGCGTGGGTGATGGCGATAGGGCGGCTGGAGATGTCGATGGCTTCAAGCGTAGACCGTTCCGCTGAATGGCTCATATCCACGACCAGCCCAACGCGGTTCATTTCGGCGATGGCCTGCTTGCCAAACCGAGTGATGCCGGGGTCTTCGGCCTCGTAGCACCCGGTGGCGAGGAAAGACTGATTGTTATAGCTCAACTGCATGAACCGAGCGCCCAGCGTGTGGCAAATCTCGATCAGGCCAATATCGTCTTCTATGGGTGAGGGGTTTTGGAAGCCAAAGAAGATCGCGGTCCGTCCGGTCGCTTTCGCCGTGTCGATATCTGCTGCCGTCCGTCCCATCATGATCCGTTCTGGAAAGCGTTCGAACCAGCGATTCCATGCCTCAACCTGCAAAACCATTTCGCGGAAGGTCTCGTGATAGGCGATGGTGACGTGAACCGCATGCACGCCCCCCTTTGCCATCTCCTCAAAGATCTTCGGGGACCAGTTGGCGTATTGCAGGCCGTCGATGCGGTAGGGCGTTGACATAACTCTTTTCCGGACGTGGTGGCGGCGATAGCAGCGAGCGAGAGCTCCCAGCCTTAGCGTGGGGTCGGTTATCCCCGCTGAAAAGCTTTCCGGCAAGTCAGCTTGCGACCATGCATCGCCAAACTCTGCCGCTCAGAGGACTCCCCCAATTCCGTATCAAGGCTTAAAGTGGCGCCCATGAAACAGTTTGAGAAATCATTTACCCAGCAGGAAGCAATCCCTGCGCAAGGCATAAAGGACGCTGTCGCCATCCTGGAAAGCGGCCGCATCCATCGTTACAACACCGGGCCAGGCGAGCTCGCGGAAACCAGTCTGCTTGAACAGGAATACGCCGATTATCAGCGCGCGCGCTTTTGTCTGGCGGTGACCTCTGGCGGGCAGGCGATGCAGATTGCGCTGCGGGCGGCAGGGCTTCGGCCTGGCGACAAGATCCTCGCCAACGCCTATACGCTTGCCCCCGTTCCTGGTGCGATTCATGCGTGTGGCGGCGTGCCTGTGTTTGTTGAAATCGGGCAGGATTGGCTGACTGACATCACCGATCTCCGCGCCAAAGCTGCCAGCAGCGGGGCCAAGTTTTTCATGCTCTCTCACATGCGCGGTCACATTGCGGATATGGACGCAATCTTGGCGATTTGTGAAGAATTCGGCATCACATTGGTCGAGGACTGTGCGCACACCATGGGCGCAAAGTGGCAGGGTAAGCGCTCGGGCAACTTCGGTCGCGTCGCATGTTTTTCCACGCAGACTTACAAGCACATGAATTCGGGTGAAGGCGGTTTTCTGACCACCGATGACGAGGAGTTGGCCGCGCGCGCCGTGATCCTGTCTGGTTCCTACATGCTCTATGAGCGCCATGGCGCCGCGCCGGGGGATGAAGTCTTCCGCCGTATCCGACTGGATACCCCCAACTGCTCCGCGCGGCTGGATAACCTGCGGGCAACCATTCTGCGTGCGCAATTGACCCAACTGGATGCGAACTGCGAGCGCTGGAATGCGCGCTATCAGGCGCTGGAGGAAGGCTTGCGTGGGCGTACAGGTGTGGAGGTGGTCGAACGCCTGCAGTGCGAGGCCTATGTGGGGTCGTCCTTTCAGTTTCACGCCCGCGTGCCGGATATCCCTGCGCTGGTTGCCGCGTGTGGAGCGCGAGGGGTTGAGTTGAAATGGTTTGGCGGCGCGGAGCCGGTTGCCTTTACCAGTCGCTATGACAGCTGGCAGTACTTCGGCACTGTCGATCCCCTACCGAAGACGCTGGAAACTCTTGCGACCACTGTTGATTTGCGCGTGCCGCTGACCTTCAGTGTTGAAGATTGCAGTGACATCGCTGAAATCATCGCTGAAGAAGCCGCCCGCCTCGCAGCCTGAAATCAGGCCATCGCGGTTCAGTTTAACAGGAGCCACAGACCATGACAGTCCCCCTTGATCCCATCGTCATCGTTGGTGGCGCCCGAACGCCAATGGGCAGTTTTCAAGGCGCTTTGGCCGGTCAAACCGCTTCAGAGCTTGGCGGAGCAGTGATTGGCGCTGCTTTGGACCGAGCAGGCGTGGCGCGGTCACAGGTCGATGAGGTGATCATGGGTTGCGTGCTCCCTGCTGGTCAGGGACAGGCCCCGGCGCGGCAGGCGGGTTTTCATGCCGGGCTCAGCGAAAGCGTTCCCGCCACCACGGTGAACAAAATGTGCGGTTCCGGCATGAAAGCGGTCATGTTTGCCATGGATCAACTGCTCTCAGGCCACGCGCAGGTGGTGGTTGCTGGTGGGATGGAGAGCATGAGCAATGCGCCCTACCTGCTTCCGAAAATGCGTGACGGTGCGCGCATGGGGAGCACGATCGCTCAAGACCACATGTTCCTCGATGGCCTGCAGGACGCCTATGAAGAGGGGCGGCTAATGGGCTCGTTTGCCGAAGATTGTGCCGAGAAATACCAACTCACCCGGCGCGCACAAGATGACTACGCGCTGACCTCTCTCGCCCGCGCGCAGGCCGCCCAGACAGAAGGCCGTTTTGCGGATGAGATCGTTTCCGTCACCGTTACCACGCGCCGCGGTGTGGTTGAGGTTGCCCAGGACGAGCAACCGACCCGCGCCCTGCCAGAGAAAATCCCTCACCTCAAGCCTGCCTTCAAGCCCGATGGCACTGTCACCGCGGCCAATGCATCCTCGATTTCCGATGGTGCGGCGGCACTGGTCCTGATGCGGCAGTCCGAGGCGGTCCAGCAGGGGCTTACCGTCCGGGCTCGGCTCAGTAGCTATGGCACTCATGCCCAGGCACCGGGCTGGTTCACCACCGCGCCCATTGGGGCGATTAGGCAGGCGCTGAGTCGGTCTGATCTGGCGGTGTCAGACATCGATTTATGGGAAATCAACGAGGCCTTTGCGGTGGTCCCTATGGCCGCTGCGCACGAGTTGGATCTTCCCACCGACCGCCTGAACGTCAACGGCGGGGCCTGCGCGCTCGGTCATCCTATTGGCGCGTCTGGCGCTCGTATCCTCGTGACCTTGCTGCACGCCATGGAGGCGCGCGACGCACAGCGCGGGTTGGCAGCGCTGTGCATTGGGGGAGGCGAGGGCACAGCCATTGTTGTCGAGCGCGAAGCGCGCCGCCCAACCCACTGATCAGGGCTTCAGCCGGTGGGCGTACAGGTGTTGGTAGTGCGGCATGACCTCGGCGTAGACGTCCTGCACGCGTTGGGGCATCTCACTGACCGGCTTGGCATCACGTCGTGGCTGGGGTTTCAAGCCATCTGAATTACGCAGCAGTTCGTGGAAGGATCCGCCATCCCACCAGCTCACTTCATCCCGTGGCCCCGGTTCCCAGCGCAGCGCCTCCTTGATAAACGGGATCCCAACGGCTTCACACCAGGCACGCACCACCGCGTCAGGATCGGCAAGAACGTCGTCGCTGTCGATGACCGCCGGCGGGTTGCCGCCGTTTCGCTCGGTGATGATGTCGAACAGTTCCCGCTGTTCCTTGAAGCCGGTCTCCTTGATGTGGAAGTCAGGCCAGTGCTTGAACATGGAAGCGATCGTTTTTGCCGGATCGCGGATCAGGAACGAGTGATTGAACATTTCGAACAGTTCATCGTTCCACATATGGTCGATGTAGAGCGGGAAATCCTTTGAGAACACGCGCTCAGTTTGGGCCATTTCCTTGAGCCGGGCGTGCACCCTGGCCAGCGTCAGGCCCGGCGTGCGCAAGCTGTCAGGGGTCAAGCGTGGCCACAGCGGTTCATCCCCCTGATACCAAGCTTCGCCATAGGGTTCATGCAGACAGGTGAGATCGCCACGCTGACGCATCATCCATTCAAAGGCCGTCGATGTTGAACGCGGCACGGCCCATAGCGCTAGAATTTTGTTCATGAGCGAAAGGCTTTACGATGAGAGAGAGGAGAGCAGGCGTCCCTGCTGCCGGGTTGGGGCGAGGCCGATGGTTTTGAAGATCCGCCAGTAGAGCGCATTGTCATGGGTGATGATCGGCTTGCCTACTTGTTCTTCCAGCGCCATTTCCAAATGGACGAAACGCTGTGCTTGTCCACCAGGGCCGGAGCGGAAGTTGCACATGCCGTTGGCAAGATAGGCGTCGGCGTTGGGGGCCTGTTCAGCGACATAGGCCATGGATTTCGACGCCAAATCTCCGTCAAAGCACCAGATGGCCGCGTTGCATTCTGCCTGGTTGGCAATAAAGCCCTGATCGACGAAATTGCCCGCATAGACCACGTCAAAACCGGCTTCTTTAAGGAAGCCAACGGTTCCCTGCCACCATGTTGGCCAGTGATAAACCGCGTTCAACGCCACCTTTTCAACATTCATAGCGCGCAAGGCTTCGACCATGGCGTATCCGGCCATGTGGAACGGCGTCTGGTACTTGTCGGACAGCATCTCACAGTGCTGACGAATACCTTCGACCCCTAATCCGCTGGCGTGAACCCAGTTCGAGCCCACTTGCCCGCACACGTCTACACCGTTGTTTGCCATGCACTCGACAAACTCTTCGAGCAGCCCAAAATTCGACTTACGTTGATCCAGCTGGTGCTCATAGTCCGGAACGTGCAGCATTCGGCCATGCACGCCAACACTATCAGGAGCCATCCGCAGGAAGTCTGATGGTGCGGCGTCGAAGTCAAAAGGTGGGCAGGTGAAGCCGACTTGATGGGGGAACAGCTTGTTTTTGGGAGCCGCCCAGTGGGCTGGTTTTTGATAATCGGACATGGAACTCTACCTCCTGCATGCGCCTTGGTTAGCGACAGAGTTTCCGCCTCGCCATCGCCGGTGCGACCCCCATGTCGCAATTATTTTCCTCGGCGGCGGGGTTGATTTCACGGGCACGAATTCAGACCGGAAATGTTCAGACCCAGCGCTGCAAAAACAGGCTCAGACCACCGGATTTTCAGCCTGAAACAGTTGTGGGCAATCCGACATCAAACTGGTCACGCCCCACTCGATCATCGATGCCACCTTCTCGGGTTGGTTCGCGGTCCAGATATTGACCAGCAGACCCTTTGCCCGCGCTTGTCGAACCTGGTCAAAGCTCAGCGTTTCCCACCAAAGATTGACCGCGCTTGCTTTCAACTCCGCTGCAACGTCTAAGACATCGGCATCGAGGTTTTCGGCGATGACCGCCAAAGTTGCCGTTGGAAAAGCCTCGCGCGCCAGACGCAGAGCGTCAAAGTCAAAGCTCGACAGCATCAGTTGGCCAGCCGGAAAATCAGAGATCTTGAACACATTCCCCACGGCTTCAACCAGGGCTTCGGGCGCAACGTGATCGTGGCGCTTCAGCTCCAGATTGATGCCCATACCGAGGGCTTCGAAATGGACCAGTGCCTGTCGCAGCGTGGGGATGGATTGGAACCCCTGCTCGGGAAAGGCTTGGTTGGCGTTGATCCTGGGCAGATCAGCGCAGTCGATATCTGCGACTGAGCCGCTTTGATCGGTGCAGCGGTCAAGAGTAGAATCGTGGAAGATAACCGGTGTGCCGTCCCCGATTAGGCAAACATCGGTCTCCGTCCAGCGTGCACCTGCCTGAAAACAAGCGGTGAACCCCAGAAGCGTGTTCTCCGGCGCGATTGACGGTGCACCGCGGTGCCCCATTACGACAGGAAGTTCAGGTTGCATTGGCCTATCCAAGGTCAAAAGCAGGGCTGCGGTGCGGCCCCATCAGGGTTTTTGCGCACCGACACGGTGCAAGCAGCTCGCACACATACAGGCTCCCACTTTGACGGGCTAGGCAATAAGATCAGACAAGTGTCGATGCCTGTGTACTTGGCGTGTCCGATACCCTAAGGAACTGCTTACCGTCGGCAGGGAAATGAGAGTGGAAGCATGCGGCTTTACATTGACAGTGCGGTCACCGAAGACTGGGAAGTCTGGACCCGGCGTAACGTGCTTTATGGCGCGACCACCAACCCGCTGATCTTTCAAAAACAGAATGTGGATTTCAATCGCCGGACCGTTGTCCGAATGATCGACAAGGCCAAGGATCTGGGCCTTAAGGCGTTACAGTTGCAGGTCCACGGCCTGCGTCAGCCTAAAGATGCTGCCAAGAGAATGGCGCGCTATTTTGAGCGCTGGCCGGCCGGCGTGGTGGCCAAGGTCCCACTGACAGCCGAGGGGCTTGCTGTTCTGCCGCTGCTGCCCAAAGATTTGCCGATCACGCTCACCGCAGCTTACGACACCCGTCAAGCCGTTCTCGCCGCTGCACAACAGGCCCGTTACATTGCGCCCTATTATGGCCGGTTGAAGGAGAGCGGTCAGGACGCGGACGCTATTGTTGATGCCATGCTTGCTGTTTGTCGGGGTAAGTCGCGTGTTCTGGTGGCGAGTCTCCGCTCAGCGGAGCAGGTTGTGGCCTTGGCGGTGCGAGGGCACGATACTTTCACGCTATCGCCGCAGGTCTTTGAGGCCTTCATGGACGTTCCGCAGACCCAGGCTGCCACTGCTGAGTTCGAAGCGGCGGCATCGATGTTGGAAAAGGCCGCAGGCGATAAAGCAGGATTCTTTAAATCATGAGTACGAACCAACAAACAGACACCCGTTTTCCCCCGAGCCCCGAAGACAGGCTTTACGCGATCGTAGAGCAGGGCATGTGCATAGGTTGCGGTCTCTGTGAGTCGCTGGCGGGCTCTGACGTGGTGCAGATGCAGGTCGTGGAGAGCGGCTTTGAACGGCCTGTTGCCGTTGGCCCGCTGACCCACGAGAGCGTTGACGCTATCTATGATACTTGTCCTGGAACGCGGGTCGAAGGCTTGCCTGACAACGGTGCGGTGCAGGCGGGTTCGTCATTTGATCTGGTCTGGGGGCCTTACGAGCAATTCGTTGAAGCCTGGGCCGCTGACCCGGCCATTCGCCATGAGGGATCGACGGGCGGTGTGCTGACGGCTCTGGGACAGTTTCTGGTCGACGCCGGCGAAGTTGATTTCATCCTGCATGCGCGTGCGGGAGGCAGTGATCCAACCTTTGGACAGCCCCATGTCAGCACCACATCCGCCGACGTGCGAGAGGGCGCAGGCTCGCGCTATGGTCCGACAGCCGTGCTCCAGACCGTCCACGCGCAGCTGGACAAGGGCCGACCCTTTGCGTTTATCGGTAAGCCCTGTGACATATCCGCTTTGCGAGCGCTGGCGCGGCGGGATGCGCGGGTTAATGCGCTGGTGAAGTACTTCTTGACGCCGGTGTGCGGCGGCTTTGCAGCGCCCAGTGCCACAGAAGCCTTTATCGAGAACCACCACGGTGTGCAGAAGGCCGACATTGAGCGCTTCCGCTATCGCGGTTTTGGCTGCCCCGGACCGACCACCTTCGAGACCCGTGATGGCGTCCAGCATTCGGCAAGCTATACCGACTACTGGGGCGAAGACGAAAAGAGCTGGAATGTTCCCTGGCGGTGCAAGATTTGCCCGGACGGGATCGGTGAAGGCGCGGATGTCGCAGCCGCAGACAACTGGCCCGGCGGCTCACCCGACCCCGAAACCGAAGCCGACGACCCGGGCACCAACGCGGTAATTGTGCGCACAAAAGCCGGAGCCGGCCTGATACAGCGGGCGATTGATGCGGGCTATCTCAGCACTGGTGCCACTCTGAATGCCGATCACATGAGCAAGGTACAGCCCCATCAGGTGAAGAAGAAGCAGGCGGCGCGGGCTCGTTGGGACGGTATGGCACGCGAAGGACGTACTGTGCCGCGAACCCATGGTTTGCGTCTGGACGCCCTGCGCGAACCCCTGTCTGACGAGGTTTACGCCATGCAAAGGGACGGCGCGGCGGCTCGTGTCGCAGCTGGAAAAGCGACAGAAGCCCGCCCTAAGCCCAAGCGCTGAAACCGAGCCAGTCCAACCGCCACGGCCCTATTAGCCTTCGGCGAAAGACACAACGCCGTTTTCGATCGTGTGCCCGATAAAGGGTAGAGACCGAGATGTTTTGCCGGAAATAACCCTTCCGGCAGCGTCAAACGATGTGCGATGGCAGGGGCAAACAAAGGTTCTATCGGATTCGCCAGTGTAGGCCACGTAGCAGCCTCGGTGCAGGCATTTAAGTTCGGCGACGAGGTATTCGGCATCTACCGTACGGTCTGCATCCGTCTCACCGGAAAGCGCACCCTCGACGGCTGCGGCAGCGTTCTGCTGGTCTTCAGTGCGGCGCAGGATGCCGACAAAAGTGCCGTTCATCATGATCACGGCCAGCTCGCCGGGGTTCAGTGCGCTCACATCCACAGAGCTTGCGTCACCCAATTCAATGGTCTCAGTTTGACCGATCGGTGCCTCACCTTTGGCGTGAGCCAAACCTGCCGGCAGGAACGCCGCAGCCCCGGCAGCTAAGCCGCCTCTGATGACATCTCGGCGATCAATCACAAGTCGACCATTTTGGATTTTGCTGAACACGGCTATTCCTCTCTGCGCGCGGATATATAGAAGCAAGTGCACCCTAAGCCGAGTGCATGGCTTTAACTATGCTGGAACGGGCAAAGTCCAAGGCGTTCAACAAAAGGTGATGGGATGCGAGCAGGTCGCAGGCGCATGAGCGGACGCTGTGCCAACCGCACGGGGCCAAAAACACAGCGGCGGGCCAGCTAAACAGGGCTGGAGGCCCTAGAAAGAGCGCCCCATAGTGTAGAATTCTGCATTGGGCATCATGCCGGTGGCGTTTGCCATGCGGTTGGACATCCCGAAGAAGGCTGAAATCGCTGCGATGTCCCAGATTGTTTCATCGTCGAAGCCATGGGCGTGCAGCGTGCTGTAATCGTCCTCGCCTAAGCGGCCTGAATCCGGTCCGGCGACCTTTAGGGCAAAGTCGAGCATGGCGCGCTGTCGGTCAGTGATATCGGCTTTTCTGTAGTTGGTAGCAATCTGGTCGGAGAGGGTATTGCTCTTCTCCCGTATGCGCAGCACCGCTCCGTGCGCGACCACGCAGTAAAGACAGTCATTGACCGCAGAGGTCGCGGTCACGATCATTTCCCGCTCCCCTTTGGTCAAAGCGCATTCTGCCCGTTCCATCAGAGCATCATGATAGGCAAAGAAGGCGCGGAATTCTTCGGGGCGGCGAGCAAAGGTCAGAAACACGTTTGGCACAAACCCGGCTTTGTCCTGAACAGCGAGGATGCTGGCACGAATGTCTTCAGGCAGGTCGTCCAACTCAGGGGCAGGGAAGCGCGAGGGGATCGCAGAAGACGAGGGGGCAGTGGGATGGGAAGAGGCGCTCATGGTTCGGCATTCTTTCCTGTTTGGGGCGCTGCTTTGTAACACGTGGTTCGGACAACGCGAGGGCGGGGTGGTTGCACATTCCAACTCAAACCCGCCATGCGCGTCAAACCCTGCTTTTGCCCGCTTGTGTGACCGAGGGTGCATTGTGATGCACCGGCGGTTGCGGGATCTTGGGCGCGTGCACTGAAAAAGGAACTGCTCCATGTTGGATAGCCCCGCCACCCAGGAAATGCGTCAATGGTCGCACGAACAAGCCCTCGCCGAACGCTTTGCGCTTGCCGTAACCCAGCTAAACCGGCTGAAAGGCGTGTTGATCCGGGTCAACGGACGCGTGACGCTGGGCGGGACAGCCAACGACATGATCATCGCTCACCGCGCGGCGAACCTTGATCTGACAAGTACTGTACCGGTCCTTGAGGGCTTGCTGACCCAAGCGATCAAGCCCTGTCGTCTGGACGTGGGCCGGATCGTCGCCGAGGGCATCGAGCTGGACGGACAGATCGCCGCAGCGAATGCGCAAGACATGCCTGAGGAGGCGCAGGATGTTGTGCTGTACGGCTTTGGTCGCATTGGCCGGCTTTTGGCCCGCAACTACATCGAACGCTCCGGCCCGGCGGCGCTTTTGAACCTGCGCGCAGTGGTCTGCCGGCCCAGCAAAGACCCGGCCGCAGATTTACGCAAGCGCGCCTCCTTGCTGCGCACCGACAGCATCCACGGGGCCTTCAACGCCACCGTAGAAGTGGACGAAGACCGCCTCTGCCTGATCGCCAACGGCAACCGCATCCAGTTCATCTATGCCCCGGATCCCGCAGGCCTCAACTACGGCGAATACGGGATCAAGAACGCGATCCTGATCGACAACACGGGCGTCTGGAAGGATGATGCGGGTCTGGGCCAGCATCTGGCGTCGTCGGGGGTTGAAAAGGTGCTGCTGACCGCGCCGGCCAAGGGCGATATTCCGAACATTGTTTACGGCGTGAATGACGGAGAGATCGCGGGCCAGTCAATCATTTCTGCTGCATCCTGCACCACCAACGCAGCGACCCCGGTTCTCAAAGTGTTGGACGAAACTTATGGGATCGAACAGGGGCATATCGAGACGGTGCACTCATTCACCAACGACCAGAACTTGATCGACAATTTCCATAAAGCCGACCGGCGCGGTCGCAGCGCGGCGCTGAACATGGTCATCACCTCCACCGGTGCCGCCAAGGCCGTCGCCAAGGCTTACCGCCCGCTGGCTGGCAAGTTGACCGGCAACGCCATTCGTGTGCCGACGCCGAACGTATCTCTGGCGATCCTGAACCTGACCCTGCATGCGGATGTCACGGTGGAAACCCTAAACCAGACGCTTGAGCAGGCTTCGATTTCGGCGGAGTACCAGAAGCAGATTGGTTTTCGATGGAGCACAGAGTTGGTGTCTTCAGACCTGATCGGAAGTCGGCATGCCGGTGTGATTGACGGCGCCGCGACCATCGCCGAGGGAAAACGCGTGGTTGTTTACGTCTGGTACGACAACGAGTTTGGCTATGCCCAGCAGGTGTTTCGCGTCGCTCAGGCAATGGCTGGTGTCCGACTTGCGACCCTGCCAGCTTAAGCGCTTGACGTCCTGAAAATGCTGGGTCAAGGGGGAAGCGAACCTCGTGCGCGCGGAGCCCCTGACTATGGCCGAACAAACACCCCAATCCGATACCCCGATCGCCCGCAATCAGGCGAGAGGCTGGTTGCATAATCCCGATTTGCCGATCGATCTTTCGCCGATCTTTGTTTGGCCACCCCGGCCCGTGGCGGCTTTCCGGTGGCTGGCACGGAGTTGGTTGCAGGCCTCAACCATGCTGATCATCTTCGCCCTTGCGTTGGTCGGAGCCGCTTTGTTGCCGTCGATGGAGACGATGAAGGCGTTGTCGCCGGTGTGGATCGGGCAGATCTGGCTGCGGCATGTCGTGTTCCTCATCCTTGTCGCGGGCGGGCTGCACCTGTGGTTCATCACGTTGCAAGGGCAGGGGCAGGCCCTCAAGTTCGACCCCCGCAAGCAGGCAACCAAGAACCGACAGTTTCTGTTTAACCATCAAGTCCACGAGAACGTATTCTTCTCGCTGGTCAGCGGCGCGGGGCTGCTGACGGCCCTTGAGGTTGGCTATTTCTGGATCGCGGCGAACGGATGGGTTCCGACCTTCCAGCTGTCGCTGGATCAACCGCTATGGGCGCTGTGGTTCGTGTTTGCCCTGATTGCCATCCCGATCTGGAGCAGCTTTCACTTTTATTGGGTTCACCGGTTCCTGCACTGGCCGCCGCTCTACCGCATCGCGCACGGATTGCACCACAAGAACATCAACGTGGGGCCATGGTCGGGTGTTTCCATGCATCCGATTGAGCACGTTCTCTATTACTCAACCCTGCTGATCCACCTGGTGATTCCCAGCCATCCGATCCTCGTGGTCTTCCACGCCTGCCTGCAAAACCTCAGCCCCCCATTTTCCCATTCGGGCTACGAGCAGGTTCTGGTCCGCGATAAGCAGCGCCTTCGGGTTGGAGATTTTTTTCATCAACTGCATCACCGCTACTTCGAGTGCAATTACGGCACGATCGACATGCCCTGGGACCGTTGGTTCGGCAGTTTTGATAACGGCACTGCCGAAAGCCGGACCCGGCAGCAGGACCGGATGAAAGCGATGAAACGTCACACCTCCGCCGATTAGGCCCCTGATTTCTTGACAAAATAGGCACGCGTGGGCGAACTGCAACTTAAAAGCGACCCCGAATAGGATATGCCCTGTCGCTGATGCTCAAGCCAAGGTCGGTCTTTGGACGCCATAGCTGTTCATCACAGAGTTTGACCTGGCCCGCCCGCGAACGCGCGCTTGTGGCTGTACAAGGAGATACCCATGGATCTGCAATACGAGAACGATTACTCCGGTATCGTCGAAGCCGACCGCGCCAACGTCTGGCATCACCTGACCCAGCACAAGAAGTTCGAGACTGTTGACCCTTTGATCATCATCGAGGGCAAGGGTAATCGGGTATGGAATCAGAAAGGCCGCGAGCATCTCGATGCGACGTCCGGCGGCGTCTGGACCGTAAACGTTGGCTATGGCCGCACGCAGATCGCTGACGCGGTGCGGGACCAGCTGGTGAAAATGAACTACTTCGCCGGTTCTATGGGGACCATCCCCGGTGCTAAGTTCGCCGAGCGCCTGATCTCCAAGATGCCGGGCATGAGCCGCGTCTACTACTCCAACTCCGGCTCTGAAGCCAACGAGAAGGCCTATAAGATCGTTCGTCAGATCAGCCACAATAAGTTTGGCGGCAAGAAGCAGAAGATCCTCTACCGCTCGCGCGATTACCACGGCACCACAATTGCCGCGCTGGCGTCCGGCGGGCAGGATCAGCGCAAGGGTCAGTACGGTCCTTTCCCCGATGGCTTCATCGAGGTGCCGCACTGTCTGGAATACCGCTCTCAGTTTGGTGATGTTACCGACTACGGCGTTCAAGCTGCCAATGCGATTGAAGAGGTGATCCTGCGCGAGGGCGCGGACACGGTCGGCGGGCTGGTGCTGGAGCCTGTGACCGCGGGGGGCGGTGTGATTACCCCGCCAGCGGGTTACTGGGAGCGCGTGCAGGAGATCTGTAAGAAGTACGAAATCCTGCTGATCATTGACGAGGTTGTATGCGGACTTGGCCGTACGGGCACGTGGTTTGGCTACCAGCACTATGGCATCGAGCCTGACATGGTGACCATGGCCAAAGGCGTGGCATCCGGCTACGCGGCCATTTCCTGTACGGTGACGACTGAGGCGGTCTTTGACATGTTCAAGGACAATCCAGATGACCCCATGTCTTTCTTCCGCGATATCTCGACCTTCGGCGGCTGTACGGGTGGCCCGGCAGCAGCGCTGGAGAACATGAAGATCCTCGAAGACGAGAACCTGCTCGAAAACTGCGCGCAGATGGGCGAGTACATGTTTGGCAAGCTCGAAGAGATCCAGGCCAAGTATCCCAAGGTCTCCGGCCAGGTGCGGGGCAAGGGTCTGTTCCTCGGGCTGGAACTGGTAAAGGACGTTGAGACCCGCGAGCCACTGGATGAGACACTGGTGCAGGGCATTGTTGCCGACTGTATGCAGCACTCAGCCGTCATCATCGGTGCCACAAACCGCTCGCTGGCCGGCTTCAACAACACGCTGTGCCTGTCGCCTGCGCTGATTTCGACAAAATCCGATCTGGATGAAGTCGCCACGGCCATCGACGGCGCGATGAGCCGGGTTCTCGCCTAGACGAACCGAACTCAAACCGGCTCAGAAACCATCACAGGCTGGGATTGCAACTTTTGCAGTCCCAGCCTTTTTTTTGGCGACCCTACCGGTGCAAATTTTCAATAGATCCGCGATCAAAGACCCGCGCGTCCTATGGCTGTGTGGAGCCCTGTAATCCTCACTCGGTCACGCGCTGACAGTCTGTGATGCAGAGTGGGGAAGTGCTGCGGGCCGGGTTTTACAGGCGGCATTCTGATGCAACACGCGTTCGTCGAAACGGCTGAAAACCTCGATAAGACCCCGACCACTGCATCACCGACTCGCTTTCTGGTAGCCGCAGGTGCCGGAAAATAGAATGCCTTGAAACAACCCAAAGGGGAAAAGCAAAGGGGGATGCACTTCGGGCGGGCTAAAAAGGGGCAAATATTTCTCATTAATGATTGTTTTACGCCAAAAAAAGATACAATTGCACTGAT
>PAHJ01000068.1 GCA_002705565.1 Geminicoccus sp. | reverse complement strand
TGGGAGTCGCTAAACATATTCCCCGGGGCGGTCACCGCTGCCGCCCCCGGGGCGGTCGCCGCTGCCGCCCCCACAGGGCGATTTCGGCAAGTTTCATTATGAGTCGCCAGTTCGAACTATGAGTTGCCAATTCGACTCTCGGGGCCGCAGCCGTTGCTGCCCCCGTTCCCCCCTCGGATTCGTCAAGCGCCCGCCGTTCAAGTTTCAGGCGCTCATGCCTAAGTGAGGGTGTGAACGGGACTATGCCCCTCCCTGAGAACGAGCAGCACACCCCCTCAGTGACTAGCCGATGCGCATTACATCCTAGTCGCTGGACCTACACGGCTCGTCCCTAACCTGTTGGGCTAGTGCGGCCTCTCTGATCCACCTGGCTCTCCGTTCGGCTCGGTCTACAGTCAACCTTCCGAGCGGGCACGACTGGTTGTAGCACTTTGGTTTGCGAAAATTCCCCCCTACCTGTCGCATGAGTGTTTGTTTGTCGCATCCGCACCTGGCGCAACGTTTCCTGTCGCGCTTCATCGTCACTCCCTTCCCTGGGGTCATTATGCTCTTACGGTACGGTGACGCAACCTCCGTCTGCTCACCACCTCTGCATGGGTGGGCGTCAGTAGCCTTCGGCGATGTTATGCCACAACGAAGGCGCGCAAGGGGTGAAAGATAGCCGCCGTCAGCGGCTTCGTGAACAGATCAGCCACCTGTCCCTGCGTTCGGATGTGGATGAGCCTGACTCGCTTCGTGTCCTTCACTTGTTCGCGCAGGAAGGCGATTTGCGTTGCCACGTGCCGCATCCGCTTTGAGGATGTGTTGCCCTCGCTTAGGAGGACAGCTGCCTTGTTGTCGCAGAAGAGCGGCATGGTGCAGCCGAGCTCGGACATGCTACCCTTGTAGTCGGGCAAGTCCTCGAGCATGAACTTGATGGTGTCCGAGATAGCAATGGCCGCCTGTGTGGCCTTGGTCGCGATGGCGTATTCGCCCTCGGCCGATGAGGTAGGTGTGGACTTCAGGCGTCCAGCGTTGCCTCCGACGAGGCCGTCGCACACGAATATCGCGTATCCAGCCTGGGGCTTCTCGCCCCCATGGGAGGTGTCCGAGAAGATAATCGGCACGAACTTGCCGTAGTCGAGGTTGGCCAAGTCAGCGTGCTCGACGATGTGGTCAGCTAGGTGACCAGCGGCCTCGCGTCGGTATGTAATCACCTTGTCCCTCGTCTTGTCCAGGTAGGCGAGGACGCCGAGGCCGACGTTGAAGTGGCGCTCTCCACCCCCTTTGAGGTATTTTGAGAGCATTGAGTAGGCGTAGCCGATGTCACTTCGAGAGATGTTTGCTAGCCACCCTATCTTGCCTACTAGCTCGGAGTACCGCGGGTGGATCATCTCTCCCTCCTCGAGGTGAGTCAAATTGGTGATGTCGTCGTTGCATGGCACGGCGCGTTTGCTTGGACGAGGGTCGTCGCCAAGAAACTCCTTGACGGTGTCCTGAATGAAGAGCTTCTGATGGAAGCTGACAGTGCCCTGCTCCAGATCCTGCTCGACGGCGGAGCCAAATACCCAGGTGAGCGGCCCGTTGTCGCGCAGCGTGAAGCGCTCCTGCAGTGTGTTAACGAATGCGTCGCGAAATTCTTGGTTGGAGCAGGCGATCACGATGTCATCAACGTACACGACGAAGAGCAGTGTATTCCCGTCTTTGGAGTATCGCCACAGGCAGGGGTCGACGGCGCACTGGACAGCGCCGATCGAGAGTAGAAACGATCGGAGCGTCTCCTCCCAGAGCGCGCCACTCTGCTTCAGTCCATAAATGGCCTTGACCAGCCGCAGGGCGCGGTCAGGGCGCCCTTTCTTGCGTGCATGGTCGCCGGTGTATTTGAAGGTGTAGTCGAACCCCTCTCCGTTGAATTCCCAGCCAGGGGGAAATCGTAGGTAGATCTTGACATTGTCCTCGATGAAGCCATTGAGGTAGGCGGTCTTGATGTCGAGGCTAGTGAGTGTGAGATCGTTGCCTGCAGCAATCGCCATGAGCAACCTGAGCGTTTCGTAACGAACCGTGTTCGAGAACGTGTTGAAGTAGTGCTCGCCAAGGCGTTGCATGAATCCACGCGCACAGAGGCGAGTCTTCCAGCGGTCAGGACGGCCCTTTTCGTCTCGCTTGACGTCCCGCACAACGGTCGGCTCAATCACGTGACAGCCTGTGGGGACGTGCTCGACAAAGAAGGTCTTGTTGTCTTGAAGTGACGAGAGTTCTTCTACGAAAGATGGCATCCACTTGTCCTTGTCTGGGCCAGTCAGTGCTGCCTTGCAGTTAGGTGGGATGCCGACTGTGTAGGTGATGTCGGGATCGTCGCCCCGTAGCATCTTCTGCTTCGTCACAAATTGCTCGATCGCCTCGAAGTCTCCATCCTCGATCCATTCGCTGAAGTTCTCGTGGTCCGTCCTGTGCATGTTTATTGCGTGGGTCATGTTGGTGGTGACGAGTTGTGCAACGCCTCCGCCCGCGCCGCCCACCCCCTCAGCCGAGGCACGGGGTGCGGGCTGCTGGCTGTCGATACGCACGTCTGCGGGGGTCACCAAGGTCACGGGCGTGTCGTTCGTCGCGGGCGGTCCCTTCGTCGCAACCACCATGAGTGGAGGTAGCGTCGGGTGGGACGTGGGGCTGTTCAACTGCCCGCCCTTGATGGCGTTGTCGCGAGCTCGCTTTGGAATTTTCTGGAGTTGCTTCTTGTTGCCGCCGACGAGCACCCCCTCAGTGGATAGGCCGCTCGGTGGCGCGGCAGCAACATCAGTGTCGGCGCCGTCGGCGCTTGCGTCGATGGCCGACTGTGAAGTGCCAAGGACGGCATCCCCTTCGTATGGGACAGTCGTGTCGTAGACTGACCAGTATGTGTCGGGATGCATGTTTTGGGTCACTCTCACTTGGACGCCTTTCTTGGTCTTGGGCGAGATGACTTCGAGGACGTGTCCCTGCTTGGCCTTCTTTGGCACTCGGAATATTATCACGTCTGTCGCCGCGGGGCGCTCACCCCCGCCAACCGTGGGGGTAGTGAGCGATGGTCCCTCGCCCGTGCGTCCCTTCGGCACGAGCGATTCGTCCACTCGGACGTTTCGGCTTATTTTGTATTTGCCCTGAGTTAGGTCGTTGGGGCAGTCGTTGTTGGGGATGTACACGATCATACCGCGCGAGTAGCGCGCGGGCCCGATGCACCATCCCTCTGTCGCGATGGATTCCATCTTAGCTCGCCCCTTGATAGGCTCGTTGAGCACCCACGCTCGAGCCCCGAACACCCGTAGGAAGCGCACGTTGGGCTTCCGCCCCTTTAGCCTTTGGTATGGCGTAGTCAAAAAGATCTCATCTGGGGCGAGCCGTTTCTTCGCACCCTGAGGCTTTTTGCCCTTCTGTGCGTCGGCTGTCGCCTCGCTATTAGCCTCTTTATCGGCAGCCGCCTTGTCCTCGGCGGCGTCGCCCGCCTTCGCGGCAGCGGGCTTAAATCGGATCCAGCGCCGGGGCGTGAAATTCAGGCGGATCGCAGCCTGCGTCAGCGCCATGGCCCAGTGGCACACTGGAAGTCCGCTGTCCAAGAGTAGGGCCCTTCCAATCGAGCAGAGTCGCCACATGGCCTGCTCGGCAATGGTGTTCTGGTTGGGTGAATAGGGGCTGCTCGTGGTGTGCTTGATCTCCTTGTCCGTAAGGTATGAAGCAAGGGATTTGTTCAGAAATTCGCCGCCGTTATCAGTGTGAAGTTGGCGACGTTGGCTCAAGAAGTATTCGGACATGTCTTGCTCGTAGCGGGCGTACTGCAGCTCGAGCTCGTCCTTGTCTCGCATCGGGTAGACCATGATGTGGCGCGAGTAGTCGTCGACAAATACGGCTAAATACCGATAGCCTCCATCGAGGCTCTCGGGGAGCGGCCCTAGTAGGTCGGAGTAAACTAGCTCCCCGGGGGCGTGCGACTTCTCGAAGCGGGGCGCCTTTTTCGTCTCAGGCGCTCTGCGCATTCGGGCCTGTGCACACACAGTGCAGGTGTCCCGATGCCGTTTAGCTTGTTGCGGGGTGATCTTAAAAGCGCATCCCGTTGTGACCTGTGGCAACGCCAACATGGTCGAGGCGGGCATGTGCCCGAAACGCCTGTGCCACAGGTTTGCTGCATATGGCAGCGTAAGCGCAGTGGATAGCATAGGCATGACCGGCGGTGAAGCCGGTGTGGATCGTCGGTCGCGCACCGGACGGATCTGTACCTTCGAGATGTCTCTCGAGGTATCGAGTGGGACACTTAGGGAATCAATGTGTAGTGTGTCGACGGTAACACCCCCTTGCTGGGTAGAGGTTATCGCCGTCCCGAACAGCCGTCGATCACGGAAGATCGACAGTATATTGGCGTTAAAGTCTGGCACGTAGAAGCCAAGTCGGCAGACTCGCACCCAGTCGCCCTCATTTGGTCCAGTCCGTATCTCGAACTCATAGGGGCCGAACGACTGTGCGCAGTCCGAGGTGCCAACGCCTGTTTCCATTCGAACTTGCGAATGGCGGTGTAGGTGGGGTTGCGTGATGAATCGTTCATCGTTAAAGACGTTGTGCCCGCCACAGGAGTCGATGAACAAGTCCACGCATTGTCTCTGGTGCGCGTCGGGCGCCGCGCAGTATGCGCCCTTGCGTAGCACTGTCGTGTGCACGCTTATCTTGTGCTCCTCATCGTCTTGCCCCCCCAGGTCGAGCGCACGGGCTCGCGCGAGACGGGGTTGGAACACATGTACAATGAATCCCATCCGAGCTGCTAGCTCAAGCAGCTCACATAGGTCTGCGTTATCCTCAATGTCGGCGGGGCAGCCTTCCTCGGGGTGGAGGTGATACGTCCTCGTCTCCGTGTCCCAGGCCGCATAGTAGTGTAGTTTCCCGCAGAGGTAATTGATCTGGTCAACGACGGCGTCTGATCCCTGTTGCACCGTCATGCCTTCGAAATTGGGTCCGAGGGTGTCGCCGCTTTCGGCATCGATCCCGCGCTCGGAGCAATGGCGTGTCGCCTCGGGCTTGTGTGGTCGCTCTGGTGGATCGCTGTCGTCCTCTCCAACAGCAGGGCGCGTCGGGGTCTCGGCCGCCTCGACGCCGCGTGCGCCCTTTTCACTTTCGGCCACCCCGGGCGCATTGCGTAACTCTGTGTCGTCACGAGTTTGCGCTTGGCAGTCTGAGACGGATGGGCGAGTGCACATGATCTGTAAGATCTGGGAGGCCTCACGCGCTTCGCGGCATGACTTCTCCCACATGGTGTCTAGGTAGAAAGCCTCATCCCCTCCAATGGTAGTGCCAAAGCGTTCGATGTCGACGGGCTTCCCGTAATAACACTCGGCCAAATACCTTTCGGGCGTGCTTGGCGAAGGCGGCGGCGTGGCGGCGCTGGTTGGGTCCAGCGCATCGAGGGGGCATCCATCTGGTCCCCAGAGGTCGATTGATAGGGTGCGAATGCGCTCCACTAGCCCCACCTTCCTTATTTCGCCATACATCGCACACTCAATCGCGCCGACGGCGTCTCGAGTCGAGAGCGTCGAGACCTCGGGAAAGTAGGGTTCCAACGCCTCTACAGTGCGCTCGACTTCTCCCCTGAGCGCATTCACAGCGTGATCGAGCGCCTCCCGGTCGGTCTGCGGCACAGCCAAGGGCGTCGTCATGAGTACCTGAGCCTGCTCCTCGTCCCAGTCGTCCTCGTTGAGCACGGTCAACATTTGAGACGCCGTCGTACTCCCCCTTTTTAGCTTCGCTTCGATCTTCTCCTTGATCCGCGGATTAGGGCAGAGCGACGGGTCCTTGTACCAGCAAGTGGAGATGTGATGGTCTTGGCCGCACTTCTTCCCGTTTGGGAGAATGAAGGGGCAGCTCATTTTTGGTTTGGTACACTCGTTGCGGAGATGCCCGGGCTGTCCGCACCGGTGGCAGCGCATCGAGGATTTGTCGGCGGGGCCCTTTGCACTTGGGTTGCGGCCTCCCTTGCCGCCCTGTTCGGCCCGCTGTCCCTTCCCGCCAGAGTTAGGTCCAGTCCGGCCGTCGGGGCGTTTTGGGCCTCCCCGCCCCTTGCCTTGCCCACCTTGTCCCCCGGACCCGCGTCCCTTGCCCGATCGGTCACGAGGTTTGTCATTCCGTGGGGGGCCACGCTCAGGTGCGCTAAAGAGCACACGCGTGGCGGGGGCATGGAGCTCGGCTGTTCGCGTCAGCCTCTCTTGCATGTTCTCAGCGAGTACGTCGACATGGCGGCGATAGTCGTCGGTGGGTTTCCCGAGTAGGATGCGCACCGTGTCTATGCACGACGTGTATGCTCCCATCGTCTCGGCCTCCACGGAGCGGACGAAGCAGTCAAAGAGCTCGCCTGCCGATGGTTTGGGGTCGAGGTCGCCAACACGGGCGAGCCAATTGCTTTTGAACACTTGCGGGCTCTGCTCGGGTGATAGCCGCATTTCGCGGAGCGCCTGCCGTAGGATTGGCTGGACCTGTTGCCCACCCATGAAGTCGAGCTTGAGCATCTCCATTGCGCGCACGCCATTGTTCCCGGCGCGCCTAGCCAGCGACTGCTTTAGATCGGGGTCAGCGATGGCGGCGCAGATGTACTTGAGCCCTTCCTGCAAGTTCGACTTATGGGTTTGGAGCTCCTTCGCGTTTGTTGGCGCGGTCGGCTCAGGGCCAAGCGTGTACTCAGAGATGCCCTCTATTTTGGCCCAGGCTGTGAAGCGCGCTAACCACTCTGCCATGATCTGGGGAGTCACGTTGCTCCCCTGGAGCTTCGGTATCTCCGCGTCGTATGTACGGGTCACTTTGGCACTGAGTGAGCCCCTCGTCGCCCCGCCCTCGCTCGAATCACTCGTTCGTAGGGCGGATGCGAAGCCGATCATCGCCTCCTGGGCCGTGCGAGTTGCCGCAGCATTGGAGTTCGCGATGAGGGCTGCCAGTTGGTGTAGGTCGGCAGCAGAGAACGCGCCGCCAGTGGCCTGGTCGGTTGGCGTAGCGGGTGGTGCGATCCCTTCGGCGGGCGTCTCCTGCTCGAGGGGTGAGACGCCATCCCCAGGCGGGATTGTGGGTTCATCACCCACCCCTTCATCGGGGGGTGCGCCCTGGGGTTCATCCTCTCCGCTGATTGCCTCCTCGGGCTCGTCGCCAACCGGATTTGTCGCGAACTGGGGGACTGTGTCGTCATCAGTGTGCAGTCCCTCGGTGGCGGCGAGCCGCCTTGTCTCTCCCCGAGTGCGCCCAGAGCGCGTCATTGAGTTGCCCCAGAGGGCGTGGCACAGCGCATTCCATGCCCTGTGCAGGATGTGCCAGAGGTAGTCGTAGTAGCGCGTGGGTCGAGCCGCCACAATGTCATGCGGGGCCATCGACTCGGTCGTTGATAGCGGGTAAGCCTCGCCGAGTACGCGCCACACGCACGGGAGCCCTTGTTTTGGGCACGCCCGTTGCTCCTCTGCATTCGCCCGTGTCGCCTCTCTCGTCACGAGGGCGCTGCCTCCGCGTCTCTCGGTCATGGGCGTGAATCCAGAGAAACCCTGGTTACCTCCGAGGTCATCTCCAGCATACGGATCCGAGTATGCCGTGCGTCGTCGCGCGACAGGCCGCGGTGTGATCGGCCGAAAAACGCGTGTAAAATCGATGGCGTGGTCATGTGGTCCGGTATAGGGGCCCTCCCGTCCGCCCATCGTGACATCCCTCATGTCAGGACTGGTCTCACCCTCGGAAGTGTCCGTTACGTTGCTCCCGAAAACGGGGCCGCAATGGTCGGACTCGGGGTCCGCGTCGGAGGCGCCACCGTATTTCCCCTCAGCTAACATGCGCGTCATCATGACCGGGATCACAGGCCGCGCCTCGTTGATCAGTGGTCGGTTTTGCAGCCCGACTTCGTGCCCGTTTGAGCTGCTCTGCTCAACGCGGTCCAAGCACATTTCGTGTGTGTCTAGTTTTTCTCCCCCTTTCGCCTTTCCTTCGCATAAATAAGCATGTGCCGTCCTACGACATGGATTTGCGTCACACAGTGACCCGACAGTGTCATGTAATGCGACATGCAGTCCTACCATATTCCCAAGCCCGACTTCCGCCTGGCTGGCGTCAGAGCCTGTCAGGTGTCGGGCCTGTCCCCTGGCCCCGCTGCTGGCGGGGGTAATGGGGGCGGCGGCTGTAGCGTCGCCGCCTCTCCCGAGTGGTGCCGCGCTGGGCGGCGCCGCTGGGCCGTGCTCAGTGCCTAGGGTAGGTGAGGGCTGCGTGGGTGGCGGTACTATGCTGCAGGGTGACGTGTTTGGCGCGCACCCCGAGCTCGAGGCGGCCTCGCGCACCGCGTGCAGGGAGAGGAGAGTCAGGCCAGTGGAGTTGGCGCCAAGGATCCGGTTCATGATCTCCTCGAGCCCCATCGACCACATCTTGAGGAAGTAGAACTCCCCAACCTTGCCGCGCGCGGTCTGCTTGAAGGTCGGAGCGACCGGGGCGGTGCCGCCGAGGGACTCGGAGCGGCACGGGCGGACGGACATGTAGTTGAGCTTGCGCAGGTAGAGGGCGACGTACATGCGGAATTCGGCGCAGATGTACGCGAGCGGGTTGCCCTTTGTGATGTCGATGGAGCCCGGGTTCTCGGTCTCGGTCGCGAGAAGCATGATCCCGTCCGCCGCCGTAATGACGATCTTGCCTCCGGGGGGGATTGCCTCGCGGAGGGAGCCAAAGGCGCGGTTAACTAGGGTGTTGACAAGGACCTCGACGTGTGGCATGTCGATGCAGAAGTCGCCGACCGAGAAATCTCCAGGTCCCTCGTTGGCCGACACGATGCCCCACATTGGGATGATGGAGAAGAGCAGCGTCACGGCTCCGCACGACACCTCGGTGTTGATGCACCGCAGGACGGAGGTGGCGCGCTCGGCCTCGGCGCCCTTGCGGGCAAGCTCATGCCAGAGGTCCGTCAGGGCCGCCCTCAGCTGTGCGTTCAGCATGTCGAGGTCGATGATAGCGCATGCTTCCTTGCCCAGGGCGGGCTGGGCAAGTTCCGGCCCGTCACCCGTGTCAGCGGGATAGTGCGTCGGCTGCTTGCCACCAATCGTGGGGTGGTAACCTGTGCCATGCACAGGCCCAGCCTCGTGAGTGGCGAGCGCGCCAGCAAGCCGTGGGTCAGCGCCAGACGGCTGGGCTGGTGGTTCCCCTGGCTGTGCGGCACGCGGAGCGGGCGGAGGTGCGGCAGGGCAGCGCAGCTTGGGCGCTTCGCGCGCACCGCGATACCCGTCGACGGCCTCGGTCATGAAAGTCGAGCCGGTCGAGGACGAGCGCGAGGGGTTCATGAAGGGCGTCATAGAGGCAGCGGGGCGGCGTGCGACTGTGCTCTCGGCAGTATGCGAGCGATGTGCAACACCCCCCTGTCCAATTATCGAATCCTTCGTAGAATTCTCGCTGCAATTTGCGATGCACATGGGCAAGGGGGCCCCGGCCGCATGCGATGGCCCCCCTTCAATTGGTGACGACCCAGCAGTCGCACACGCCGACCCCCCTTCGGGCGGCATCGCAAAGGTTCCGAGGTCGAAGAGATCCTCGGAAATTTCCTTGAAATTGGCGGGGGCGAGGACATCGTCAATGCCCTGGAAATGGTGCGGCTTGAGGGCAACGCCCTCGGGCGGTCCCTGCAGGTAAGCCCTCTTCGGCTCGTCCTCGCCATAGTTGACGAGCGACTTAACCACGTCCCAGCGGATCGAACTCGTCCAGTTCTCGGGGTCGAGCGTTTTTGCATCGAGGACGTCGAGCACAAGGTGGAGACCAATCGTGAGGTCGCCTACCAGGAAGAAGGGCGAAGCCGCGCGCGATAGCAGCGTGTTTGCCACGTCGCTCATGGCGAGGTAGGCGATTTTTTCCGACATCGGGTCAAACGCGCCCGTCCGAAGTGGCGTCCATCCGCAGTCGCGCGGGTTGATGGCTCGGATGATGTCGTTGAGTTCCTCCCACGTGCATTCTCGGCACGGGTCGCCGCGGCTCACAAGCTCGTCGATGAGCAGCCGGATGAATGAGGCGCATAGCGCCCACATGGCCGACTTGCAGTTTGCGAACTCGCACGAGAACAGTGGGCCGTGGCACGCATCTGGGCAGGTGTGGCAATACAAGCCGTGAACTGCCTCGAGCGCAAAGGGCGCGGCCTCGGTCTCCTTCCTCACGTTGGGGTGAGGGTGCCGAAGCCGCGCGATCAGCTCTAACGTGCCATTTGGCACAAAGCCGATCGGTTCCCCAATAGGCGCCTCGCCCCGAGACACCTTGACTTGCCAAGGGCAGACAGATGGGGGTGCGGAGCCCGCCTTGACGACAGCGGGGACCGCCTTGGGACTATGCCCGCCGCTACCACACTGCGCGGAGTGGGGGCCCTGCGGCTTGCACGCGCCGCGGGCCGATTGCGGGCAGGAGGAGGGAGAGATGGCCATGGCCATGCCCCCTCCTTTGATGATGTCCCTTGGGGTGTGAACGGATGTCGGCGCTGTGAACAGCGCCGGGACCGACCCGTCCGGCGGCCCTGGGGGGGATGCCTCTGTGCGCGCGACCTTTGACACCCGGCCGCCGCTCAGCTCGCGTCCCACGATTTCCATCGCGCCTCTTCACGACCAGTACGCTGTGTAATCGTTTGCTCCAGAACTATTAAAGAAAACAAAATACGCGAAACCCCCACCCCCCCAATTCTCCGACGTAGCCAGCCCTCTTGTGGCTTCGACGCACACGCTACTTCAGCCACAGAGTCCTGGACATGTCTATCAGAACTTCCTTGGGGGTGGGAGTCGCTAAACATATTCCCCGGGGCGGTCACCGCTGCCGCCCCCGGGGCGGTCGCCGCTGCCGCCCCCACAGGGCGATTTCAGCAAGTTTCATTATGAGTCGCCAGTTCGAACTATGAGTTGTCGATTCGACTCTCGGGGCCGCAGCCGTTGCTGCCCCCGCCCCCCCCCTCGGGTTCGTCAAGCGCCCGCCGTTCAAGTTTCGGGCGCTCATACCTAAGTGAGGGTGTGAACGGGACTACGCCCCTCCCTGAGAACAAGAGGTACAGAGAGACGTTCGTACCTATAACTTCGGTGCGAGTCCATCTGTGTCTCACTCACACTCACACTGTGTTGAGAGAAAAGGGAGAGGGGGTGCTGCGCGGTGGAGGCAGCCGCGGCGCGCGGGCACGCTGTGGAGGCTTTAGTCAATCAGCGGCTTCCCCCCTCAAGCTGCGCCGAAAGCGAGCAC
>PAHJ01000004.1 GCA_002705565.1 Geminicoccus sp. | reverse complement strand
CACTCCCGCAAACCGGCCGACCCTCCCGCAAGCGGGAGGGGGTTGCTGATCGAGATTTGTTGACTGCACTCTCCCGCTTGCGGGAGAGTCGAGCGTCAGCGAGGTGAGGGTGAAGTGGTTGGCAACGCCAACCGCAATTCCCCCCCCCTCAAAAAACGTGGCGAACGCCAAAACAGCTGATCACCAGTGTCCCTAAAAACGCCAGACCACACACGGCGGCTGGATAATCGGCGAACGTGAGCACGGCACTCTGACGCGAATCAATCTGTGGTCTCGCAATCAGTGTGCCTTCTTGACCCTGCTGGACTTCTTCCACGATCCGACCGCAACTGTCGATCCAGCAGGTGGGGCCGTTATTCGCAGCCGATAACAGTGGCTTGCGGCAAGCGACTGCCAGCAGTTGTGCACAGCGTTTGTGATGCTGCACGACGCTGGAGTCGTCGAACCAACCATCATTGGTCACGGTGACGATCACCGTTGGCGTTGGTTGATTGTCTTGGCCACGCAATTCACGTAGCTGATTGATCGCGACGCGTTCCACAGCCGTTTCAATGCAGATGTTGGGCAGGACGGTCGCTTCGCCCACCTGCATGGCAGCGGCGCCCTTGCCGGTTGACAGTCCCAAGCCATCGGGGATCCAGTGCTTGATCACCGGAAGACTGGTCAACAAAGGCACATACTCGCCAAACATCACCAAGTGGTTCTTGGCATACCACTGAACCACCTTGCCTTCGGAATCCAGATGAATCAAGCCGTTGTAGCCATCGATACCAGTTTCATAGCTGACCACGGCGCAGCCCACCATGAGATCTGGCAGCGTTTGGTTTTCCGGTAGCATGATGGCGAGGTTCTGCATGATCGATGACGCGCGAAACAGAAATTGATCGCGACGCATTTCGCAGAGTTCATTCAATTGTTCGGGAGTGTACTCCAGTTTGTCTGCTGCCTGTTGTGACGCCTGGCCATCGATCCATGGGAGTCCCGCGGTGAACATTGACTCTGGCCACACCACCACGTCAAGCGATTGGTTTGCCGATTGCACCGCTTGGGCGGTCTGTCTGAGGCAACCGTGAAAGAGCTCTAAGCTGCGCTCTTCATTCTGTTCGAACTCAATCGACTCGGCGCGACCGATCAAGGCAAACGTGGTCTGCCCATCTTGTAAGGGCTGGCCAAGTCGATAGTTGCCGTACCAAGTCGTCGCGGCCACCAAGGCAATGGCAATCATAAAGGGGACGAACAGCCGTTTGCTGTTCGCGCTGTCTCTTAGTTGATACCAACGAATCAGCGCAAAAACGGCCGCGCTGCAACTGGCAAGCACAAACGACACCGCATAAGTGCCTGCTAGGTCGGCAATCTGGATCATGATTGGAACCTCCGCCAAGGCGTGGCCGAGCATTGCGACAGAGATGCCGGTCAGCAAATAGTTGCGCACCCATTCGCCGCCGACCCAGATCACCGGTGATAGCAGTGCCAGCATCAATGGCCGGTCCCGAAATGCTCTGAGTGCCAGCACAAACAGCAGCGGATAAACGGCCAAGTATGCCGCCATCAAGATCCACATTGGCACAATCAATGGATGGGCGAATCGCAGCCCCTGCAGGGCCAACAGCCAGTAGGCGAACCCAGCGAGGTACAAGATCAAGTAGCGTCGCTTGCTGATTCGCTGATCCATGTTGGCGATCAGCATCAGCGGAGTCAAAGCAATCAGTGCAGCGGGCCAGAAACCGGTCGGAGGACCGCTCAGCCAAAGGCAAATCGCGGGAATCGCCGCCAGCAGCGTCCAAGTTCGTGTGGAAACCGTCGGCGGCTCATCGGCCCTGCCGTTCGTGCCAGAGCCTGCGTCCAGAGTGCTTGCGGATTCTGCTGAAGTATTCATAGCGGCATGTTAGGCCATGGCGGCAACTGCAGGGAACATCAAATCGCCAGCCAATGCTCTGGCAAGTCGTGTAAATGTATTGACCGAACTGTTTGTTGTGTGGCTGGGATTGGCTAGAATGGAGCTCTCGACTTTGGCTTCTCTCTCTCATTACGGCTGACCGCTTGCATGTCGATTCCTGAATTTCTGGGGCCTTATCGAATTGGCCAGTCCATCGGCAAAGGCGGAATGGGGTCTGTCTATAAGGCCAAACAAATCAAAACCGACGAACTGGTGGCCGTCAAATTGATTGCCACCCAGGTCTCCGATGACATGCGGTTCCGCCGACGGTTCCACAGCGAAGTGGAAACGCTCAAAATGCTCCGGCATCCAAACATCATTCGATTGTTGGGATACGGTGAAGAACAAGGCATGCTGTTTTACTCGATGGAGTACGTCGAGGGAGAAACCCTGCAGCAGCGGATTCGCAGCGCCAAGCGACTGCCTTGGAGAGAGGCGGTTCGATATGCGATTCAGATCAGCTCGGCGCTCAATCATGCTCACTACATTGGCGTGACTCATCGTGATCTCAAGCCGGCCAACCTGATCATTGGCGGCGACCAGCAGATCAAGTTGGTTGATTTTGGAATCAGCAAGATCTTTGGGAATGATCAAACCGCCGAAGGTTCCATTCTTGGTACCGCCGATTACATGGCGCCCGAGCAGGTGGATCAATCGAGCATCACCTCCAAGACGGACCTGTATTCGCTGGGCTCGGTCGTGTATGCCATGCTTGCTGGCCGCCCACCGTTTCGTGGCAAGAATCTGACGGAAGTCCTGACTGCTTTGGTCAGCAAAGAGCCGGCGATGTTGGACTTGGTCGATCCTGAATTGCCCAGCGACTTGGTCCAACTGGTCGACGAGCTGTTGAAGAAGTCTCCGGCCGATCGGCCTCCCACTGCGCTCGCGGTGATGAACCGCTTTCAAGCCATTTTGGATTCTGATGGAGAATCAAGTCAGCCCCATCCATTCTTGCTGGGCAATCTGCCAGATGCACCCGAGCCTTCGCCGCACACCAGCAAAGGCAATGTTTCAAAACATGGCGATCCCTATAGCACCGAGGCGACCGACGCAACGGTGGCTTGGTCACAATCCGATCAGACGGGCTCCACTGATTTTTCCATCGCTGACCCCGAGGCCCTCACGCGGTACACCGCTGGCCCGGAGGTTAAGCATAAAACAATCAAGCAGAAGGCCATTCAAAGATCAGCAACAGAGCATTCCCAGCCTGTCGGTGGTGGCCTTTCGGGCGACACCAACTATGAGCCCGGTAACACCCATTTTCAGACCGTCGTTGAAGAGGCATCGCAGGTCAAAGGCGCTCAGCGAGGCGACGCGGATCAACCGCATCCGTTTTGGAATGTCGTGTCAGTTGTTGCCTTGGTCGGACTGCTGCTTGGTTGTGGCTACTTTGTTTGGCTGACGGCGCAGCCCACCACCGCGGACCAGTTGCTGGACGAAATCAATTTGGCGCTCGAAGCGGATCGAGATCCAAAACGCGAAACGCTGAACGATTTCCTGACCCGTTTTCCAGATCGTCCCGAAGCCAGCATGGTCAGCGACCTGCTGGTGGATGCTCGTATCACAGGGGTCGAGAAGCGATTGACGCTAAAAGCAAAACTGCGGTCCGGAGAACAGCCACTGGTTGAAGAAGCGTACCTACAGGCCTTGGCCGTGCGCAGACAGCAACCGCAAGAAGCCAAGAGGAAGCTGGAGCAGTGGTTGGCCATCTTTGAAACCCAAGTTGATCCCAAGGACGCTGAGCTTGGCGACCTGCCCCAAATCGCCAAGATTGCCATCGCCAGGTTTCAGCGACGCATCGATCTGGCGCTCAAAGAAGGCATTGACCCCGGGCAGCAAGACCCCAGAGTGCTCAGTTTGATGGAGCGGATCGATGAAGCCGCAACGCTACCGGAGGAAGCTCGGCAGGCTCGCTTGCAAAGTGTTCTCGATTCCTTCGGCGATCAAGACTGGGCAGAGCCAGCCGTCACGCGCGCCGAGAAACTGATGCGTGAATCGCCCTAGGGCTTGCTGAAATAAGCCCGCGCTGCTGACAACGTTTGGCAGAGTCTCCTCTGGCGAACGCCTGTGCAGCAGATGATCTTTGCTCTCACCGAGGTTTGCCCGAAACCGCATGTGGAACACCTGCGGCGTTCGGAGGTTTGACCGTTCCCCTGACTACACGATTCCGCAGAGGTTGACTTGGATCCCCAGTTGCTCGGCGGCCAGTGCTTTGGCATTCATGGCTTCGACGGCCTCGGCCGGTGAGTTGGCGTAGGCAACCTGAATGTGATTGGCTTTGTGCCGAGCCATCATTTGGTTGCGTGTGATCCCGTTAAACACGGCGTGCATGATAGGCCACTGGGGTGTTGTCGACTGCCAGCGACGCTCGGTTTCTTCACGCGGCAATTCGATTGCTTCGGCGATCCCAATGTCCATGTGCAACGCGTCTTCTTGCACAAAGACACGCGACCAGATCACTGGGCCAGGTTTGCTGATGCCGCGAACGGTGCTGCCGCCGTTTGGGAAATACATCGCCGGCTGGCGAAAACCTTCTGCGGCCGCCCAGCCACCGGCAAAGTGAGAGGCGGGAGTGGCACCGCTGATCTCCAAGACCCAAACTTCCTGGTCCGTTGTACCCGACGGGTCCTTGTCGCTCCAACGCAGATCGTGCAGCGTGTTCTCAACCGGCTGGCCAAGCGTTTGATGGATGCGTTGTGTCAGCAGTCCGTCCAAGCCCGCGCACTGATCGACTTCATTAAAGTGAGTCAGCGGCTGGCCAGCGTACAGTTCGCGTGTGCCATCGCGCGACAGCACCGGCGGGCGAACCGAATCATTCAGCATGCCTTCGACCAAGTCGCTGGCCGGGGACAGATCCTTGAGTCCCTGTTGATACTGGATGCCAATCAGATCGCAACCAAAATCGTCCGCAATCCGCATCGCGGCGATGTACATGCGGCACTGATCCAGGATCTGAGCATCGGTCAAGTCAGAGGCGTGATCGGGGCCGGTATGAAACGTCATCCCCGCCTCATCTAACCACGTGCGGACCGCTTGGGCTTCGTCATCAGCGACCTGTGTGGATTCGTAATACAATGCACTTTGGCTGAGACGTTCCTTGAACACGCCGGTTGGGTTCAGCAGGTGATCGGGGATGATCGCATTGAACATTCCCATGCAGCCTTCATCAAAGACGCCCATGATGGCTTTGCCGCCTTTTAATGTTTGGGCAACCGCCTGGCCAGCTTGCTTGGATTTTTCGCTAATCGAAGAGGCGTCAAAGGGGCGAACATGAGACGTGTCGTGTTGCACTGTCCCGGTTTCTAGCCAACGCTTTAGCTCGCCCAGGAACCACTCATCGCCAAAGCTCTCGCTCCATAGTGAACTGTAGGGCACACCGGCTTTGGTCAGTGACCCGTTCAGGTTTAGCAAACCAACCAATCCCGGCCACTGACCGGACCAGTTGGCCACCGTTAGGATTGGGCCGCGATGCGTCGAGAGGCCCGCTAAAACGTGATGCGAATACTGCCAGACCGCTTCGGCGACAACGATCGGTGCTTCGGGGTCGATGTTGGCGAAGACATCCAGCCCTTGTCGCTGGGAATCGATAAAGCCGTGTCCTTGTTCGGGATCAAATTGATGAGCGCGCTCAACGCTCTGGCCGAAAGACTCGATCGCGGCAATCAAACTCGCTTCCATCGCTTGCTGTGCTTCCCAGCAGACGCGGTTGGCTGAATTGCGTAAGTCGCCAGAGGCGATCAGGGCGATAGGAGCGGTCATGGTTGGGATTCCAGTGCGCGGTTTTGGGGGAGGAAACTAATGGGAGGAGTCAATGGATTGGGTTGACGGAAGCTGGCGGCGAAGGTCCGCTAGCTGGCGGTATTGCTGGTAACACTGATCGTAGGCCGCTCGCAGTTCTGAGTTCGGCTGGACGATGGTTTCTTTTCCGGCTGGCACTGCCGCCATCGCGGTCGCTGCAGCTTCGATATCAGCAAAACCTGAAGCCTCCGTTCCCGCGGCAACCATGCCCAACACGGCCGCGCCAACCGCTGGGCCTTGTGTCGAGGGATGGATTTCAATCGCGTGCCCCAAGACATCTGCGTAGACTTGAACCAAGGCCGGATTGTGGTGCGGCAGACCGCCGGTGGCAACCAGCCGGTCGACGGGAATGCCGGCTTGTGTAAAGAGTTCTACAATCCAGCGCAACCCGAAAGCCGAGGCTTCGAGCAAGCTGCGATACAGGTGTGCAGGAGTGGTTCCCAGCGTCAAGCCATGGAACATGCCAGTCAGTGCTCCGTCCATCAGTGGCGTTCGGCAACCGTTCATCCAGTCCAGGCAACGCACACCATCGCTGCCCGGTGGCAATTCCATGGCGTCTTTTGACAACTGATCAAAGCTGGTTAGATTCAAGAGCTTCAACAGCCAAGCAAACGCATCGCCGACGGCTGCCTGTCCCGTTTCATAGCCAAAGAAGCCCGGCAAGATGCCTCCGTCCACAATCCCTGCGACGCCATTGACGGGTTGCATGTTCACCGAGTTCAGCATGTGGCAACTGCTTGTCCCCATGACCATGACCAGCGTGCCTGGTTTGGCAGCACCCACGCCCGGGACGGCGCTGTGAGCATCAATGGTTGCGGTAGAGACCGCGATCCCGGCGGGCAGTCCCAGTCGCTGGGCCATCGCGGGGCTCAACTTGCCAGCCGCTTCGCCCGGTGAACGCATCACTCCCGGCATCTTGTTGGCAACGATCAGGTTCAGTTCCGGATGCAGAGCCGCAAAGAAGTCCGTGTTGGCATAGCCTTCATCCGATGACCATAAAGCTTTGTAGCCAGCCTGGCAGGTTGATCGCGTCAGTTGATCTGCGTCACAGCCAACGAGTTGCCAGACCAGCCAGTCGCCGGCTTCCAGCCAAACTTCGGCGGCTTCGGCAACGCCGGGGGCGACTTCTAATGTTTCCAGCAATTTCGGAAAGAACCACTCCAACCCGATCGTGCCTCCATAGCGTGACAGGAAACTGTCGGCACGCTCGGTGGCCAGGCGATTGATGCGTTCGGTCTGTTCCACTGCACCGTGGTGTTTCCAAAGCTTGGCCCAGGCCATGGGCACGTCTCGCAGTTCGCTCAGTTGGCACAGCGGAGTGCCATTGCGAAGCGTTGGCAGCATGGTGCAGCTTGTGAAGTCAACGCCGATGCCGACAATCCGCTCGGGGGCAATGTCACTTGATGCGATGGCTTGCTGGACCGCTTGTTGCATGGAGTCCAACCAGTCAGCGGGCCATTGGAACGCGAATCCATCGGGCAGTCGCTGCTCACTGCCTGGAAGTCGCTCAGTGACTTGTCCATGGGAGTAATCTGCAACCGCTTGAGCATGTTGTCGACCCTGGCAATCAATCAAAACCGCGCGGACGGATTCGGTACCAAAGTCCAAACCCAAAGCGATGGGCGTTTGGTCAGACGAGCTTACAGAGTTCATGTTGCCAGCATGCCATGAGGGAGGAGGGAGAGGTGGCACTTCGGCGGTTGTGTTTGTGGGGAAAACCACCTGAAGAAGGCCGTTTGTTGTAACCTTTCTGGTCGGATTCGACCAGCCGTCCACTCGCTGGTGCGGGACGTCTTTGTGCGGGGACGTCTTTGTGCGGGGACGTTTCTGGTCCCGCAATGAAACCAGCGTGCAAGGCCCCAGCATCAGGCAGCATTCATTTACACTGTTGTCTGTTCGGCTGTTTATCTTATTCGGCTGCTGTTGCGTTGTTTGTTTTTCTTCACTGGTGAGGACTGATGCCATGATCCGCTGCTTGCTTGCGATGACTCTGTTGACGACCAGCTTGGGAGCGTTTGTTCAGGCGGTGGATGCTGGCGAGCTAAGACTGTCTTGGCAGAAGCGTTATTTGGAAATTTCCGGCGACGAGCTTCCCGGTGATGTGATTCGGATTCATTACTTGGAGGCCTATTGCCGGCCTGGTTCCACCGATCAGGAGTGGGGCAAGACCGTGATTCCTCATGAGAGTCAATTGGTTGATCAGGCCGATGACGGCAAGCGGATCAAGATTCGTGATCGGTTGGCCGACGGCGTCGTGGTCGAGCATTTGATCGAGGCCGCAGGGCAGGAGGTGAGCTTTACGGTGACGGCGACCAATCCCACCGATCAGCCCTCGTTGGCTCATTGGGCTCAGCCTTGCATGCGAGTCGACAAGTTCACCGGCACCGACCCCAAGGATTCGCGATTGACTGAGCCGCCGTACATTAAAAAGTGTTTCCTGATGGTTGATGGCAAGTTGACACGATTGCCGACCAAGCCCTGGGCGTTGCAGGCCAGGTACGTGCCGGGTCAGGTCTACGCACCGGCGTCCGTGGATCGAAACGACGTGAACCCTCGGCCGCTTAGTTCTGTCATTCCATCGAGTGGGCTGACCGGGTGTTACTCAGCGGATGAGCAGACCCTGTTGGCCATTGCTTGGCGACCGTATCAAGAAGTTTTTCAAGGTGTGATCACCTGCATGCACAGTGATTTTCGCATCGGCGGGCTCAAGCCGGGCGAGAGTAAAACGATTCGCGGCAAGCTGTACGTGCTTCCCAGCGATGAAGGGGAATTACTGAAGCGATACCAGCGTGATTTCCCGGCCGAATCGTGACTTTTCGATCGGCCAGAAGGTTGCTAAACTGGTTGCACACGCATCAAAGCGTCTTCAAGGGCGATTGGCTCAGTTGGTTAGAGCGCTGCTTTCACACGGCAGAGGTCACAGATTCGAATTCTGTATCGCCCACTTCTTAAAACCCTGCCGATTACGTACTCATACTGACCTGCGAGCGTTTCGCAGCGCGGCTTTTTCCTCTGGCGATTTTGGACAGCCTGTCCAAAACGCTTTATTAGGAGATCGTCGTCATGCGTATTCCAAAGTATCGTGAGCATTCTTCAGGGCAAGCCAGGGTCACGCTCTCTGGTCGTACGTTCTATTTGGGCAGGTATGGATCGGCTGAGAGCAGGCGAGAGTACAAACGGCTTGTTGGTGAATTCATTGCTTCGGATGGCGTCCTGATTACTGAGTCTGATAAGGCTGATCTATCGGTTGCAGAAATGCTACTCGCCTTCAT
>PAHJ01000067.1 GCA_002705565.1 Geminicoccus sp. | reverse complement strand
TCGGCGCAGGGGGCGTTTATGCGCGGGTTGAGCAGGACGACGACATTGTGAACCTGCGGTTCGGGACAACGCTGGACTTCTAAGCCGGGCGCCCGTGCCCGGCACGCCATCTTCAGTAGCCGTCCAGAGATCACTCCCCCTGTCGAGATACCCTGACAATTTCAGTGTGCAGTGCGTTCTTCGCCTTAACGATCCCGCATTCATGGTGGACATTTTTCTAAACCGGCTTGCGGAGTCCGTCCGTCTTTGCTTGTTAGGACCATACATTATCACCGAGGAAAGCTGAACGCATGAGTCAGTCCGTCATCAAGTCACTCTTTGCACAGCGCAGCCGCGATTTTCTAAAAGATGTTCTGGGCCGATATGCTGACGGTGGGCCAAAGGCACCGGACATCCTGCTGGTCGTAAAAACCGGCTATCCCGGCGCGCTGTTCCCCGACTATTTGAAGGAAGACTACCCCGAAACCATCCATCTGGTTTTTGGAGGCTACAGCGAAAACCTGCTGCTGAGCGAGGTTGGCTTTGATGTCACCCTGTCCTTCGGCGATGGCTATGAAAACCTGAGCATTCCCTACGACGCGATTGAAGGGCTGGTGTGTCAGGATGAAGGGTTTGCCCTGCAATTGCCTTCGCTTGAGGAAACCGATGACGAAGACGACGAGGATGACCAGCCGGCGACAGTCGAAGGCTTTGAGGAAGAAGGCGAGGATGACGAACCGGCCGAAAAGGGTGGTGACAACGTCGTGACGCTTGACGCCTTCAGAAGAAAATAAAACCGATCATGCCCATGTCGCACTTCTCTGCCCCGGTGACGCAGGCAGACCCACTGATCGCTCAAGCCTTGGGCAAGGAAAGCGAGCGGCAGCGGGATCAGATTGAGTTGATCGCTTCCGAAAATATCGTTAGCAGAGCTGTGCTCGATGCCCTCGGGCACGAAATGACCAACAAGACATTAGAGGGCTACCCCGGTAATCGTTTCCATGGCGGTGGACGGTTCGTTGACGTTGTCGAGCAGGCCGCCATCGATCGGGCCAGGTCCCTGTTTGGGGTTCACTACGCCAATGTCCAACCACACTCGGGCAGTCAGGCTAATCTTGCCGTCTTTTACCTGCTGCTTAAGCCCGGGGACCGTGTTCTCTCGCTGGACTTGGCCGCTGGCGGGCATCTAAGCCACGGGCTGAAAGCAAACCTGTCTGGGCGTTGGTTCGAAGCGCACCACTACGGCGTGGATGCGGACAGTGAAGTTATCGACTACGAGGCCCTGGCCAAAACCGCCCGCGCGGTGAGGCCTCAACTGCTGATCGCCGGGGGCTCCGCCTACCCTCGGGAGATGGATTTTGAGCGCATGGGCCAGATCGCGCGCGAAGTTGGTGCCTGGTTCCACGTGGACATGGCGCACATTGCCGGGCTGGTCGCTGGTGGGGTGCACCCCTCGCCCTTCCCGCACGCTGATATTGTGACCTGCACGACGACCAAGACCCTGCGAGGTCCGCGCGGTGGACTGATTCTGACCAACAAGGAAGACTGGTTCAAACGGCTTCAATCCGCCGTGTTCCCGGGCGTTCAAGGGTCGATCCACACGCAGGTGATAGCAGCAAAAGCCGTTTGCCTGGGCGAGGCGCTGCAGCCCGAATTCAGAGACTACGCAGCGGCGGTTTGTACCAACGCCAGCACCTTGGCGGCGATACTGAAAGATCGGGGAATACGAATCGTTTCAGGTGGTACGGATACCCACATCGCGCTGCTCGACCTCAGCTCTAAGGGCCTGACGGGGAAGCAGGCTGAAACGGTGCTGGAACGCGCCAACATCACGTCCAACAAGAACGCCATCCCGAACGACAGCCCTCGACCGCCAGAATGGGTTGGCTTGCGGCTCGGAACGGGGGCTGTGACGACGCGGGGAATGGGTGTTGCCGAGATGGTAAAATTGGGCCACCTGATCGCCGACCTTATCGAAGCTGAAGCGGGCGCGGTTGCCTCGGGGGCTAACGACGCCGCCGTCGCTCAAGCAGCTGAAAGCGTTGCGGCTCTGTGCGACGCGCACCCGATTTACTGAGCCCTGCGTTACTCCCCCGCAGGCGAGGCCGGATCCACACCCAGCACCCAGCCTTCCTCCTCGTACACCACCGCTGGATAGCGCTGGTTCATCCATGTAAGCAGCTGCGGCTGATCATCCAGCCAACGTTGGGTCATGGCCTGTACCTGGTCTGCATCCTTGCAGGGTCCACCAAAGTCGCCGACCGGCCACAGGCTTAAGTACAGCTCAGTGAACACTTGGCAGGGACCGCTCGCGGGGATGCCCTCAAAGGGCCAGACGCGCACGCCATGGCGCGCTCTCAAACGCTCCAACACCGGAATCCCCATGAGACCCTGAGACCCCACCGACCCGATATAGGCCAGTTTCCAGCCAGGTTGGGATTTTGGCACTGGGACTTCGCACAGGCGACGCTCCGCAATGAAGTGCTGCTTGGGACGATAGGGTGAAAGAAAAGGGCCAGTTTGCTTGACGGGACAGCCCCAAAACGGACCTTCGGCAAAACCCATACGCTGATTGAGCTGGGCGGCTACGGCGAAGCGATTGTTTTGATTTCGGTCATTGTCTTCGACCAGATCCGTGAAGGTTTGCCAGATCACGCGCCAAGGCGGGTTTGGGTCATGCGCGCCGCGGCCGAGTGCTTTCGTGAAGCCTTCGGGGTAACCAAAGGGAAAGTCAAAGCCCATAAGCAGCCGAGTTCCCGCCGCGCGGCTGGCTTCGATCTGAGACGCCAAATACTGCTCAGCTTCGCTACGGGTGGAAAAGTTGAAAAGGTCATGCGCTCCACCGTCATCCCGGCGGCTCATCCAAATCGAGTTCTCCCCCTTGACCGGCACAGAAGCCGCGGACCAGTCTACGGCGATCAGCGTATCAAACTCTTGCATGGGCAGCGGCCCCGGAAATGACAATGGACAGTGACAGTAAAGGCGAAAGCAACAGCAGCAGCGACGACCTCAACACCTGGCTGCTGTCGTTGCAACTCGATCACCGACCAGTGAAGCGTTCGGTAACGATTGCCGGCCACGCGACCTCTATATCGCTTGAACCCGTGTTTTGGGACGGTCTGCAGCGACTGGCAAGAGAGCGGAATGCCTCATTGGCGAGCGTGGTCGCTGCCGTGGATCGGGTCCGTGGGACAAACGGGCTGCCCAGCGCGATCCGGCAAGTTCTATTCGCACTGGCTAGCGCCCAATCACCAACACCTCGGGATTGACCAGAGGACCTTGCAGCAGCAGGATCTGTTCAACCAATTCCCGATCTTCCGCCCTGTACAACTCAACCCGCAGCGGCGTATCGCTCAGGAAACCGCGACCTGAGAGCGTATCCAACTCCAGAACACCTTTGGTCAGGAGCGTCCCTCGCCGGCCATCGAGTGCCAGCGTGTTGGACTGCAACACGCCGCGCCGAACCTGAACCACACCGCTCAGAGACGCATCCCCATCAAAGAACAGCGAGCGCAGGTCTTCGTAGGCGTTGATGCCCTCCCCGTTGGACAGAAAATCATTCCACACACCTGGTTCGAGGCTGCTAGCAGCGTTGATCGAAGTCAGGGCAAGATCCATTCGCGCCACCCCTTCAACCTCAAAAGACCCATCAACCTGCCCCAACAGCTCGTCCATGGATTGAGCGCGCGCCTGGAAGCTGTCCGAACGGAAGGACAGATTCTCGAAGGTCAGTGCGGTATCTTGAGCCCACTCGAAAGTGGGCGTTGCGCCCGTGACTTCGACATCCAAATTGGCAAAAATATCGGTCCCGGCAAGAACATCACCTGTCACCGAAAGCGAACCACCGGCCAGCAGGCCATCTACAAAGGTTCCCGTGACCGTACTTAGGTTGTACCGGCCAGGGGTGAAGGCGATCTCGAGTTCTGCATCTTGCAACGGACCCAGCCGGTCCACCTGCAAGCCAACCCGCCCGGACAGCGCAGCGAGAGCAGGAGACAGGACACTATCTTCGCCGTCGGCGACGAACAGCGCATTCAGCAGCGGTAGGACGTCTACACGGTTCACTGTTCCGTCGAAATCGAGCGTCTTGGACGCAAAACCGTAGAAGCCGTCGCCTTTGATGCGGATGTCATCACCCAAAACCGCCTCGACCTGATACCCGTAATTCTGATCAACCCGCGACACACTCAACTCGACTTCGATAGGTCCATTGGAGGGAAGCGCAAGATCGAAACCCAGACTGGTCAGAAAGGCCTGCGCGTCTGGGTGTCGAATATAGAGCTTGAAGGCGTGCCCGGCTGCGGGTTTTCCATCGGCAGCTTCATCGTGCTGCTGCAACACCACGGCCGCCCCAAGCAGCTTACCCTTACCCACCAACTCATCTGCATTCAGCAGGCCCGACAACTCGACCCGGGCACCATCTTCAGGCGGTGAGAACGGGATATCGAGTGTTTGGAAGAGGTCACTGGCGCTGCTGGACGAAAACGACCAGAACCGTGTGCCATTGCTATCAAAATCACTGCCGCTGAGTTGGGTATCGCCGCTGCGCAAGGTCAGCTCCCACGGGCGGGTAACGTCGGTGCGGGTGACGGACAGGGAGTCCACAGCCAGGCGATCGAGGATATCGGCGACCAGAGGGTTTTCCATCGCTGCGGGCGCAAAACGATTGATCACCCGCTCTCCCGCGCGTGGGTCATTGTTCAAGACGACTGTGACCTTGCCGTATTCGAGCGTCTCGCCGTCGGCGGCCAGCGCGCCGATGGCTTCGAACGCCGTGCCATCGTCTTCTGCGAAAGTCGCCGTTACGTCCGTGATGCCATCGTCCCGCGTTGCAAAGTCGGCTCGAAGATCGGTGAGGATCCTGCCGCCCAAATTGGCCTGCTCAGCCGACAGCGACAGCGACTGCGTGCCCAAAGCCCGCATGCGCTCGACGATAGCCCGCCCTTGATCCGCCAGATCCGGGGCTTGGCCTGCGGTATCCGCACCCAGGGTCCAGGCGTTCAGATCGAGGTTTTCGGTCACCAGATCGATCCCCGCCTCGCCAAAACCTTGGGACGCGTCCAAGCGGAAAGGCAGCCCGGAGACGTTGAAGTTGCCCTGTGCGGTCGTAACTGTGCCTTCGATGATTTGCAGCGCGCCGTCCACCAGCGCGACGTCGCCTTCAAAGTTCAGGCGTCCTAGCGAGCTGATCAGCTCCGCCAGATCGCTGTCTTCTGCAAAGTTCGCCGCGTCATCCGCGATCAATCGCCCCTGAAAGCGCAGATCATCGGCTCCCTTCAGGTTCAGCGACGCGAGATCCAGCGCCAGGCCGCTTTGCGTGTTGCCTTTGAGAGACGTCAGCGTCAGGCCACTTTCTTGCAAGGTCCCTTTGGTCAGCAGTCGCTCGACTACTTCGCCATTGGGTAAGCGAAAGTCCTGCGCAGCAACATCAAAATTCACAGTCAAACCGCTCAGGTCCGAAACGGCGCCGGGCATCAAAGCGGTCCAGTCGCGCAGCGGCAAATCACCGGCTGAAGTGCTGAGAGCGAAGCCGCGGCCGGTGAGGTTGATATCGAGGGTCGGGTTCACCGCGTCCGGAACAAAACGGGCGCTCCCTCGCATTTGCTCATCGTTGCTGCGTGTCAGGGTCAAACCACGCAGGTCGTATCCTTCGCGATCACTCAGCATGCGCGCTTCAAACATGAGGCCCTGACCGTCGGCTAAAGCGAGGCGATCGAACAGCGGGTGACGAAACCTTTCAACAGTCAGCTTCCAGTCCAGATCTTCGCGAATGATCAGGTTGTCGGCAAACTTCTCATCAATGGCCCCGCGCAGATTGAGTGCAGATCCGTCCGCGCGACTGACGTCGATATTGAAGCCGCGTTCGCGGCTGGGGTTGGCGAGCGGGACAAAGGAGATGGCAACGGCGTTGGGCTGATTGTCCGCGAGGATAGTTCCCTTGGCCTCGAAGGCATAGCCGCTCACCCGCTGGACTTCCAATTTGTCGATTTCAAAGCGGTAGTTCTGGCCAAACGGAACATCGTAGTAGTGGATTTCGCCACCACTGAGGGTCAGGCTTGTAAGTGACGCCGCTTCGTCAGAGGTGCCCGTTAAGCCGGTAAAAAGTGGCGCAGCACCGAAGGTCACGGAATGATCACTGGCGCGCGACAAGCTGATCACAGGCCGGTCCAATTCAACCGCTTCGACCAGAAACCGCCCCGTTGCCAGGGCGCGCCCGGACAGATCAAAGGTTGCCGTATCGGCAGAGAGCAAGATTTCATCGGTGTCCGCACCGTCACCCCTGACCCTGATATCGGTCAGTTGTAGTCGAGGACGGGGTAGCAGGGTAATGGCCGCGCCTTCGCCAGCATCGACGGGCTGCCCCAGCGCGCGAGTAAGGCCAATGAGCGCCTGCGTTCGATAAACGCTGGGGCTGAGAAAACGCGGCATCAGGCTCAGGGCGGCGAGAAAGACACCAATAAGAGCCGAGATGAATATCCCCAGTCGAAGCATTGCCCACCCTTTGGCCGAATCACGTTTGATTTCCTTATACCGGGATCGGCGGGATCGGAAAAGTAAAGTGTCCTCAATCCATTACAGAGGAATGTTGCCGTGCTTGCGCCACGGGTTTTCCAGTTGTTTTGACTTCAGCATTTCCAGCGACTGGATGATTCGTCGCCGTGTCCCGTGGGGCATGATGACATCGTCGATATAGCCTCGTTTAGCGGCCACAAATGGATTGGCGAAGGCTTCCTGATACTCATCCGTCCGTCGCTGGAGTTGTTCAGGGTCTCCGGCTTCTTTTCGGAAAATGATCTCCACCGCACCTTTGGCGCCCATAACGGCAATCTCTGAGGTTGGCCAGGCGTAGTTGGCGTCTCCCCGCAGATGCTTGGACGCCATGACATCATAGGCGCCGCCATATGCCTTACGCGTGATCACCGTCACCTTTGGCACGGTGCATTCGGCGTAGGCGTAAAGCAGCTTGGCGCCGTGTTTGATGATGCCGCCGTGTTCCTGATCCTTGCCCGGCAGGAAACCTGGCACGTCCACCAGCGTAACAACTGGAATGTTGAACGCGTCACAAAAGCGGATAAAACGGGCGGCCTTGCGGCTGGCTTCGATGTCCAGGCACCCGGCCTGCTCCATCGGTTGGTTCGCCACAATACCAACCGTCGAGCCATCCATTCGCGCCATACCCACAATGATATTCGATGCAAAGTCAGGCTGGATTTCGAAGAATTCACGATCATCGACGATCCGGTCGATGACTTCCTTCATGTCGTAAGGCTTGGTGGGATCTTCGGGCACCAGACGATCAAGCGCGTGAACGTCTCGGCGGGGATCGTCGAGCGTTGGCTTAACCGGCGCCGGGTCCCGGTTGCTCAGCGGCAGAAAGCTGAAAAACCGACGCAGATTCAGAAGCGCGTCGATATCGTTGTCGAAGGCCGCATCTGCAACGCCACTGATCGCCGTATGCGTAGACGCGCCGCCGAGTTCTTCCTGCGTGATGTCCTCGTGCGTGACGGTCTTCACCACATCAGGGCCGGTGACGAACATGTAGGAGGTGTCGCGCACCATGAAGATGAAATCCGTGATCGCTGGGGAGTACACTGCCCCGCCCGCGCACGGGCCCATGATCATCGAGATCTGCGGTATCACACCGCTGGCCAGAACATTTTGCTGGAACACGTCGGCATAGCCGCCGAGGCTGGCAACGCCTTCTTGGATCCGCGCGCCGCCACTGTCGGCCAGACCGATGACCGGCGCGCCGACCTTCATGGCCTGCTGCATGACCTTGCAGATCTTTTCTGCGTGCGACTCTGACAGCGAACCACCGAACACCGTGAAATCCTGACTGTAGACGAAGGTCCGACGACCATCGATGGTCCCATGGCCAGTCACGACGCCATCGCCAGGAATACGGTTGTTTTCCATGCCAAAGTCGGTGGCACGGTGCTCAACGAACATATCGAGCTCTTCAAATGAACCGGGGTCGAGCAGCACTTCCAGCCGCTCGCGTGCTGTGAGTTTACCGCGAGCGTGCTGATTATCGATCCGCCCCTGCCCGCCGCCCAAACGGGCGCGTTCACGGCGGCGTGCGAGTTCGGCTACGTGGTTGGCCAAATCCCTTCTCCCTCTTGTCTCTTTAGATCAATCCAGTCGGCTGAGTGCCGCCAGAATGGTGCCCGCTGAACGCGCGTCCTCGCGCTTGCCTTCCAGCGAGCTTTCAAGGTCTTCATCCGGTCCCCAGGTTTCGATTTGAAACCGTTCTTCCAGGGTCGCCAGTTCAACAGTCTCGTCCGGCGAAAGGCGGCCGTAGTAAACCGCCAACGCCAACACCAGACTCCCCGTCGCCCCAACCAGCGTCCGCAAAGCCGTAATGTGCAGAATATCTAGCCTGTCCAACGGACGACGCAAAGCAAACAAAGACTGCGCTGGCTGCTCAACGGCCATGATTCCCCTCGTCACGGTCAAGGGCGCGTCGAGTTGTTTGGCGGCCCAGTCGAGCAACGGTTGCCAGCCTTCGTCTTGCAGGGCTGCGAGGGCATTGGGTTCACTGACGCGGTAGCACAGCAAATCCGTCTCCCCATACTTGGCGGTTTCATCACGGATCGCGTCGATGTCGTCGCCAAAATTATCGATGCCCGTAAACACCAATTGCGTCACAGGCATGGAGTTTGGAACGATTTTGGTATCCTGTGCGTTCCACTCATAGGCGATCGCCTGCGCCAGCGAACGGGTGGGCAGATGCAAGTCTCGCTGAGCCGAGGTCTTGAGCGTGCGTCCGTCAAGCTGAATTTCCCACACCTTCCGGTCCGCGTGCTGCGCCACCGTTGCGTCCTTGTAGAACTTTCGAAGGGTCGAAGCGTCACCGCTGCCACCAATCTTCATAAGCGATAATCCTCGTGACTGAGTTCGGCCAAAGCGGCCGGCAGGTCGGAGAAAGAATGGATCAGCACGTGCGCGCCCGACTGGCGCAGCCGGTCTTCGCTGTGGTTGCCATAGGTCACGCCAACGGCAACGGCGCCCGCGTTACGAGCCATTTCCATATCAAAACTAGTATCGCCGATCACTACCGTATCATGGGCTTTGGTGGCCGTTTCGGTGTTGGCTGACCAGACCATATCAGGGGCGGGTTTACCGGTGTTCGTATCGGGGGTTTGCAGGGAGTGGAAATACTGGTTGAACCCATGACTTTCCAAAACTGCATCCAGGCCGCGTCGATCCTTGCCCGTCACAACCGCCATGAAAACCTCATCGTCAGTCAGCGCGCTCAGGGTCTCATCCACACCGTCATAGGGGCGCACGTTCTGGTCACCCCGCGCGCGCTGGCCGCGAAAGGCCTGCCGGTATCGCTCTGCGAGTTCTCGCACTTCTTCGGGCGAGGCCTGCGGCGCCCAGTGTTCGACACACAGTTCCAGATGCAGACCAACCACCTCCCGCACCTGCGCAGGGGATGGTGTTTCAAACCGGCTTCCGGCAAAAGCCTCCACGGATGCATCAACGATTGCCGCCAGACTGTCGATCAGCGTTCCATCCATGTCAAAAGCCAAAAGCTTAAACCGATGTTGGACTGGGTTTTTCATGTCGGGTTCGTGTCACGCCAAACCCAGCTGGGTCAAGCGTTGAGCGCCTCTTCGAACGCAGATGGCAGAGGTGCGCTCACTCGAATGAGCGAGCCATCAGGATGGGGCAGCTCCAGAGCGGCTGCGTGCAGATAGAGCCGCCGGACACCGGGCCAGGCCTGCGGTAGTCGGGCGCCATACTTTCCGTCCCCAATGATGGCTCCGCCATGGTGGGAAGCATGAACGCGCAATTGATGGGTCCGGCCTGTACGGGGCTCAAAACGGATCAGGACCAGTCCGTTTGCAGCCCGCCTTTCAACCTGAAAAAGGGTTTCAGCGCTCTGAGCTGCCGCGTGGTCGAAGTCCACCTGCACGCGCTCCTCACCGCCTTGACGGACTTTGATCAGCGGCGCCGTAATGACCCCGGCGTCTTCGCCCTCGGGCCAGTTGTTCACCAGCGCAAGATAGGTTTTCCGCGCATCGCGCGAAGCAAAGGCCTGGGTGAGCGCAGCCGCCGTTTCGCGTCCACGTCCAACGACCAGCACACCCGATGTATCGCGGTCTAGCCGGTGGACTAGGCGCGGCATCTCCCCAGCTTCATTGGCAAAAGCCGGCAACGCGCCGTCAACATGGCGGGTGGTCTTGGTTCCGCCTTGCACAGCCAGGCCCATGGGCTTGTCAAAGGCCAGCACACGCCCATCGTCGAAAATCTTACAATCCTGTAACTGCGCGACCAACGCTGGATCAGGCCCCGAAACCGCCATGCTGTTTTCCGAAGCTTCCTGTTTTTGTGCCTGGGGCGGCAACCGCAGTCTATCGCCCTGCTCAACCCGTTCCGCGCCTTTGACGCGCTTGCCGTTCAGGCGGACTTGGCCCGTGCGAAACCATTTCTGCTGGGCGCCAAAGCCGACATGCGGCGCGAGGCTGTTGACCAGGCGGTCAAGCCGCTGACCGGCCTGATCGGCGGTGATGGTGAGTTCAACGGCCAAAGTTCTGCCCCGCCAGATAACCAAACCAACACCCGCCCACGGTAACTACGACCGTCCCAGCCATGTAGCTAAGCGCAACCGCCGGCCTGCCTGCACGCAAGGCGTCTACAGCCTCCAGCGCGAAGGTCGAAAACGTCGTCAATGCGCCAAGTATCCCCACCATCAGAAACAGCCGCAGGGGACTGGACCAGGTTTCTGTGTTGCGGAACACAGCCGCCAGAAAACCCATTGCCACGGCCCCGATCGCATTGGCAACGAAGGTGCCAAAAGGAATGCCGCCCAAAGCACCGATGGAGATGAAGAGACCATAGCGAAGACAGGCCCCAATCGCGCCGCCCAGAGCAACAGAAATCCAGATCATCAGCTGCCCTCCTCCGTTCCGGCATGCCGCTTTGCCCGCAGCCGCGCCCAATAGTCCAGGCGCTTTTGAATATCGCGCTCAAACCCGCGTTCGACGGGCTTGTAAAACTGCTCCCGATTCATGCCCTCGGGGAAAAAGTTCTGCCCGGAAAAGCCGTCCTCGGCATCGTGGTCGTACTGGTAGTTCGCTCCGTAAACGATATCTTTCATCAGCGGTGTCGGTGCGTTGAGGATGTTCTTGGGTGGGGGCAATGATCCGGTTTTCTGCGCGGTTGAAAGCCCCGCTTTGTGCGCAGCGTAGGCAGCGTTCGATTTTGGCGCGGTGGCCAGATACAGAACTGTATTTGCCAACGCCAGGTCCCCTTCCGGGCTGCCCAACCGCTCATAGACTTGCCAGGCGTTGAGGGCGTGAGTCATCGCATGCGGGTCCGCCAGGCCGATATCCTCAACAGCAAAGCGGGTCAGGCGACGCGCGATATAGTTGGGGTCTTCACCGCCGGCCAGCATCCGCTCAAACCAATACAATGCCGCGTCGGCATCGGATCCACGCAGGGACTTGTGCAGCGCCGAAATCAGGTTGTAGTGACTGTCCTGACCCTTGTCATAAACGGGCCTGCGGCGCTGCACGACCTTGAGCAGACGGTCAGCCGTCAGGATCTCCGACCCAGCAGAGGCCCAGACCTGTTCGGCCAGATTGAGCAGATATCGCCCGTCACCATCCGCCAGCGCACACATGGTCTCTCGTGCGTCTTCATCGAGCGGCAGAGAACGCCCTTCAACCGTTTCAGCGCGTTGCAAAAGCTCTTCGAGATCCGCTGTTTCCAGCCGTTCAAGCACCAGAACCTGACACCTCGACAGTAAAGCCGCATTCAGCTCAAACGACGGATTTTCGGTGGTGGCGCCCAGCAGAACAATTGTGCCGTCTTCGACAACGGGCAAAAAGCTGTCTTGCTGAGATTTGTTGAACCGATGGATTTCGTCGACAAACAGCAGCGTAGCGCGGCCGTCTCGGCGGCGGGCGCGCGCGGCATCAAATAGCTTTTTGAGGTCGGCAACACCGGCGAAAATCGCGGAGATCGATTCAAACTCGAAGTCGCCGATTTGAGCCATGAGCCGGGCGAGAGTGGTTTTTCCGCACCCCGGTGGTCCCCACAGGATCGACGAAACCAGCCGATCCTGATCCACCATTCGGCGCAGCGGTGCGTCGCTGGCCAGCAATTGCTGCTGACCCACGACCTCATCCAAATGTGTGGGCCTCAGACGGTCGGCAAGCGGGCGTCGCTCGTTGGTTGCTTGGCTGAAAAGGCTGTCGGTCATCCCATCCGTTTGCGCAGACGGGGCAGATTAAGCAAGAGCCAAAGACCAAAAACAGGGCTTCCGATTACGTTGATCGCCACAATCCAAGGCAAAGACGCCCACTTGTTCTTTGACAACACAAACATCACCACGCTCATCAGCCAGAAAGAGATGTACAAATCAGCCAGCGTAACCTGATTCCAAGGCTCCCGCAGGGCCGTCAGAAACGCATCTAAATTGCCGCTGGCAAAGCCGTAGCCCACGATAAGCAGCATGACGATGGAGAAAATCAGGGTAATGAGGCGCGGGATATCTTGAAAAAGAGGCATAGTGTGGCTCCGTCGAGGACTAGTTTTAAGAGACTCCAAAACCAAGATTGCGCGTTTTGAGGATCAGGGAAGGCAATTCCTGCGATTAATTGTCCCAATTTCGCGATTCTTTCACAGCTCCGTGTGCCTTGCCTTATTTCAACCTTCCCAAAGTGCGAACCCGGTCCCAATTATTTCTGATACAGGCGCAATAGACATGTCGCACTTTAGGGTGCGCTCACGAACCGTGCCTGCAGGGAGACACCGTTGAAACGCACCATCGCAATCATCTGCTGGGCTCTAGGCTTTCTGGCCTGGTCCGCAGTGCCCGTAAACGCTCAGAACACAGACCGCGCTGTCCCGGCTTCGGCCGTTCAGATCCAGCTGTCCTTCGCACCACTGGTGAAGCAATCAGCGCCGGCTGTCGTCAACATCTTTACCCGCGCAGAGGTGAGCCGATCCCCCTTGGGTGGTTTCGGCGATGACATGTTCGGCTCGCCCTTCTCTCGACAGACTGAAAAGGTGCAGACTGCGCTTGGGTCGGGCGTAATTGTTTCCAACGAAGGCCTGGTGGTCACCAACTACCACGTGATCAGCGAGGGCACGGAAGTTGAGGTTGTACTGACGGACAAGCGTGAGTTTGTCGCCGAGGTCATTTTCACTGACAGCGCCTCTGACCTCGCCTTGCTGACGATTGACCCTGAAGGCGATGATTTGCCAACTCTCAGCCTCGGTGACTCCGATGGTTTGGAAGTGGGCGATCTGGTTTTAGCGATCGGCAACCCCTTTGGCGTCGGTCAAACAACGACGATGGGTATCGTTTCAGCGCTGGCGCGCACGGGCGTGGGCATCACGGAAGTCGGCAGTTTTATCCAAACGGATGCTTCCATTAACCCGGGAAACTCCGGTGGCGCGCTGGTGGACATGAATGGAAACCTGATTGGCATCAACACAGCGATCTATTCTCGCAGTGGGTCTTCAGCGGGTATCGGATTTGCCATCCCGGCCAACTTCGTTGCGAACACCTTGCGCGCGCTCGAAAATGGCGGTGGCACGGTTGTGCGGCCCTGGTTGGGCATCAAGGGCGAGGACGTAACCCGGCAAATGGCCAACATCCTGAAGCTCGAAGGTAGCGGCGGTTTTCTTGTCGATGACGTCTACGATCCATCGCCCGCCTTTGAGGCCAGCATCCAGACAGGCGATGTCATTCTCAGCCTGAACAGCGCAGAAATCCTGAGCAGCGCGGAAATGCGCTACGCCGTCGCCAACAGCCTGGTGGGCGATACCATGATCGCCCGGGTATTTCGGCAAGATGAAATCCTGGACATCGTGCTGAACCTGACCGCACCGCCGGAAGTTCCGGCGCGCGAAGAAACCCAACTCACTGGCCGCCATCCCCTGCAAGGCGCAAGCGTGATCAACCTGTCCCCAGCGGTCAGTCAGGAACTGGATCTGCCCGGCAAGTGGACCGGTGTGGTGATATCCGAAGTCCCCGGCGGCTCGATTGCTGCGCGGCAGGGCTTCCGTGAAGGCGACGTCATCCGCTCAGCCAACCGTGAAGTGATCAAGACCGTGGTCGAACTCGAAGAGGTGCTGGCAGCAGCCCGTTCGCGGCGCTGGTCGTTTATCTTGGATCGCGCGGGCCGAACCGTGACCTACAGGTTGGCCTACTAGCCATGACCACCGGCGCCTTGCGACCGCTGGGACTGACACTGGGCGATCCTGCGGGCATCGGTCCTGAGATCTGTGCTCGGATGCTGGCGCAGAACGATTTGCCGGAGGTTCCCTTGGTTTTGGGCGACCCTGCGGTTTTGGAACAGGCCGCTGATCGGCTGGGTCTGGCGCTGAAACTACATCGGGTCGCCAGCGCTTCTGAGCCCGTCCCTTCGCGGCACATTCCGGTCCTGTCCGCCGGTCCCGACGCCGCTTCAGTCACCCTTGGGACGGTATCCTGTCGAGCCGGAGAAGCGGCTTTTGAGGCCGTAAAAGCCGGTATTGAGCTTTCGATGAATGGTGCCTTGGCGGGGATTGTCACCGCTCCGATCAACAAAGAAGCCTTTGCCGCCGCCGGGGTTCCCTTCCCTGGCCACACTGAAATGCTGGCCCATTACGCCCACGCCAACGTGGCAATGATGCTGGCCAACGAAGACATTCGCACCGTGCTAACCAGCATCCATGTTCCGCTGAAAGACGCTGTGAAGCTCGTCACTCGCGCCAATGTTCTCCGCGCCATTCGACTGGCTCACCACGGGGCCCTTGCCCTGGGGGTTTCGGCGCCGAGGGTCGCAGTGGCCGGGCTGAACCCGCACGCGGGCGAAGGGCGGCTGTTTGGCGATGAAGACGCCGATGAGATTGTCCCCGCCATTGCTGACGCCTGTGCCGAAGGCATCGATGCGAGCGGTCCGTGGCCCGGGGACACGGTCTTCATGTCTGCCCGCAAGGGTGCGTTCGACGTGGTCGTGGCGCAGTACCATGATCAGGGCCTGATCCCTGTAAAGTATATGGGCATTGCGGACGGGGTTAACATTACGCTTGGCCTGCCCTTTGTCCGGACCTCACCGGATCACGGCACGGCCTTTGATATCGCCGCCAAGGGAGTAGCGGACCCGGCAAGCCTGCGAACGGCCTTTGACTACGCGATCAGGCTGCGTCAGGCTGCGCGTCCTTGGCCCGCACAGCCGTAACCACCACCACCACGACCGCCAGCCCAACGACTGCACCGCCCGCGATTTCATGGCCTTCAGGTCGCTGTCCGATCAGAAGCCAAATCCAGATTGACCCGAGCAGGGTTTCAAGCAGGAAGACGAGGCTGGTTTCTGCAGAACTGATCCAGCGCGGCGCGAGCGTCACGAAAATGAAGCTCAGCCCGGAAACTGCAATGATCAGAAAGCCGAACTCCCAGAAAACACCAGATGGAATTTCCAGGGTCGGAGCGAAAAAGGGCATGATCCCCATGGCAAGCAGCCCCGCCAAGGCATTGCTTGGCCAGATATTCGGCTGCTGAATCCGTCTGGTCAGTGTGAAGCAGAGCCCGAGCAGCGTTGGCACAAAGAAGAGCGCCAGCAAGCTCGGCCAAGGCGGGAGTAGTAGACCCTCTCCTGACTGCAAGCGGGCGAAACCGTCGTGCGCGATCATCTCGCCCCAAACCACGATTCCCATCCCCAGAAATGACAGCCCAATCGCTACCCAGACCGCCTTTCGAGGCGGCTCTCGAAGCAGAATGATGGAAAATACCGCACCGGAAACCGGTCCCAAAGCCACGACAATCAGCAGGATGATCGGGTTCAGCGTCAGCGCTGAATACACAAAACTGCACGTCGAAATGAAGAAGAAGAAGGTAATCGACAGGCCCAGCCAACCCGTTTGACGGAAATACTGCACCAAGCCACCGCGATACCAGATTAGCGACAACACAGCCGCAACCCCGAAAATACCGAGGCCGCGCCAGAACAGCAGGCCCCACGGGTTCATGGCGACCTTTCGGATCAGGGCGGAATCTGGAGAAATGATGAGGACGCCGAGAACAGCGAAGGCGTAGCCGATAAGTCTGGGGTTCATAAAAAGAGTCTGGGGTTCATACAAAATATCCTTAACCCGGCCGTCTTGCGCCTTATCGCGATGCTGCGCTAGGGAATTATTGCCCGCTCTGTGTCCACAGACCGATAATCCTTAGCAAAACAGGCACTTTGTTGATGAATTTTTGCGCATATGAAGTCATCCACAGGCCAGAGGCTCGCGAATTAGGCATTGCTGAGGTATAGCCGAGATGAATTGAGCAATGTTGCAGGGGCGTGGGAACGGGAAATGACAAGTCTGCTGTCATTGGAGCGTATCACTAAGGCTTATCCCGGCGTTCTAGCCAATGATGCCGTTGATTTTGCTGTGGAGCGCGGAGAGATCCACGCATTACTCGGCGAGAATGGCGCGGGGAAATCGACCTTAATGAAGGTGCTTTCAGGCCTGACGAAGCCGGACTCCGGGCAGATTGTGTGGAAGGGTGACGAAATCGCGATCACCTCCCCGCAAGCCTCGAAAGCACTGGGAATTGGCATGGTCCACCAGCATTTCGCCTTGTTTGACGGCATGTCAGTCGGCGAAAACATTGCCCTAGGCCTGGGCAGCCAATTAGACGCAACCCAGCGTGACCGCATCATCGAGATGTCTGAAAAATATGGGCTGCCGTTAGATCCTGACGCGCTGGTGTTCACCCTCTCGGCGGGTGAAAAGCAGCGCATTGAGATTGTCCGTGCTTTGCTGGGTGAGCCCGAGCTGCTGATCCTCGACGAACCGACATCGGTGCTAACCCCGCAAGAAGCTGATGCACTGTTTGCCACGCTGAGACTGCTCAAAGAAGAGGGTCGCGGCCTGGTTTTCATTTCCCACAAACTCAACGAAGTGCGAGCCCTTTGTGAGCGCGCCACCATTCTGCGAGGTGGCAAGGTCGTGGCAACATGCGTTCCGGCAGGGAAGACTGCCGAAGAGATCGCAGAAATGATGATCGGCACCCGCCCTGTCCCAGCGGCAAAGGGCGCCCAGAACCTCGGCGAAACCACGCTAAGTGTTCGGGACCTTGTCACCAGCGATATCAGCATCCCCCATCTGGCCGTGCGCCAGGGTGAAATCGTTGGCGTTGCGGGCGTAGCGGGTAATGGGCAGGAAGCGCTCTATGCCTATTTGGCAGGGGAAGAACTCGCCCCCAGTGCGAGCGCTGTGCGCTTGAACGGGGTCGATGCAGGCCGCTTTGGTCCCTCGGAACGCCGCGCTTTAGGCGCCGCTTTTGTTCCCGAAGAGCGCCTGGGCCATGCAGCAGTGCCGGATTTCAGTCTGATCGACAATACGCTGCTATCCAATCTCGGAACCGACGGATTTCAGAAACGCGGCCTGATCAACTGGCGTGTGGTGCGGGAACATGCTGTGGAGGTCTGCGACGGCTACGACGTTCGCCACGCCGGTGTCACCGGGCGGGCGGGGTCGCTCTCGGGGGGGAACCTGCAAAAGTTCATCGTGGGTCGGGAGTTAATCAAGCACCCTGAAGTGCTGATCGTCAACCAGCCGACCTGGGGCGTGGACATGGGCTCTGCGACCAATATTCGGGACCAACTCAAGGCTCTGGCGGAAAGTGGTTCGGCGGTGCTGGTGATCAGTCAGGATCTTGATGAGCTGTTTGATCTCGCCGACACGCTATGCGTACTCAATCACGGACACCTGTCGGAGTCCCGGGAAACCCGGGAGTGGACGGCGGAAACACTCGGGGTCGCGATGACAGGTAACGCCCAGGGGCAAGCGGCCGCATGATCCGCCTCATCCCCCGCACCCAATTCGGATTCTGGGCAACGGCTTTCCCGTTGATTCTCGCCCTTAGCATCACCGTCGTCGTTGGCTTTCTGGTCATGGTGGCCATGTCTGAGCAACCCCTCTCAGACACCTGGACCCTGCTGACCTTCCCATGGCAGGCGCGGACAGCGTCGGTACAGTGGGGCTTTGTGCTACAAAAATCGTCCTATTTGGCCATTATGGCCGTGGGGCTAAGCATCGGTTATCGGGCGAATGTCTGGAACATCGGTGCCGAGGGCCAGTTCGCCTTTGGCTCTATCCTCGCCTTTGGCGCCTACGTCCTGTTCGGCATGCCCGATACGGTCTGGTTCCTGCCGGTCATGCTGCTTTTCGGGGTCTTGGGCGGTGTTGCCTGGGCGCTGATTCCTGCAGCGCTCCGGGTTTGGGCCAATACAAATGAGCTGCTGACCTCGCTGATGCTGGTCTATGTTGCAGCGAACGTGCTGAACTACGTAACGACCGGCCCGTGGAAGGGCGATCCCAAGGCCGGGCAGGCGGAAAGCGACCCGATCCACGAGAGCCTGCGCATCGCCTCGATCATCGAACGAACTGACTTTCACTGGGGCGTCATCATTTCCGCTGGAGCGATCCTGGTGCTCGCGTGTGTCGTGCTCTTTACGACATTCGGCTACAGCCTCCGGGTCGCGCAAAACACGCCACGGGCACAAAAATTCGCAGGCTTCTCGCCGCAAATGACGGTCTGGATGTCGTTTGTTCTCTCTGGTGCGACCGCCGGTCTGGCTGGTGCAATTTTCCTGTCAGCGGAAACCGGCAAGCTGATTCAATCAGAAAACTACCTGAATGGGCTGGGCTTCACCGCCATCGTCATTGCCTTTCTTGGCCGCCTGCACCCCATCGGCATTGTCGCGGCGGCGCTGCTGATCTCCTACGTCAACGTCGGGGCAACCTATGTCCAGTCGGCCAGTCAGGTGGATGATTCCGTTGCCGAGCTGGTTCAGGTCACTGCGCTGTTTGCGGTGCTGGGGACAGCGTTCCTGAGCCGCTATCGGGTTGTCTTTGGCAGACCAGATTTAAGCACGGAGGGCGCGGCGTGAGTGATCTTGTCATTCAAATTCTTGCAGCCTCCATGCTGCTCGCAACCCCTCTGCTGCTCGCCGCAATCGGTGAGCTGGTCGTGGAAAAGTCCGGCGTGATCAACCTGGGCGTGGAAGGCATGATGCTGATCGGTGGGCTGGCGGGCTTCATTGCGCTGTATCAGCTGCAGACTTCGACCTGCACCATGCTGATCGGAGACGTCTGTTTCACCGCAGAAAACTCGGTCAACCAGTTTCAGTACATCGGATCGCTGGTGGTTGCCGCCCTGGTGGGAGCCATGGCAGCAGCACTGTTCGGATTCCTGACACAGTACTTTCGCGCCAACCACATCGCAGCAGGCTTGGGCCTAACCGTTCTGGGGGCGGGTTTATCGAATTCGCTGGGCGGCAACTTTTTCGGCGTTGATTACACGGCCGCCATCGTTGCCAGCGTCCCCCCCCTGTTCCCAGAAAACTGGAGCGAGGTTCCGGTTCTGGGGCCGCTGCTGTTCAGTCAAAACCTGCTGGTGCCATTCTCGTTCTTGATGCTGGTCGCCGTCTGGTTCTTCCTGAACCGCACGCGCGCCGGGCTGGTGGTTCGTGCTGTGGGTGAGAACCACCATTCTGCCTATGCTTTGGGCTATCCCGTGATCTTGGTTCGGATGATGACAATCATGTTCGGCGGTGCGATGGCGGGCCTGGCCGGAGCCTTTATTGTCATTGCGCAGATTGCGCCCAAATGGACCGAAGGCATCACCGTGGGCAAAGGCTGGCTCGCGCTGGCGTTGATTCTCTTCGCCACATGGCGTCCTGGCCGTGTGTTGCTGGGTGCCTATTTGTTCGGCATAGTACTCGCTCTAGAGCCTCGTTTGAAGGCAATATTCTCGAACATGTCACTGGAAATTTCCTATTTCTTGACAGCCCTGCCATATATTGTGCCGGTGGTCGTGCTCGTTTTGATCTCCCGGAATCCAGTGATGATCCGGCGCAACGCCCCGGCCAGTCTTGGCCAATCCTTTGAACCACGCTCGTGATACACGGGATCCGCTTAACCCCTTACCCTTCACCCTTTCCTACACGTTGAGACCAAGTAGAGGAGACCCTCAAATGAATCGTGTCATTACCCTGCTAGCATCTGCACTGACCTTTGGCGCATTTGCAGCATTCCCGGCTCAGGCTGAAACCAAAGTCGGGTTCGTATACGTTGGCCCTCCAGGCGATCTCGGCTGGACCTACCGTCACGACATCGGTCGTCAGGCTGTAGAAGCGCTAGACGGCATTTCCACAACGGCACTGGAAAACGTTCCAGAAGGCCCGGAGGCTGTTGAAGCCATCACACAGCTGGCTGAAACCGGCCACGACCTGATCTTCACCACCTCTTTCGGCTTCATGGACGCGACCAACGAAGTTGCTGGTTCTTACCCGGACATCAAGTTTGAGCACGCAACCGGCTACATCCGGGCGCATCCAAACGTAACCACCTTCTCCGCACGCTTCTACGAAGGCCGCGTGGTTGAGGGCCTGATCGCGGCTCATATGACCGAGTCCAACAAGATCGGTTACATCGCGTCCTTCCCAATTCCGGAAGTAATCCGTGGCATCAACGCCTTCATGCTTGAAGCCAAGCAGCACAACCCCGACGTCGAAGTTGAGATTGTTTGGGTGTTCACCTGGTTCGACCCGGCCAAAGAAGCCGCAGCGGCTCAAGCGCTGATCGACAACGGTGCAGACGTGATCGTTCAGCACACCGACTCCCCAGCGGCCATGCAGATTGCGGAAAACGCTGGCATCAAGGCCTTTGGCCAGGCGTCGGACATGTCCCGCTTTGGCCCAACGGCTCACCTCGTTTCCATCGTGGATGACTGGGATTCTTACTACGTTGACCGCGCCATCGCTGCACGCGACGGCACCTGGGAGCAGCAGGACACCTGGTGGGGCCTGACCAAAGACGGTATGGGCGGCGAGACCGGCATGGTTGTTATGGGTTCCTACGGCAATATGCCTGACAACGTGATGGCTGATGCCAAGGCGTTGGAAGCAGCACTGGCAAATGGCGAACGCCACTCGTTCCCGTGCCCGGTCTACATGCAAGACGGCGCACTGGCTGACGACTGCGCGGCGGGTGAAGCCCACCTGACCGATGGCACGCTGGTTGGCATGAACTGGTACATCCAGGGCATCGACGCCACCATCCCTCAGTAAGCCAGGCTTAAACCCGGCCCTGGCCTTTATGGGGCCAGCCTAAAACAGTACCCCCGGCGCTTCAGGGCGCCGGGGGGTTTCTTTAGCGCAATCAATGCGCTGGAGTTCCTTTTGGTGCAAACGCGGCGGGCGGGGTCGCAAAGGGTTGGACAGAGGCGGGTGTTTTGGGGTGAAACCAAAGACCTGTTCTTGGCTGAATTCGGGAAGGCTTGCCTATGAAAACCTCTGCGAAGGTCGTCGTCATCGGCGGCGGTGTTGTTGGTTGTTCGGTGCTGTATCACCTGACCAAGATGGGCTGGACGGACATTATGCTGATCGAGCGGTCAGAGCTGACGTCCGGTTCGACCTGGCACGCGGCAGGCGGCTTTCACACGCTGAACGCGGACACCAACATGGCGGCGCTGCAAGGCTATACGATCCGGCTCTACCGCGAGCTTGAGGAGATCACCGGCATGAGTTGCGGCCTGCACCACGTCGGTGGCGTGACGCTGGCAGGGACGCAAGATCGGCTTGATTATCTGGTCGCTGAGCGCGCCAAACATCGCTACATGGGCCTGGACACACAGATTGTCGGGCCCGAAGAAATTCGGAAACTCTCCCCCATCACCAATGTCGAAGGCGTGCTGGGTGGGCTTTATGACCCGCTCGATGGTCACCTTGACCCCTCCGGGACCACACATGCCTATGCCAAAGCGGCGCGCATGGCCGGAGCGGAGATTGAGCTGCGCTGTCCGGTGCTTGAGACCAACCCCCGGCCTGATGGGACTTGGGACGTGGTGACCGAGCGCGGCACGGTGCACGCCGAGCACGTCGTTAACGCCGCGGGTCTTTGGGCGCGGGAAGTGGGGGCGATGGCGGGCATTTATCTGCCGCTCCACCCTATGGAGCACCAATACCTGATCACCGAAGACATCCCCGAGGTCTACGAGCGCGATGAAGAGCTGCCGCACGTGATGGACCCAGAGGGCGAAAGCTACTTACGACAAGAACGGCAGGGACTGTGTATCGGATTCTACGAGCAGCGCTGCGATCCCTGGGCCGTTGATGGAACGCCTTGGAGCTTTGGACACGAGCTGCTAGAAAACCGGCTGGAGCGGATTTCGGACTCAGTGGAGTTTGCCTATCGCCGGTTCCCGATCCTGGAACGTGCGGGAGTGAAAACCGTAATCAACGGCCCCTTCACCTTTGCCCCCGACGGCAACCCATTGGTGGGGCCGGTCCCCGGGCTGCGCAACTACTGGTCAGCGGTTGGCGTGATGGCAGGGTTCTCGCAGGGCGGCGGCGTGGGGCTGTCGCTGGCAGAATGGATGATCGAGGGCGAGCCTAGCCGGGATATTTTTGCCATGGACGTGGCGCGCTTTGGCGACTGGATCACACCGACCTATACCCGCGAAAAGGTACGTGAGAACTACCAACGCCGGTTCTCGGTCTCCTACCCCAACGAAGAATTGCCCGTGATGCGCCCGTTCCGGACCACGCCGGCATACCAAATCTGGAAAGACCAGCGTGCAGTGTTCGGCTCGGCTTATGGGATGGAAGCGGTCAACTACTTTGCCCTACCCGGCGAACCGTTGGAGGAGACGCCCTCGTTCCGCCGTTCCAACGCCTGGGAGGCCACGGCGCAGGAATGCCGAGCCGTGCGCGAAGCGGTCGGCATCAACGAGATCCACAACTTTGGTAAATACCGGATTACCGGACCAGATTCGCGCCGGTGGTTGGATTGGATCATGGCCGGGCGGATGCCCACGATCGGACGGCTATCGCTCACGCCTATGCTATCCCCTACTGGCAAGCTGATCGGTGATTTCACGGTCACAGCGCTAGCCGAAGACGACTTCCAGCTCACAGCATCCTTTGGCAGTCAGGCCTTTCACCTGCGCTGGTTCGAGCAGCACCTCGATGGGTATGACATCAGCATCGATAACATCTCAACCCGGCGGATTGGGTTCCAGATTGCCGGCCCCAAGGCGCGCGACGTGCTGGCCGCGGTGACCCGCGCAGATGTATCGGCTTCGGCCTTCCGCTTCATGGACGCCAAGACCCTCGATGTTGGTGCTTATCAGGCGCTGGTGCAGCGGGTGAGCTATACTGGGGATCTGGGCTATGAGATTTACGTGAACGCGGACGAGCAGTATGGGCTCTATCAGGTTCTTGCCGAGGCCGGCGCAGAACACGGGATGCGGCCCTTTGGGATGCGGGCGATGATGAGTTTGCGGCTGGAGAAGTTTTTCGGTTCGTGGATGCGAGAATTTCGGCCGGATTACCGGCCTGCCGAAACCGGCATGGGTCGCTTCGTCAGCTACAACAAACCTGCCGACTTCATCGGCAAGGCCGCCGCCGCTGCAGAGAAGTCGAGCGGTCCGTCACGGATGATTTGCGCTTTCGCCGTGGACGCGGTGGATGCGGATGTGGTGGCGGATGAGCCAATCTTTGATGGTGACACGGTGGTGGGTTTTGTCACATCAGGGGGCTATGCGCACTATAGCGAGCAGTCCGTGGCGTTGGGCTTTGTTCCCACCGAAATGGCGATAGAGGGCCGTCAGTTCACCATCGAGATCCTGGGCGACCGACGACCTGCGCGGATCATTACCACACCACTGGTGGACCCGGACGGCGCGCGTATGCGCGGATGACCGGAGGGCGTCTGACCAAACGGAAAAGGAGCCCCTAACGGCGCTCCTTTATTCTATACGTTATTCGTTGTTGCGCGCAGCTGCGGCGAGGATGATGTCGCGTACCGTTTCGAACTGCGTGTGATGGATCATGTGTCCTGCGCCTTCGATTAACGTAATCTTAGCACCGGGCGCATCCCGTTCCAGACCTGCGGCGTGCAGCTCTGGACTGACGTAATCTTCGGTACCGAACACCACGTCAAAGGGCTGTGTAAGATTGGCGTAACCCGTCTGCAACGCCGCCACGCCTTCGTCCAAAGCACGCACGTCGGCAGCATTGTTGGCGAAGGTTCTGGGTCGCATGATCATTTCGGTCTGGGTCTTCTCCGAATACCCCGGCAATGCCGGTTCGGGATAAAACGTACCATCCACGCTGGATTCAAAGAGTGCCAGTCCGACAATCGGCATCAGCGCGTTGATGAAAAACGAGCCCACAACTGGGATGCCGGCCAGACCATAGGCCCACCAAACCTCTCCGCCCCACGAGTGCGAAACCCCGGAAATATCGACGAGCTGTCCCACGCGTTCGGGATGGTTCACCGCCATGGCCAGCGATACCGCGCCACCCAGTGAATGACCGACCATCGTCGGCGCCTGCACGCCCAACTCGTCGAGCAAAGCGACAATCAGATCCGCCTGCGCGGTAATTTCGTTGAGGGTGGGGTCGTTTCGGGACGACAGGCCCAGTCCTGGACGATCAATGGTGATGACGCGGTGCCCTGCGGCGCGAAGCGCCGGTGCCAGACGCAATTCCATGTCACCTAAATTGCCACTCGCGCCATGTACCAGCACGATAGCGGACCCTTGCCCTTCATCAACGTAGTGAATCGTCTCGCCTCTGACTTCAGCGAATGTGCCCAGAGGCTCTGAGGACAGCCTCGCGATGAGAACACGGGCCACAATCCAAAAGCCGACCAGCGAAAGGACCAAAAAAACAGCGATCAACAACAGGACTTTCATTTCGCTTCTTTCAACGGGGTTGGTTAGCTTAGAAATAGACCGGGGCGGGTCCTTGCCCAGCCCCTGTTGCCGTCTTGGCGTGTCTGCATGGGGATGATCATGACCAAAACCTTGCTGTGTTTGGCCCACGCGCCCTCGCCAAACACCCAGGCAGTTCAAAGAGCCATTATCAGGGGGGTGGAACAGGTGCCAGAGGTTGCCCTCAGCGTCCTCGCGCCGCAGCAGGCCGGGATCGCGGATGTGATGGCCTGCGATGGCCTGATCCTGCTGACAACCGAGAACATTGGCTATATGGCCGGGTTGACCAAAGACTTCTTCGACCGCTCTTACAATGATCTGCTCGACCAGCGGCCCGGCCTTCCCGTAATGACGTTGATCCGCGCCGGTCTGGACGGGACCGGGACGACGCGAGCGCTGACAGGGATCTATGGGGGGCTCGGCTGGCGGCTGGTGAGCGAGGTCATCGTGCTCCACGGGCCTTGGGATGACAGGTTTCTTGAGGCGGCGGAAAACAGCGGGCACGCCATGGCAGAGGGATTGAGTCTCGGGATATTCTGAAGGCCTGGCGGG
>PAHJ01000066.1 GCA_002705565.1 Geminicoccus sp. | reverse complement strand
CGCGCCGAAAGGCCAGGCCAGCGGCGTAGGAAAAGGCGGTTGTCAGAACGGACACCAGCAACCCCAGTGACAGGGAGCGCAGGAAGGAGCCTTGAAAATCACCCACCCTCTGCTGCTTGAACAGATCACCGATCCAGTGGATGGCCAGGTCTTCGCCCGGCTCGGTGCCTTGGGCATGAAACACGTTCTGAACCCCCATGAACTGGGCGGCAAAGGCACTCGCTGGGCTGTGATACAGCTCTTGCGCCGTGCCGATTTGTTCAAGTTTACCGTTGTTCATCAGGATGATCTGGTCGGCGAGCGCGAGGGCTTCGGTCTGCGAGTGGGTTACGTGCAGGAACGTGATCCCAAGACGTCGCTGCAACGTCTTCAGTTCGGACCGCACTTTCAGGCGCAGGAAGGGGTCTAGCGCGGAGAGTGGCTCATCGAGTGCGAGCACGCTGGGGTTCATCATCAGCGCACGGGCCAGCGCGACCCGCTGCTGCTGGCCACCGGAAAGCTCATTGGGCTTGCGGTGGGCGAAGTCGAGCATCTCAACGAGTTCCAGCAAGTGTCCGGCCCGCTGCCGTCTTGCTGTTCGGTCGCTTCCCTTGACGCGCAGCGAAAACGCCACGTTGTCTTCGACGGTCATATGGGGGAACAGTGCGTAGTTCTGGAACATCATGGCGGTGGGGCGCTGGGCGGGAGGAATGGTGCCCAGGTCCGTACCGTCGATCGCGATGGTGCCAGCGGTCTGTGTGTCGTGTCCGGATATCATGCGCAGAGTCGTCGTTTTCCCACAGCCCGACGGGCCGAGAAGGCAACAATAACTCCCTGCTTCGATTGTGAAATCGACCCCATCAACGGCAATGGCTTGCCCAAAAGCCTTTCTCAAAGACTTCGCGTTGATGTGTCCTTTTGTCTCCGGCACGAACGTTCACTCCCAAACTCACGATGCCGCTATGGGCGCCATTTTCCAGGAAATGCGATAGAGGAGCTACGCCCGCTGCTCACTATTTAGGCACCAAAATTTGTGCAGCGAAGAATATTTAGGCACATGAATCAGTTCAAAATATCTGTAGGTTTTATTTGCCCAACCCGAATGTGTCGCATACCGAGCAATCACCACGGAGGCTGGCGCCTGGGTGAAGCGTTTTGCACGGGTTGGGGCAGCTTGGGGCTAGGGGGCTGATCCGATCACGGTTTAGAGCGTTTCAATCGCCCATTTGACCAGCGGCAGCTGGTCGTTGCCAAAGTAGAGTCGCTCGCCCTGTTCAGTGGGAACAAAGATCGACGGGGAACCAAAGGCACCGCGGGCAATGGCTTCATCGGTGTTGGCGCGCAAGTGATCTTTGCAGGCTTGCTGTTGCGTCCCTGCGGCAAGAGCGTCCGCATCCAGCCCACAGGCCCTTGCGATGGCAATCAGTTCGTCCGGAGCATCCAGATTGCGTTGATCGGTGAAATAAGCGTCAAAGGCGGCGCTGGCGAAGCGCTCCAAGGCTGGCTGATCATCTTCCAACTGGCAACACAGCCGCATGGCATGGACCGAACGCAGCGGGTGGTGCTTGCTGGGGAAGTTCAGCGTCACTCCGGAAAGCGCGGCCCAATCCATTAACGAACGACCACTGTGCAGCCACTTGGGTGAAGTCAGCTCCGAGGACCGGGACTCAACAAAGCTGGCGTTGACCTGGTTGTGGACACCCCCCACCAGAAACGGCCGCCACCGAATGTTCACCCCCAGATCAGCCAGAAGAGGTCGAATGTTATGAAAGGCCAAACAAGTCCAGGGCGAGGACAGGTCAAAGAAAAACTCGATGGTTTTTGGGGTGTTGGCAGTCATGGTCAGTCCTTAAAAACGCTATCGATGTCGGTGGTCAGAAATCTTTGCAGACACGGAGCGCGTCGTACAGGGCTGCGTGGATGTTGCGACTGGCAACCGCGTCACCAATCCGCGCGAGCAGGAAGCGTCCATCAGGGTTGGCTTCGGCGGCGAGGGGAGAGCGACCGCTGATCATGGCGCTCTGGTCGAGCTGACCGAGGTTGCGGGAAGCTGGCCGGAGGTCGTGATAGATCGCGTCCATCGGGGCGCTGCCGGTTTCCATCACGACAGCATCGACAACGCGTTCAGTTTCTATGCCCGTGAGGACGTGGCGTAGAACGACGCGTTTGCGGTTGCCCTGTGGGGTGATGCTGGCCAGTTCCTGTAAGCATTCGAACCCAACCCCGGCCTGAGCCAAATCACGTAGCACTACGGCGCTGTTGGTCGGTCCCAGATCGTGGGCAAGGGCGCGATCGGGGGTGACTAGGGTAACCTGGGCGCCGTGCTGTGCCATGACCTGCGCACAGACTGCCGCGGCCTGGTCGCCGCATTCATCGACCAACAGCACCTCACCCGAGGGCCGCACCTCACCGCCCAGAACGTCCCAGCTGGACAGGGCGTGGTCGCCGCCGGGTTGGGGGGCTGTGTCGGGCCACCCGCCGGTGGCGATGACCACCAAATCGGGGCTTTCGGCCTCTATGTCGGCGGCTTGGGCAAAGGTGTTGAGCCGCACGTTCACGCCCAAGTGCTCGATTTCAGCCGCCAACCAGTCCGAGACGCCTTTGATCTGCCGCCGGGTGGTGCCTTGGGCGGCGAGATTGAGCTGGCCACCCAGTCGGTTTGAGGCTTCGAACAGCACAACGCGGTGGCCGCGCCCAGCGCACACCCGCGCCGCTTCCATCCCTCCCGGCCCACCGCCCACCACCACGACCACGCGACCGGGCTGGTTCGAGGTCGTTTCAGGGGGCTTGAACTGGTGCGGGATACTGGCTTCGCGGCCGGTGGCGGGATTGTGGCCGCACAGGGCGTCCTTGCCCTGGTTTACCCGGTCAACGCAGTACCCCAGACCGACGCAAGGCCGGATACGGTGTTCCTCACCGTCGGTCACCTTGCGCACCAGATGCGGGTCGGCGATGTGGGCGCGGGTCATGCCGATCAGGTCCACCCAACCTTGCGAGACCGCTTCGCGCGCCGTGGCCAGATCCGCAACACCGCCCGCATGCAGGATCGGGATCCTCACCGCCTTCCGGATTTGCGCGGCAACGCTCAGGTGCGCGCCGGCAGGCATGCCCATGGGCGGCACCCATCCCGCCAGGCCCAGGTCGTCATAAGGCGCACCTGCGAGCACGTTGAACAGGTCCACTGCGCCGGTGTCGGCAAGCGTTCGAGCGACCCAAACACAATCTTCTGCACTCAGGCCACCCTCGACCAACTCGTCCCCGGTGATGCGCATGCTGACAATCATCTCCGGCCCGACGGCGTCCCTGACCGCTTCCAGCACCTGCAGCGTGAGCCGCAGTCGATTTTCCAGTGATCCGCCGTACGCGTCGGTGCGCTGATTGACCAGCGGTGAAAGAAACTGCCCCAGAAGATGGGAGTGAGACAGCAACTCGACCCCGTCAAATCCACCCTGCTGCACCCGGCGGGCCGCATTGGCAAATTGGGTGATGATGCGCTGAATGTCCTCAGCTTCCATGGTCTTGGGGAAGGCCCGGTGCGCCCGTTCGCGGACCCCAGAGGGACCAGCAACCGGCAACCAGTGTCCGTCGTCCCAGGCCGTACGACGGCCCATGTGGGTGATCTGGCACATAACGCCGGCGCCCTGTGCCCGTACCCCATCGGTCAGGCGCTGGAACCAAGGGATGATGCTATCATCGCCCGCATACAGTTGGCCAAAGACCGACGGGCTGTCCGGCGCGATGTTGGTTGACCCGCCAATGATCGTCAGTCCCAAACCGCCGCGCGCCTTTTCCTCGTGGTAGAGCCGATAGCGATCTCGTGGGTGGCCGTCCTCAACATAGGCGGGGGCATGCGCCGTGCTGACGATGCGATTGCGCAAGCGCAGATGGCGCAATGCGAAAGATTGCAGCAGCGGATCGGATTTAAGAGCAGGGGTCACGGACACCTCAGCGGCGTTTGCGAAACAGTGCCCCATCATGCGCCATCGACCGCGCGGTTCAAGCGCTTTGAAAAGACGCTTACAGTCGCATTTGCGCTTTCGCGTGCTGGGACATGGACCCCACCGGGAACTGTCTTTAGGTTCTGGCGTGGTCCAATCGAGTTTCTCGCCAGGACCAGCCAGCATTAGCAAGAACCAGCAGGGGGAAAACCATGACGGCAATCGGGATCGGGATCGTGGGCGGCGGATACATGGGCAAGGCGCACTCGGTTGCCATGGCGGCAGTGGGCGCGGTGTTCGAAACCCGGCTGCGGCCCCGGCTAGAGATGATCTGCGCCAGCTCCGCCCAAAGCGCCGAGCACTATCGGCAGGCCTTTGGCTTTGAGCGCGGAACGGACGACTGGCGCATTCTGGTCGATGATCCTCGTGTGGAAGCGGTGGTGATTGCAACGCCGCAGTCTTTGCATCGCGACATCGCGCAGGCCGCCTTCGAGCGGGGCAAGCCCGTGTTCTGTGAAAAGCCGCTGGGCGCAAATCTGGCGGACAGCCGCGCTATGGTGGCGGCGGCGGAGGCGAGCGGCTGTGTCAATATGGTTGGGTTCAACTACATCCGCACGCCTGCCAGCCAATACGCGCGGCAACTTGTGGCTTCTGGCGCGATTGGCGAGGTCACGTGGTTTCGCGGTGAACATACCGAGGATTTCCTCGCTGACCCCCAAACCCCCGCCAACTGGCGCACCACCGGCATGGCCAATGGAACAATGGGGGATCTCGCGCCGCATATGATCAACGCAGCACTGGCGCTAATCGGCCCCATCGATCGTCTGATCGCTGAAATCGAAACGGTGCATGCGGAGCGTCCGGGCGGCAGCGTTACCAACGATGATCACGCCCAGATGATGTGTCGCTTTGCGGGCGGGGCCATGGGTCAGCTTTACTTCAGCCGGGTCTCGACCGGGCGCAAGATGGGTTACGCTTACGAGATTGTGGGAACCGCGGGCGCGATCCGTTTTGATCAGGAAGACCAGAACGCGCTTTGGCTTTACCGGGCAGAGGGTGAGGAAGCCGGACGAGGCTTCACCAAGATCCTGACCGGTCCGGCGCATCCGGACTACGAACCCTTTTGCCTCGGGCCGGGCCACGGAACCGGTTATCAGGACCAGATCATCATCGAAGCCAAGGACTTCCTCGAAGCCATCGACGCCGGGAAGGCCCGCTGGCCCACGTTCGAGGACGGCATGGCGGTCAACCAGATCATCGCAGCGGCTCACGCGTCCTCTGGGGCCAAGGCCTGGAGGGACGTTGCCGATTTCTAGGGCGCGTTGTTAGGCTGACCTGGCTTCCAATCCAAGCGCTGCCAGTTTCTGGCGCTGGCGGGCGGCGAGGGCATCGACTTCGGCGATCGACGCCTTGGTCAGCGATCCACCGGGTTTGCGCAAAGTGGGGTGAGCAATCATGCCTTGCTGGGCCAGAGTATGCTTGCGGATGGCCAGACCCATGCCGGGTTGGGCCTCATAGCGCACCATGGGCATGTAGGCGTCGAAGATATCTCGTGCGCGATCAATCTCGTAACCCCGAAATGCCGCGATCACCTGCGCCATCATCTCCGGGTAGCCAAAGCCGGTCATGGCGCCATCAGCCCCGCGCATCATCTCTTCAAGCAGATAGAGCCCGCCGTTACCGCAAAGGATCGAGATCCGCCGCGCTCCCCCCGTCTCTGATGCTTCCCGCAGCGTGGAGATCTTTTCCAGCCCTGGCCAGTCCTCGTGCTTGAGCATGACGCAGGATGGGCAGTCATGGACAATTTGCAGGATGACGCTGCTGGAAATCTGCACGCCCGTGGCCAGCGGGAAGTCCTGCAGCACAAATGGGATCTTACCCAGCGTCTGGGCCGTGTTGTGGTAATAGGCGAGGATCTGAGCGTCGGTGCGCAGCGAGGAGGGCGGCGCGACCATCACGCCTGCCGCGCCGGCGTCCATAGATGCTTCGCTCAATGCTGACATGGCGGCAAAGCCTGGTGCTGACACGCCTACGACCACTGGCACGGACGCCCGCGCAACCACTCGTCTGACCACCGCAAGGGACTCTTCCGCCGATAGCTTGCCCGCTTCCCCCATCATGCCCAGAACCGTCAATCCTGTCGCGCCGCGCTCGATGTAGGCATCGACCATGGTGTCGATGCTGTCAAAGTCTAGGGCGCCATCGGGAAGAAAAGGGGTGACGGCAATGGTGTACACGCCGTTGGCAGTTTCATTCAGCATGGGTTGGAGTTCCGTCTGTTCGGTGTGACAGGTTAAGCGCGATGTGCCCCAATGCCTGGCTGGCCGCGACCTGACAGGGCTCCACCACGGGTAGCCCGAGGGCGTCTTCCAGCGGTCCGCGTAGATAGGCCATGCCGGCACAGCCGGTGATCAAAACGTCCGCGCCGTCTTCGTCGCGCAGGCGCTGGCCGGTAGCGATCATGGCGTTGAGCGTCGTTGCACGGTCTGCAAGCTCCAGCACGCCGAGCCCCAGTGCCCGGTCACCTGCGAGACGGTCCATAACCCCCATCGCACCGAAGGCGCGCATATGACGGGGGATGGAGGCGGCGAGGATGGAAATAACCCCAAACCGCTGACCCAGGCTCAGTGCGCTCATGACTGATGCTTCCTGAATGCCGACAACGGGCAGGGAGGTCTGGTCGCGAAGCGCGTGTAGACCGGGATCACCATAGCAGGCAACCACATAGCCCGCCGCATCGCCTTGGGCGGCGGCGAGGCGGAGCATGGGGGCGATGGTCAGGTCGGCCTGTCGCTGGTTTTCGATACCGGGTGGGCCTTCTGCCAGTGTCAGGCACCGGATCGGCACACCAAAGCGGCGCAAGGGCTCAACCGCGCTGTCGATGCCGTCGGTCACAGACTGCGAGGAATTGGGATTGATGACGATCAGCGTCGGTTCCATACGCGTTTAGGCCTCCGGCTTTGAGAGGTGAGAAACGGTCAGCTCAGGCCGGTTGATCCACTGGCCGCTGCCCGGTGTCCCCAGAAAAGTCCCACCATCGACCAGCTTTTGTCCGCGCAACATCACCTGCTCCGGCCACCCCTTGATCTGTCGGCCTTCCCAGGGGTTATAGCCAACATTGTCATGCAGATCGTTGGCGGCGTAGGTGGCTGTCTTGTCTGGATCCCAGATCACCAGATCGGCATCCATGCCCGCCTCAATCCACCCCTTGCCCGGCAGTCCATAGAGGCGTGCCGGGGTGGTGGCGGTGATGTCGGCGAATTCGACCGGCCCCGTCCGGCCGCGGGAGACCATGGCGTCAAACATCAGCGGCAGGCGGGTTTCCAGTCCCGGCAAACCGTTGGCGATCTGTGTGAAATCCGGTTTGGGACCGGCGGCAAGTTTACCGGTCTGGTCAAAGCGGTAAGGCGCGTGGTCGGAGGAGACAAGATTGATCGTTCCCGCTTCCAACCCGTGCCAGAGCGCTTCCTGATCCGCTTCGGTGCGCTGGGGTGGCGAGCACATCCATTTTGCGCCCTGCAAACCCGAACGGTCGAGTACTGCTTCGGTCATCAGCAGGTAATGGGGGCAGGTCTCTGCCCAAACCGGCGCACCGCGCGCTTTGGCTCGGGCGATGGCGTCGATGGCTTCGGCGGTGGAAATGTGGAACAGCATCACCGGTTGATTGAGATGCTCGGCAAACCGACACATTCGCTCAACGGCCTCGATTTCTGCCATCCGGGGGCGTGAGGCGGCGTGATGGCGCGGGGCAGTTTTTCCTGATGCGAGCAAATCAGCCTTGGCCTGAGCAATCATCGCGTCGTTCTCTGCATGAACACAGACCAGCGCGCCGTGCGCCCTGGCTTGCCGCAAGATGGCCAGTATTTCCGCGT
>PAHJ01000065.1 GCA_002705565.1 Geminicoccus sp. | reverse complement strand
TAGGATTTATTTCTAAATTCTGGATAGAATACCATCCTTAAGGTGTAAATAAGCCTTTTGAGTTTCTGTTTCTACGGTATTTTGCATTACTGGATTACCAGAATCCGCACCTTCTCGAACTTCCAATGTAAGAGGAATGGCCCCCAAGAAATCGATATTTTTGAGATCCTTGAGCTTCTGAGCAGCGCCGGCTCCAAAAATCTGATGAACAATTCCGCAATTTGAGCATAGAAAACCGGACATGTTTTCCACCACCCCAAGTATTCTTGTGCCTACTTTTTCAAGCATTGATACACCTTTGAGGGCATCAATCATCGAAAGGTCTTGAGGTGTGGTGACAATGATAGCGGAATCGAGAGCGCTCTGTTGCGCTAGCGAAAGTTGTATATCGCCTGTCCCCGGTGGCAGATCGACAACCAGAACATCCAGCCCGGCACCACCGCCCCAAAGCGTTGATCCATAGAGTTGGAAAAGCGCATTCTGGACCATTGGCCCACGCCAGACAGTGGCGCTATCTTGTGGTACTAGGAAGCCGATCGACATCAGCTCGAGCCCGTGGGCTTTGAGCGGAATCATCCGCTTTTTGTCGTCCAGGTCCGGCTTGGCATCCGACCCCAGACCGGAGAGTAGCGGCACGCTGGGCCCGTAAATATCCGCGTCCAGTATACCGACCTTGAGCCCGTCCCGGGCCAGGGCAACAGCCAGGTTGTACGCCGTGGTTGATTTTCCAACCCCACCCTTACCTGAGGCCACACCCAGCACGTGTTTGGCCGGCCGCGGCAGCTTGGCGTCTGCGGGCTTCCTGCGTTCAGGGGCCTCTGCGGCAGGTTCTGGCGCAGGTTTGGATGTGGTCTGGGTCGTGGTGATAATCTGAGTTCCCGACACCCCTGGCAAAGCCTTGAGCGCGTCTTCAACCGCCGCTTTGAGCGGGGCCAGCGCATTGGCTCGATCCGCAGGTGCTTCTAGCACCAAACGGATCAGGCCCCGGTCTTCGGTCAGACCCTGAATATACCCCGACTCAACCAAGCCCTGTCCTTCTGGGGACTTGATGCGGTTCAATACGTCACGTACCTGATCAAGCATGATCACCCTCTGTGTATGGAATTCACTCACCCGTGACTATAGAGCGACAATCGAAAGAAGGAATGAGCGCCCCGGCACATCAGCCAAACGCCCCCGCGCCGACGATCATCGGATTGGCGGGTTGGTCGGGTAGTGGCAAGACCACAGTAGCGCTCAAGCTCATCGCTGCGTTGAAGGGCCGAGGGCTGCGTGTCGCGACCCTCAAGCACGCCCACCACGGCTTTGACGTTGACGTTCCAGGCAAAGACAGTTTTGCGCATCGTCAGGCTGGTGCGGACGAAGTGATTGTCGCCTCCAGCCAGCGGATTGCCCATATGATCGAAGCACCGCTGCCCGACCCTGACGATCGGCGCACTCTAGCCTCTCTGTTGCCGCGACTGGGCGTGGTTGACGTGGTGGTGGTGGAGGGCTTCAAGACAGCCCCGCACCCCAAGCTGGAGATCTACCGCCCCGAGCTTGGCAAACCCCGTCTGCTGGGTCAGGTGCCGAACATTGTCGCCGTGGCCTCACCCGGAATGCGCGACGAAGGCTCGACCTCGTCGGAAGCAGGCAACCAAATTCCAGTTTTTGACCTCAACGCCATCGAAGACTCTCTGGATGCGCTGCTGAGCCTTTTCGGCCAGAGCGCTTAGACTGTTCTGGGTCAGGCTGATTTGGGTAAGTCGTCATGCACGCCGTGACGTGACAGGAAGCCCCGGATGTTACGAACCGCCTGCCGGATTCTGTGTGTGTTCTCCACCAGTCCCAACCGGACATAGCCTTCACCCTCCTCGCCAAAGCCCACCCCTGGCGCCACGGCGACACCCGCTTCCTGAAGCAACAACTTGGCAAAGTTCATGACACCCATTTCCTTGAACTGATCTGGGATTGGCGCCCAGACAAACATCGTTGCCGGGGGTGAGGGGCATTTCCAACCACTGGCGTTCAGGCCATCCACCAGAACGTCACGCCGCTCCTTGTAAAGCGCTCGCATGTCATCGATACACCCCTGCGGCCCATTGAGGGCGGCTGTAGCGGCAACTTGCAGCGGCGTGAAGGCGCCATAGTCGAGATAGGACTTCACCCGCCCCAGTGCTGCGATCAACTCCCGGTTCCCAGCCGCAAATCCAATGCGCCAGCCGGGCATGTTGTAGGTCTTCGACATGGATGTGAACTCGACGGCGATGTCCTTGGCACCGGGAACCTGCAACACGGATGGCGGCGGGTTGCCGTCAAAATACACCTCAGCATAGGCGAGGTCAGACAGCACGTAGATGCCGTGATGACGACAGAAGTCGATGATCTGGCCATAGAAATCGAGATCCACGACTTCGGCCGTGGGATTGGAGGGGTAATTGATCACGATCGCAACCGGCTTGGGTACGGAGTACTCCACGGCCCGCTTCAACCGTTCAAAGAACTCCGGTCCCGACGAGGCTGTTGGCAGATACCGCAGCGAGGCACCGGCAATGATGAACCCAAAGGCGTGGATCGGATACGACGGATTGGGCACCAGAATGGTATCGCCCGGCGAGGATATCGCCTGGGCAAGATTGGCCAGCCCCTCCTTTGACCCAAGCGTTACGATGGCTTCAGCCTCCGGGTCAATATCCACCCCAAAACGCCGCTCATAGTACCCTGCCAAGGCCTTACGCAGGCCCGGAATCCCGCGCGAGGTCGAGTAGCGGTGTGCGCGGGGGTTGTGCAGGGATTCCTGCATTTTTTCCAGGATGTGAGGCGCCGGCGGCTGGTCTGGGTTGCCCATGCCGAAGTCGATGACGTCATCCCCACTGGCACGCGCGGCCTGCTTCAGTGCATTCACCTCGGCAAAGACATAGGGCGGCAGACGGCGGATGCGGTAGAAATCATCATTCATCGGATTTTATCCCAATAGAGAAGGTATTTCACATCTCAACGGGATAAAATATTATATATCAAGCAAAATCACGCGCAAACCTGCTCACAGCATTTCACGCTATCTTCAAAAAAGAGGGTCTTAATTCTGGCCAAGCAGGCTGGAACCGCGCGTGACGAGCCGATCTGGAATTTTGATGAAAATTTCGACACGACGATTGCCTTGGGATGTCATCCCATTGACCTCAGCCCAGACGGGACGCAAATCACCAAACCACTCGATTTGGATTCTTCCAGCCGGAACACCCATAGACACCAAGGCCGCCTTTACAGCCTCAGCGCGTAGCTTAGAGACGTTTAAATGATGGTCGCGATGCGCTTGTGTCCGCGTGAAGCGATAGCCGTTGGTATGCCCGTGCAGAATCAGGTTCTGATTGTTTTGGAGCGCGACACTGGCAATTGGTCGCAGAATTGCGAACTCCCGCTCACCCAACTCTGTCGATTCCGGGTTGAAATAGACAATTGAAACCGGGTCACCGACGCTGACATCGAAGAACAGATCAGCGAGTGAGCCGGGCTGCTTGTTTGGACCGGATGTGACCTCAACCTGGGGCGTCATCTCCAAATTCGCCATGAGTTCAGCCCGCTCCTGCATCATTTGCAGCTGTTCTGTGCGGCGGGCTTCGAACTCTTCCCGCGCCTTAACCATGGCTTCTTCACGCTCTCGCTGTTCCGTCGCTTGGCGTGCGCGGTCGATGGCGTCTTGGGCTATGTGTTCTTCAATGCCAAAGAACACATCCGTTTCCTGCTGCCGAACCAACAGAGCAGTCGCTGTGCTGCTGTCCAGTTGCAAGGAGGTAAAATCGTCTGCGCTGCGTATTGCCAAGATGCTGCGTGGAGGCATGACCGGCCGTGCCAAAGCCGGGTTGAAATCAGCAGCCAGTGTGGCGCCGTCGTTTGGCCGCGCCTGGAAGTCATCGAACATACGCTTGGTCTGGCGCGAAACCGCTTTAGACCGCTCTTTATCGTCCGGGACTGAGGCCAAGTCCGGATATGGATCAGTAAACAGGACTTCGTCATCACGGCCCGGCTGATCGCCGCAAGCCACCAAACCTGCCGTTCCCGCCAATAATACAACCGTGAGCCAATGCCTGAGTCTCATGCGAAAATCTTATGCTTCCAAGTCTGTCGCAGCTGCTTAGTGTTGCGATGCCATCATGGCGAAATTGAGAATATCGCCCCAGCAGAGGGTTTAAGGAAAGGCGCTCACAAGGTGAAGACCCGTTGTTTCATCCAGTCCAAAAGCCGCGTTAAAATTCTGGAAAGCCTGTCCTGATGAGCCTTTTGTTAAGTTATCAATGGCTGAAAGCAGAATAAAGCCCCCCTCTCGCCGATCAGCTTTGAGGTCAACCATCACTCTGTTGGTGCTACGGACGAATCGGGTCGCAACAGGTGTACTGCCTTCAGCCTGAACCACAAAAATCTCACGCTGGGCAAAGTCAGCCAGAACCGCCTGCGCCTCTTCGATCCGCACCCCGCTGGCCAGATCACCATAGACGGTCGACAGAATGCCACGGTTCATGGGCAGCAGATGGGGCGTAAATGAAGCTTGCACCGCATGACCGGCCCGCAGGGAGAGTTCCTGATCCAGCTCAGCCGTGTGTCTGTGCGAAGCCACGCCATAAGCGTGGAAGCCCTCGGACACCTCCGAATGGCTCAGCCCCTCGCTGGCCTTGCGCCCGGCTCCGGTTGTGCCGGACTTGGAATCAGCGATGATGCGATGGGGGTCAATCATGCCCGCATTCTGAAGCGCCAAAAGCGGTACGAGGATGCTCGTTGGATAGCACCCCGGACAGGCGATGATGGGCGCGTCTTTGATGTCATCGCGGTAGTGTTCGGTCAGACCATAGGCCGCATCGGGCTGTAGATCGGGTGCGAAGTGCTCACCATACCAGTCCTCGTAGGCCGCCACGTCGCGCAGGCGAAAGTCTGCACTGAGATCAATCAGGCGCAAGTCAGGAGCAGCACGGCGCAACGTCTTGGCAACCTTTTGCGTTGTGGCATGAGGCAGACACAGAAAGACGGCATCCAGACCAGCCAGCGACACATCCTCGATGCGCACCAGTGACGGCAGGCCAAAACCGGTGAGATGGGGGTAGACTTCACCAATGGACTTTCCGGCCTTGCTCTCACCCGTCAAAGCAACAATTTCGACATTCGGATGTCCCAAAGCAATCCGAATGGCCTCCGCGCCTGTGTAACCGGACGCGCCAAAGATAGCGATTTTCAGCGGCATGCGTGATGGCCTCCCTGTTCACCGCGAACCTAGGGGGAAATTCGCCGCTGAGCCAGCTTTCCCGCTGCAACACAGAGACCATGCCGCGTCACGCCTTCCCAGTCAGCCACCGTCTTGGATCATCCAGCTGAAACCGTTGCAGCTTTGGTCAACACAGAAATTGAAGAGGGAAAGGAAGAGCTGTCTATGCTCTTCCTTATATACCCATGACGGGGTGCCAGCAGATTGCTTTACAGCTTAGCTTCGAGTTTCTCGAGAAGCGCATCCAGCTTAACGATCTTCTCCTCAAGCTTGTCAAAATTGTCTTGGATAGGATCACTATTCGGGGACCAAAGCACGTCCAAGATGTTATTTTTTCGGCTATATATTTTGCTGATACGGGTTTCGATTGCATCAATGCGGGCCCCCAGGCTCACGCACTTTGACGTCAAACTGTCAGAGGATTGACTGGAGTTTAAGTACTCCTTGCATCCCAAGTTCTCGTACTTCGCTTTCAGGCCGTTGGCTGCGTGGGCTGTTGTCGCGGTCATTGAAATGAGAACCGCTGCGCCCGTCAAAACAACGCGCACAGAATTTAGAACATTCTTTTCCATTATGATTCATTCCTCAAGGGTTGGTTTTGTCCCTCTTCATCAGGAGGGCTTCGAGACGTACAGCAAAACACGGACCAGAGAGGCTAGAATCACTCAAGAGCAATACCAATAGGATATTTTTATTTTTATCATTCTAATAATGAACCCATTATCGGAAACGACGTATCATTGATGAAAACGGCCAAGCCAACGCAGACGCGCAAAACCAACGGCCGGGGTCGACCCGATGTCAGCTTTGCTCTTGAGATCCCTGCTCAGATCAGCCCGGGTCGCTCAGCGGATGTTGTTCCTAAAACACCGATACAATGAACCGTGCGGCAACAACCAGCATGAACAGCCCGAAAGCAATTTCCATCTGACGCTTGGTCAGGCTGTGTGCCAGGCGCACGCCCAAAGGTGCGCACAGCAGGGTCATCGGCATAATAGCAACAACGGCAATAAGGTTCACATACCCCAGCGATAATACCAGCAGATCCGGGTTCCCCCACCCGATGATAACGTAGGTGATGACACCGGGAATGGCGATCAATGCGCCCAAACCAGCGGACGTGGCGACAGCCTGATGAATGCTGCGTCCAAAGCTCGTCATGAACACGTTGTTCAGGTTACCGCCACCAATCCCCATGAACGTGGAAACGAAGCCAATCAACCCACCACTGAGCGCGCGCCACGGCTGGGACGGCAGATCATCGGCAATCCGCCAACTGCTGCGGTTGAACAGCATCTTGGCGCTGATGAAAATTGCCACCACGGCGAAGACGAGCCGCAACACATCGCCAGAGACCACAGCAACCAAAAATGACGCGAGGATAACCCCCGCTGGAACAACCACGATCCACGACCGCAGAAGCGCCGCATCCGGTGCCCCCTTGGCCCGGTGAGCGAGGTAAGAGCGGATGGATGTCGGTACGATGATCGCCAGGGACGTGCCAATGGCCAAGTGCATACGAACCGCTTCCGGCACGCCCAGAAAGCCAAAGAACTCCACCAGAATGGGGACAAGCACGGCGCCGCCACCAATCCCGAACAGCCCCGCAAGAACGCCCGCAAAGGCCCCTGCACCGGCCATCGCAATCGCGAGTATGACGAACGAACCGAGGCTGAGTGTTTCCAGCATGGCTTTCTCTCCTTGTTGAAGGGCTATGGGGCAGGATCGCGGGCCAAGATAGGGATAATCAGGGGATTGAGTCGACCTCAAAGGCAAGGCATCGCCGATCGAGCCTGACAGGATGTCGGAGACCGCTTAGGCGGCGAAACAAACGCATTAAAGCTGAAATTCGGTTGCGTAGGTGTCTCTGAGCACGTTCTTCTGCACTTTGCCCATGGTGTTTCTTGGCAGGCCAGAGATAAGCACGTAGCGCTTGGGGTGCTTGAATTTGGCAAGCTGACCGCTGACCGCATCCCGGACGGCATCAAGGTCGATTGCGCCTTGCTCCCCCTGGACCAGCACCGCCAGCACCCCTTCCCCAAAATCGGCATGCGGCACCCCCACCACGGCGCTTTCGACCACCCCAGGCACCTCATCGAGGACCAGCTCGACCTCCTTGGGATAGATGTTGTAACCGCCGGAAATGATCAGGTCTTTGCTGCGGCCCACGATGTGAAGGTACCCATCGGCGTCAAACTTCCCCAGATCGCCGGTGATGAAGAAACCGTTCGCGCGCAGTTCTTCAGCCGTTTTTTCAGGCATGTTCCAGTAGCCCTGAAAGACATTCTCCCCCCTGACCTCAATGCTCCCAATCTCCTCCGCCGAACGCTCCTGCCCGGTGTCGGGGTCTGTGATGATGACCTCTGTCCCGGGAAGCGGCTGACCGACCGTGCCCGCGCGCCTCTCGCCTGAATAGGGGTTGGAGGTGTTCATATTGGTTTCGGTCATGCCGTAGCGCTCCAAAATGGTATGCCCGGTGCGCTGAGCGAAGGAGACATGGGTTTCAGCCAGCAAAGGGGCGGAGCCTGAGATAAAAACCCGCATGTTGCCGGTCGCCTCGGCGGTCAATCGCGGATCCGAGAGCAGGCGCGTGTAGAACGTCGGCACGCCCATCATTGCCGTGCACTTTGGCATCAGCCTGAACACGTCATCGAGGTCAAACGTCGGCAAATAGACCAACGCGCCGCCAACCTGCAGCGTGACGTTGCAGGCGACAAACAACCCGTGCGTATGAAAAATAGGCAGAGCATGCAGCAGCGTGTCTGCAGAGGTAAACCGCCAATGTTCCACCAGCGCCTGCGCGTTGGAGAGCAAATTACCCTGTGTCAGCATCGCGCCCTTGGATCGGCCCGTTGTACCCGAGGTGTAGAGAAGACTGGCGAGATCGTCCCGGCTCCGCGGCGCGATATCAGCCTGCCGCGGCTTGCCTGCCGCTTCTTGAGCAAAGGAGCCACCGCCATCACCACCCAGGGTCAGGAACTGCGCGCCCAAATCCGCGGCCAAGGGCGCAAGCCGCGCCGCCGCCGCCGGGTCTCCCACCAGCAAGGCCGCCCCGCTGTCCGAGACAAAGTACCCCAGCTCGTCCGCCGTATACCCCGTATTGAGCGGCAAAAAGACCGCGCCGGACTGCACACAGGCCCCATAGAGCGCCAGCGCTTCGACCGACTTGTGAACCTGCGCCGCCACCCGATCACCCGGTTCCAGGCCACGGTCCCTGATGACATTGGCAAATTGAGCGACCAGGGCCAAAAACTCAGCATACCGGATCGTCCGACCGTCCGGCGTTTCGATAAAGCGCGCCTGAGAACCGGCATGGACGCCAAACAGAGCGTCAAAGAGTGGGTTGGTCATGGTTTCCTCCGGCATTGCGCCCGCAGCCTGTAATCCTAGTCTGAATTCGTAGCTTGAGTTTGTCGCTTGTGTTGGCAGCGCACAAGGCTGCTCAAACGATCCCGTCAACGCACGCACCCGCTGTGCGCCCAGTCGCAAACGATACCCCCATGACCGGCCAAGTACACCCCAGAAACCACCCCCGGCCCCTCAGTAAGCACACCAACCCAACCCACCAGCCCCCAACCCGCTCAACCCAACCCGAGCGTGGACCGCCGCGCACCTCATTTTTGGCCCTCAAAAAGGGCGTTGAAACCGATCACCACCACGCCGGACCCTTCATTGACCCAAAGCAATCCAAAGACCTCAATCTCAAGCGCCCCGTTCAGCAGCGTGAGCTGGCGCGTGCTCCCGTTGGCGATGTCGAGGGCATGCCCGAAGGCCAACGGCTCACCTTCGAAAATCTGAACGTCGTCGCGGGAGGAGGCCAAAGCGATCGCTTGCAATGAAGCGTTTCTGCTGCGGAAAAGCTAACGCTACACGTGTAGAGGTCAAAGCTCTTCGGAAGGTGAATGCTGACCATGAGATGAAGTGCGGACATTTCAGTGAATTATTCAGGAAAACCAAACAATAATACCCGCAACTTATGATTGATTATACTAAACTTTCTTGCGGATCTCTTGATTCAGCAACACGAATTAACCATGCAGAAAGTATCATGCCATTCGATGCAATCATGCTTGCATCCAGACTTGAGAGTTCATCCTCTGTCCCAACAACTTTACCGTGACCTGTTCCAACGAGATTTCGTAACTCGTTCGCAACAATTATTATCTTCTTGGCGTAATCAGCCATTTTCCGAACCTTACCTTCCGCAGCACTTTTAGGTGCCTCTGAGCCTTGCAGACCCAACTCAACGAAACATTTGCTCGTGAGTTCAGAAAAGCCCAAACTCTCTACCGAACTTGTTCCAAACTCATGAAGAATTGTGCGCATCGTAGCTTCCAACATTTCTTTCGTTGCGCCAACTGCAAGTTGAGGATCGTCTGGCAGAGCTTTTTCAATTCGGTCAGCGTAGGAAGAAATGTCAAAATTTGAACTGCTTGCCTTTACTTCATCAAGGCTTCGGGCGAGCGCGTGTAGTACTGGATCAATGGACTGGACTGCTGCTGAAAAAGTGGTCCACCTTTTGAGTTAGGATTGGCTCCTTAGAAAAGGAGCAGGATGATGGCTAAACGAGCCAAGCCAGAAGAG
>PAHJ01000064.1 GCA_002705565.1 Geminicoccus sp. | reverse complement strand
GCTGCCAAAAGGTTGTCGAGGTCGTCGTCGCTGGGTTCAACCACCAGCCCAACCCTGCTGATCCGACCCTTTGCCTGCTCGCACAGTTGGGCGGCAGTCTCGAAATCGACGTTGCGGGGGGATTTTTCGAAGAAGACAAAACCGACGTGGGTCGCGCCGTTCTGTATGACTTCTTCTAGCATGTCAGGAGTCTTGATGCCGCAGATCTTGGCGTAGCACCGCGCGGGCAAGACGACATCCTCGCTCAAAATCCGGTCGGCGATCAGCCAGGTGACGCCGAGGAAAATCGCCAAGGCTAGACCGGATCCGAGCAGCGCAAGGTAAGCCCCCAGCGCCGAGAACAGCGGCAGGTTCAGCACAAATGCGCTCAGCGCTGAACTGAGAACCAGCACGCCGGCAACCCACAGCGCCCGAACCCCGCCATTGGCCCGCCACGCGTGAAAGGTAAAGGCTTTGAGCGGACGGCGGTGACGCAAGGGGACGACAGCCCAGGCGCGGACGAAAAAGTAGGCGACAAGAATTCCGCTGGCGGCAATCACACCGAGCAGCGCGCTGCGGTTTACCGCCTGGCGGTCAAGCGTAGGCGCTTCATCCGCTTCCACGCCGATTGTTGCCAGTTCGCGAGGATCGTTGCTGCCGTATTGTATGAAGTCCCCGACCGCGCTCCCCAGACTGCCCCATAGCGTCGCGCTATCGCCGTAGGTCAGCAGGGATCCGACCATGGTGAGGCCAATCCAGCCGAAGATGGTGGCAAAAATGATGCTGAAACCCAGAACGGCGGAACGCAAGGCTGCGCCGGACCAAAACGGTGCGGGGTGCGCGCGCCCTCCGCCCAACTGGCCCCGCTGCTGCGCCATGCGCCCCGTCATCTCCCATGCGGCAGCGTGATACAACAATGCCACGACAAGGAGACCGTAAATGGCGTTTTTCAGGTCCAGCAGCCCTGTTTGCGCGCCTAGATAAACCGCCGCGGGGGCGATCGCGGCAACGGCGAAGATCAGAATCTGAGATAGAGAACGAAGAACATGCATGGCGTTTTTGCTCTAAATGCGCCGCGCGCCGGGAGCCCATCCGGTCCGGTTCACGAAGCAAACAAGGTTGATGATGGTAAACACGGCAACACGCAGCAAGAACAGCAATTGGGTCAGCAGCATCACGCCAAAATAGGTAAAGCCGAACACTGGGCTGGATGCCGTGCTCGTCTGTAGTGCCAGCTGGGCCACTACCAGCGGCAGGCAGAAAACCAGATTTAGGCCCAGCAGGATCAGCGTAATCCCACCGGTGGCGCGCACGCTGTCGCCAAAGGTATAGGGCGCGCCGACGGCCGCCGCCGCAATGACGAAGCTGAAACGGGTATAGAGATACAGGTGCAGCAACGCCGGAATGGCGATTATGAACGGGGCCAGTTGGGTCGTGGGCAGTTGATCACGGAACAGCAGATAGGCAACAAATCCACCCCCGACCAGAAGAGCCCCAAAGAAGTATATAACCAGCAATCGCAGCACAACACCGCCGTAGGCATCCCGCCAGTCTTCATCCAGCCGTATCTTGCCCGTGCGCGATCCAATACCAAGCAGGCGCGCGACGTTGACCGTATAAAAGGCGCCGATCAGCAGTTCCAGAATGATCAGGTTGGCCACGTCAATGACGATGACGTCGGGGCTTGCGACCAGATTTCTGGAGCCTCTGAAGTCCAGGATGATGGCCGCAGCCAGATCGACGATGACCGCGAGGATAAAGGGGATCAGCGCGATGCTCAGCAGCCGGTGCCACTGCCCCAACAGACCATCCACAATGATTTGCCGCACAACCCGGCCGGCTTGCAGGGGCGGAAACTGTCCCATCAGGCGGATTGGCTTAACCATGGGATAAAGTGTCCAGAATGGCCTGGGCCGCGGCGCGCGGATCGGGCGCGCGAGTGATCGGGCGACCGATGACCAGTGAGGTTGCGCCGGATTGCTTGGCTTGTAGCGGTGTGGCGACGCGGTTCTGATCGTCCAGGCTGGCTCCTGCCGGGCGGACACCCGGTGTGATGAAGGTTCCGCCAGGCAATTCCGCGTGCAGGCCTTCTACCTCCAGCGGGGAGCAGATAAAGCCCGTGATGCCATTGTCACGTGCGAGGTTAAAGAGGTGCTGCACGCGGTTTTGCGGGTTGTCGTCCGACACGCCCAGGCCGCGTAAATCCTCAGCCTTCATGCTGGTCAGTACGGTCACAGCCAGAAACTGAAAATCGTCCCGCTCCAGCGCAGGTAATCCGGCAAGCATGGCACCGCCACCTGCCGCATGCACAGTGGTCACCCGCACACCCATATCGGCGATCCGTGCCGCCGCCGATTGAACAGTGTTGGGAATGTCATGCAGCTTGAGGTCAAGGAAGATCGCGTGGTCTTGGGCCATCCGGCGGACCAGATCTGCGCCGGATTGGTAAAACAGTTCCATACCGATTTTGTACCCGACATTAAGCCCGTCCAAAGTCCCCAACAAAGGCGACACCGCGCCTTCGTTCATGTCCAATGCGACAAAGACGGGTGGTAAGGCTGATGATGTCTGCTGTGACGACATGGAGGTCCAGAAACCGTGGCGGGGTAAAAACTCACTTGGTTGTAGGGATTTACCCGTAAGCCTGCTGCCTGCCTAGGCAGGAATTTGCTCATCACCTTTGCCAAACGACGCAGATCTACAGCATGGGCGCGAACGCAGTTGGCGCGCGCCAAGGTACTTTTGCCTCCACGGCGCCGAATCTGCTTTGTTTAGGTGTTAATTTCGGTCAGTGTTGCTCGTGATATTATTGTCTGACCAGCTTTAGGAGCATCAGTCTTTGGCTTCCGTTCAATCCAACATTACGCTGCGTGTTGCGATCATCATCATCGCGGGTTGCCTCGTGTCGCTGATCTCCATGGGCGTACGGTCCTCTTTTGGTTTGTTTATGTCCGGAGCGCCGGAGACTATTGGCGTCAGCTCGGGTGATTTTGGCCTGGCCTTGGGCTGGCAAAACTTGTTGTGGGGACTCATCGGGGTTTTTGCGGCCAGTCTGGTTGACCGTTTTGGACCCATGTGGGTGCTGATGGCGGGTTCAGTCATGTATGGTTCGGGCATCATTGGCATGCTCATCTTTCCCGGAACCATGCTTACCTACATCTTCATGGGTGGGCTGGTCGGTGGCGGCGTTGCTGCCACGGGTTTCAGCATTGTTGCCATGAGTTTCAGCAAGCTGGTTTCACCGGAACAACGCTCTTGGGCGCTTGGCCTTGGGACAGCCTCGGCGTCCTGCGGCCAGTTCATTATAGGTCTGCCTGCTGGATTTATGCTGCAACAGATCGGGTGGGACGCTGCACTCTATGTCCTGGCGGGGGTCACGTTTCTGATCATCCCTCTGTCTTTTGTGTTTATGGGCATCAAGGGTGTCGCCGCGGATAAAACAGCGAATGCGTCCTCCGGCTCGGCGGCTGAGGTCTGGGCGGAAATTCAGCTGGCCTTCCGGCACCGGGGCTACGTTCTCCTGTTTTTCGGCTTTTTCGTCTGTGGATTTCACATTTCCTTCATCTACATCTACCTGCCCAAATTCCTGATCGATCAGGGAGTTCAGCCGCAGTGGTTGAACGGCTTTGGTGGGATCGGTGCGGTGGCGCTGGGCTTGGTGGGTCTGTTCAACGTGGTCGGCGCCTACCTTTCGGGCCTTTTCGGGAAAAAAGGGTCGAAAAAGTACGGTCTGGCCTTCATCTACTTGGGTCGATCCGTGGCTATGGCGCTGTTCATCATTTTACCTATAACGCCGTTGAGCACTATAATCTTTGCTGCGGTGATGGGTTTGTTGTGGCTGTCCACGGTGCCGCTGACGCAGGGCATCGTCGTCCAAATGTTTGGCATCCGGTACATGACCACACTCTTCGCCATCGTATTTGTCTCGCACCAGGTTGGCGGCTTCATCGCAACATTTATGGCGCGGTGGATCGAGAATGCGACCGGAGAGCTTACGTGGATGTGGATTGCGGCCATCGTCATGGGTGGGGTGGCGGCGGTGATCCATTGGCCGATCGACGATCGCGTGGTCGAAAGGCAACCCGAAAGCCCCCAGCCCACGACCGCCTAAACCAATGCCCACGCCCAACCCGACGACCAGCACCACAACCCGAGTAGGGCTCACAAGCCTATCGCAAACGGCCGTTGCGTTCTGGACTTTGACGGTTGGCACACTGGTCATGCTGATTCTGATTGCGACGCTCGCGGCCGTGACACGCTTGCCCGATGCCACCAGCGGCACGGTCTTGGCCGTGTTTCCCCCACGGACGCCCACCGACGACGTCTTCGCTGCCGTCGATCAAACGGATGCCCGGATCATCCGAGCGACGCTGTTTTCAAATGCTTGGATTGTTGAGAGTCAGGCGCCGGACTTTGTTGGGCGGCTGCGCGGAGCCGGGGCGCTAGCAGCGTGGAAGCCGGTATCGGGCGTGTCTTTCGCCGTTGGCGGCTGTGGCTTCGGCGCGATTATGTCCAACGATCCGGCCTTTGACGCCGCTGCGCAGGACATACGCCGCCTTCAAATCCCGGCTGAGCAGTCGCTCTAAGACGTTGCCCGGGTAATCCATGTCTCAAGACTGACAAACCGGCAGCCCTGTGCTCTCAAGCCGTCGATGACATCGGGCAGGGCCTCTACCGACCGGTCGCGGATGGAGTGCAGCAGGACGATATCACCCGGCGCGCTTTGCTCAAGAACGTGAGCTGTAATACCGCTGGCGGTTTTGATCTTCCAGTCCAGACTGTCGTTGGTCCAGTTGATGACTTCCATGCCATAGCCTTGTGCGGTCGCGATGATACCCGCGTTGTAGTTGCCGAAGGGTGGCCGGAAAAACTTGGGCTTAATCCCGAGGTTGTTGAATACTTCCATACCCTTGCGGAAGTCCTCTTTCACCGTTGCAAGGCTCTCCGCTCGCAGGTTTTTGTGGTCCCAGGAATGGTAGCCAATCTCATGCCCGCGAGCCAAGGCAGTCTTGGCCGTGTTGGGATTGATTTTGACCTTGTTGCCGACGAAAAAGAACACCGCCTTAATGCCCTTGGCGTCGAGAATGTCGTAAATCTTCGCGTCACGTGTGTGGTGTGGCCCATCGTCGAGGGTCATCACGCACGGATAGGTTCCGTCGGCATTCTTCATCCCGCTCGGCCCTCTGGTGAACGCCAGTGCCGGTCCGACATAGCGCTCAAAGGCTCCTGGGACGGAGAGGGTCGATTTGATGGAGGTCGGATCAAAGGCGGCGGCGGAAGTCGGTTGCTGGTCTATGCCGCTAGGCGGGACAATCGTGCGCGATACAACGCGACCATAGGGGTTTTGGATACTTGCGCTGCTGGCTGCCGCTGCCGCAGCTTGGGCCTGGCCCATTTGTTCGGCGCGGCGCTGGGCAAGGTATTGGTTGAGCTGCATCTGGGTCATCATGAAGATACCCTGTTCCGTCCGGATGGCGAATTTCTCGTCATTCGGCGATGCCGTCTGGTCCAAGGCGCGCTGGTCCAGCTCGCTGGCACCACCCTGCAATAGCACCCGCTCCCCCGTATCGGAAAACAGCTCTGAAACAGCCTGATCTGCCGCCTCGGGATCCACCACGCCCCCTTCAAAGGACGCTGCACACCCTGTCAGCAGCACTGACAGAACCATGCCAGTTGCTGCCCATACAAAACGCATAAATTTTAAAACCCCAAAGTATTACGACTGCACAACCACGATTTTTCGATGAAAACAATAGCAATTGCTAAAAATCGTAATTTTTCCAATTTATGCGGCGTGATCAGATGGTTGCTCTAATTCCTGCCCACTTGGCGCCGCATTCTTGGTTTTGGAAAGCTTGGCCAACTTGCGTTGGATGTCGCTGAGATCCTTGCGGAGACCCTCCAGGCGCCGCTCCTTGCGCCGGAGCTCCTTCTCGAACTTTGGGTCACCTTTCTGTTCCAGGACCAGCTTTCCCATGCGGATTTCGTCTTCGATGGTGTAGCTCAATTCGCGCTTTCGTGTGAACGCTTCAGCCAGTCGCGCGCCGAAGTCATCGCGTTCGGCTGACGCCGCTTCATCGCGCAATCCGCGGATGCCGGCACGCAGATCCTGAAAGTCCGACCATAGGGTTTGATCCGCGTCCCGACCCGCACTGCCTGCCTGCTTCCATTCATCCATGATCTGGTCAACGTGCGTGTCCAGTTCCTTGACGGTCGCGCCCAGCGGGGGGTGGCTCAGCCGGTCGAGGAGGGCGCGCTTGCGAAAGGCGTTGGTTTCGCGGCTTTCGTCCAGGGTCTCGAAGAAGGCCTTTCGAGCGTCGCTGAAGGCCTTGCGCGCCGACCGCAGATCCGTGCTGATACTGGCACTCTCGTCGGCCGCGATCCGGCCCAGCGCCTTGAGCTTAGAAAGGGCCTGCTGCGCGCTGTCCAACCCTGATTTCGTAGCGTCTTCGATGCGACGCCAATCCTTGAGTGAGGTGATCTGAGCCGGGTCGTGCGTGGCACTGTCCAGCGACTCACGGGCACTTTCGGCTAGCGTAAACACGAGGGCTCGGCGTTTTTCAACTTCGCGGTCGGCGCGCCAATGCAGCTCGTCAACGCGGCGGCGCAGGCGGTCTGTCAGGTCTCGATTGGACCCGGCAGCTTTGGCTTCCATCGCGCTTAAGGACTTGGAAAGCGCGCGCAGTGTGCGACCTTCGGCCAAGGCGTTGGCATCATCGATTAGCGCGTCCAAGGCCTCGTCCAACCCTGTTGCATCCTGCTCTAGAGCGGTCCGGAAATCCTGTTTTTCGCTCTCCAGAGATCGGATGTCGTGCTCAATCGCAGCCGTCATTTGTGTGAACTGCTGGTGGAGCACTGAGTCGTCGGAGCCGCCGGCTTCCAACCACGCGGACCGCAGGTCATCCAATCTCGGTCCCATGGATTTTCGATCCGCACTGGCCATCAGGTCAATCAACGCGTTGAGGACGGACTGACGCTCGGCATCATACAGTTCAGGCTGGTCCGTAGCCAGGCGGGCACGGGTGATGGCGGCCTCCAACGCGGCCGAGTAGCGCCGTTCGAGCACCGTGTCATGGACTGCCCCGGCCGAGCCTGCTTGCGCCCACTCATCCGACAGCTGATCGGTCTGCTGCTGCACCTTACTAGGGGCGGTCTTGGTCAGGGCTTCAAGCCCGGCGATGATGCTACGCTTTCGGTTCCATTGCTCTTGGGCTCGGGTTTCCAGCGCGCCAGAGAGCGCGTTAAAGGCAAGATCCAGCGCGTCAAGATCGCCCAGACCCGGGGCGTCTCGGATATCGGTCTTGAGTTGTGCAACCCGGGGTTCCAGGTCGGCCACAGAAGAATCGGTTGATGCCAAGCGATCAAGCAGGGCCTCAACCTCCCGACAGCGCACGTCGTAAAGCGCAGCAGCCTCTGCCAGAGCCGCCGACTTCGATCCTTTCGACGCCCGCGCCACAGTGCGCCCGCCGTCTGTCAATCGGACATTGCCGGCTTTATCAACGTAGGCGAAATCGGGTTCGTTGGGGGCTTTGACAGCCTTCTTGCTGGCTCGTGCTTTCGTGGCTGGTGAAGAGGTTTGCGCAGCGCGGCGTCTCTTTTCGCGCCGTCGCTGATCAGCACGTTCTTCCTCAGCATGTGGATTCTTGCGAGGCGCCCAAAACCATCGCAAAGCCGCGCTTAAAGCAGATAAAATGCCTCTTTTTGGCTCTTTTGACTTCACGATAAATCTATTCCCGGTTCAATGTTTGCACGAACTTAGTTTCATCTTTATCTATCTTTTACACGACAACGCGGGAACCGGCGCGCAGAAAAATACGCAAGGTTGTCATATTCTCAATGGGTCCAAATGATGCGTCACTTTCTGGGTGCTTTTCGAGGCTTGGCCTTGGCGACTGCGGTGTGGACCGCGACGGCCGGGACGGCTCTGGCTCAGACCGTGGCGGACGACGTGCTGGTCATCGCGACGTGAGGCGGGTTTTATCAAAAGGCCCAGACACAAGTCCTGGCTGAGCCCTTCTCGCTTCAGTCCGGCCGTCCTGTTTCCGTCGTGACCTACACAGGCCAACCCAATGAAGTCCGCCGCCGCGTGGCGTCGTACCGGCAGACCGGAGAACCTTTGGGCTGGGATGTGCTGGATCTGGAACGAGCAGATGCAGAGGAGCTGTGTTTCAACGGCTATCTAGAGCCTCTGGACCTCGAAAAGCATGGAATCGAAGGCGTTGAGAGTGACTTTGTACAGGGTGCGATTGGCCTGTGCTGGGTGGGTAATGTTGTCTGGTCGCGGGGCTTTGGATTTGACCGGCGTTTGTACACCAATGCTGAGCCCTATGCTCTTGCCGATGCCTTTGACCCACTGTTGTTTCCGGGCCGGCGGCTCCTGACCACTTCGGCGCAGACCGTGATGGAGCTGGCGCTTTTATCTGCCGGAGTGGCGCCGGAGCGGGTTTATGATCGATTGCAAACCGCAGAGGGCTTGCAGGAGGCTGTTTCTGTTCTGGATCAGGTGCGCGCTAACGTGCGCTTCTTTAAGTCCACGTCCGATGTTTTCCGCATGCTCAAGTCTGGGCAGGGTGCTGTTGGCCTGATTCATCACTTTGACGCCCTGCGCCAAACGCGGACCGCTGGTCCGGTAATCGGCTATTTGTGGGATGGTCACGTCATTGATCTGGATGTGTTCGCCATCCCTGCCGGGGCCTCGAACCCCGGCCTGGCTATGGATTTCATCGCCAACGTCTCCCGCGGGGCTTATCAGTCAGCCATGGCGACTGTGACCGGTTACGGGCCCGCCCGGTTGTCGGCGGCTGAAGCGGCGCGCGAAGATTTGCGGGCGTGGTTGCCGACTGCATCGGATCATCTGCCCTTCGGGTTGCTGTTCCAGCCTGATTTCTGGGATTCGCCCGACGGTGCGGCGGCGCAGGCCGCCTACGACACCTGGCGGCGATCGATCACGGGTACGCTTTAGCCAGCCGGCACAGAGCTTGGTCGTGGCTATGGTCAGCCTTCGACGGTTTCCATGGCGGCTAGACCGGCTAGTACGGCTGCGGCCACCACCAGACCCAGCACCACCAACAGCGCAACTTTCCACCAAGACGTCGGGCGCTCGCCTTGAACCTCCCCGGTTCTGGCATTGACCACAAAGCGGTAGAGCCTGTCTTTCCAGCGAAAGGCAGACAGATAGGTCGGCAGCAGGACGTGCTTGAACGTCGTATCATCGTAGTGGGTATCCAGCCGCGTGATCCGCTGTCGATCCCCGCCGATCGAGCGCCTTACATCGCGCTCAATGGCAACCTGCATGATCCGTTTTGCCTCGGTAAAGCCCTCGGCCAGAGGCACCTGATAGGCCTCGGAAATGTACCCTGCGAGGTATTCGTCCGCATAGGGTTTCTGATTTTCCAGATCCCATGGCGTCAGGCGGGATAGGTATTTGTGCGGCAGGGAATGGGACGATGGGACCAGTACATCATCAAAAAACTGAGCCACCCGGCCGCTTTTCGGCGTCCAGCGGACTCGCGTCTCAGTGCGCCGGTTTTCCCCACTGCCCACGGTGACGGTATAGGTATCCCCTCTAAACCCCTGATACCGGGTTGCTGTGTCGGCGTCGTAGGTCCAGTAGGGCAGGTAGACGCCCTTGAACTGGTCGTCAGCCGTCGAGTGCCGTCGCATGGCTTCGGGCGCGAGCCATGAGCGTTTCAGCCAGCGTTTGGTGGCGGCGCGGGCGTCTTTGGCGGAGAGTTTGAAGGGCAAGATGGCATCGGGCGCGAGGCGCCGGACCTGAACCGGGTCCACAACCACAGGAACGGCACAAAACGGGCATCGACCGGCGGTTTCGTTCTTGGCCAAGGTGAATTCAGCGGCGCAGCTGTTGCATTTGATGGCCGCGATATGTTCGACGGCGTGATTGCTCTCAAGATCCTGCAAGGCGCTGTCGAGGTCGTTTTCAGTGACTTCGATGGGCTCGATCTGGATGGGGTTTTCGTGCCCGCAATAGTCACAGGCCAAGACCTCTGCGCCGGGCTTGAAGGCGAGAAGCGCGCCGCAGTTCTCGCACGGGTAGTCCTTGCGCGAGAGCGCTTCACTGCTGTCGATTGAGCCTGTTTCCATGAGAATTCCCCGTCTATTCTTATGGGTATTTGCGAGAGTTCAGCGCGCTAATCAAGCCCGTTTTCAGCCGGTTAGGGCAACTAGAGTGGCGGCGGTGAGCCCGGAATCGGTGGTGGAGCCACGTCGAAAAGGCGCGCAATGGCGGGTACGTCCGACGCGCGGGTCCAGGCGGCCATTCCGGCGGCCCAAACCAGTGTATCCGCATGCAGGCGTCCGCCCGCGACCTCATCGTGCAGAGCATGCCCCTGGAAAGGCCCGGTCTGCGCGCCATTGACGGCGATGTAGTAGGATGGTTCCGATGGGAGCGGCGGCGGCGCAGCGGCCGCTGCGGGCGAGGCACCACCACTGGGAGAGAAGGCCGCCGCCATCTGCTGTGCCATGGCCAATCCCATGCCCATACCGGCGCCCGTCGCCGCGGCGCCGCCGGCCTCACCATCGGCGGTGAGCGATTCAGCCGCCTGAAACTTCATGTATTTGTTGAGATCGCCGATGACGCCCATGGATGACCGTTTGTCCAGCGCTTCTTCAACGTTGGGGGGTAGAGAAATATTCTCGATCAGCAGTTTCTGCAAATTCAACCCGTAAGCGGCGAAATCAGGGCCCACAAGGTTGGTGAGGAAATCACCCAACTCCATGTAGTTGGCCGCCAGATCCAGCGCCGGGATCTTGGCTTTACCCAAACCCACAGCAACCCGGCTGACGATCAGGTTCCGCAGCTGGTTGCTGACCTCGTCCACCGAAAACCGCCCATCGGTTCCCACCACTTCCCGTAGGAATTCAACCGGGTCTGATACCCGAATTTCATAGGTGCCGAACGCGCGCAGTCGGACGGGTCCAAACTCCGCATCGCGAAGCATAATCGGGTTCTTCGTTCCCCACTTGAGGTCGGAAAACCGCTTGGTGTTGATGAAGTACACTTCGCATTTGAACGGGCTATTGAACCCGTATTTCCACGACTGAAGTGTGCTCAAAACCGGCAGGTTGGCGGTTTCGAGCTGCCACAAACCGGGGTCAAACACGTCGGCAACTTCGCCTTCGTTGACCATCACGGCAACCTGGCCCTCGCGGACGGTCAGCATGGCACCATACTTGATCTCGTTGCCCTGCCGCTCGAAGCGGTAGACCATGGTGTCGCTGGTATCATCGGTCCATTCGATCACGTCGATGAACTGACCACCAAAAATGCCGAAAGCCATGCTTCGCGTTCTCCTTGTTCTTCTACGACTTAGTTAGTTGCAACAGCCGATTGACCAGCCTCGATCGCGGCGCCCGAAGCGGACTTCAGCACCTCTTTGAGATCATTTTCCATCGATTGCATGGCCACAACGGCTTCCGCGCGCTTCTTCTTGGCTTCGTCGGCAATCGCCAAGGAGTCATTGATGGCACCGATCAGACTATCATTTGCTTCCTGCACAGTCTCAATGTCAAAAACGCCGCGCTCGATCTGTTCGCGGACCTGAGCATTGCCAGCGCGCAGGTTGTCAGCGTTAGCTTTGAGCAGGTCGTTGGTCAGATCCTGCGCGGCTTCGACAGCCTGGCCGGTTTTGGCCATGTTGTGAATTGCGATGGCCTGCGCCAGTTGCTGTTGCCACAGGGGTTTGGTGTTGACGACGATGGAGTTGATCTTGTTGACCAGCGCCTTGTCGTTTTCCTGAACCAAGCGAATGGAGGGCAAGGACTGCATGGTCACTTGCCGGGTCAGGCGCAGGTCGTGGACCCGTCGCTCCAAGTCATCGCGCGCCGCACGAAGATCGCGCACAGCTTGCGCGTCCAGCATCTCGCCCGTTTTTTCGGCTTTGGCTTCCAGCGCTGGGATATCCTCCTCATCGAGGCGTTTAAGCTTCTGTTCACCGGCATCGATCCAAAGCTCCAGATCGTGGAAATACTCAAGATTGGCATCATAGAGCTTGTCGAGCTTTTCGATATCCGTGAGCATCACTACTTTTTGCTTTTCGAGGTCGATTTCAATCTGGTCAACCTGGCCCTGCACCGTGTCAAACTTGGACTGAAAGCGCACGAGGTTATCCTGCCCCATACCCAGCAGGCGCGCGAAAAAGTTCGGCTTGCGGTTCGGGTCGAGTGAGCGGGCGTCGAAGCCCTTCAGCGCAGAGACCATATTGGTCAGCGCATCACCCGCCGGACCCACATCCTTGTTGCGCACGCCTTCGAGCATGGTCGAGGAAATGGCTGTTAGCTCCTGCTGCGCCTTGGAGCCAAAAAAGATGATCGAATTGGTATCGGACATGTCCAGCTCGGACATGTATTTGTTCACCATGGCCTGATTGGTCGGATCGTCCATATCAACGGGAACGAGTGCGGTGTTGGTGACGGATCCGTTTTCAGTAACATCGGGGAAAATGATTTCAGCGACGGCTGATTTGGTCTCAGTAGCCATGGGAAGTCTTCCTTCTTTAATCGGGTCAGGAGGCGCGGGCGGGTTAGAGCCCCTCTCGTTCCATTTGTTTGCGTAGGACGTCGAGTTGAACTTCAAGGTCGATGGTGTCCTCGGCGTCCAATCGTTGTTTTTGCTCGTCAAATGCCTGCTCGATCACATCGAGGGTGGCATTGAAATCAGTCCGATGGGCGCTGGCCGTGCCTTTGGCCTCCGCGAGGACAAACTGCGACACGGACTGGGTGGCGCGTTCGAGATAAGTCGCCATGAAACGGCGGGCTCTGCGGATATCACCGGGGTCGGCCAGAATGCCTTCCAGAACGCCCTCCGCATGGTCTGCGATCCGCACGACCTGGGCCTGATCGTGGCTGCTGCTCAGCTGGGCGCCGTCGGCCCGCATTTGCTTGACGAAACCATGGGCCTGCGCGAGTTGGCGGCGTAGGTCGGCCATATCGATCCCGGCGACCTTTTCATTCAAACCGTCATTGTCGGTATCTGCGCCCGTCGCCGTGAACAGTGCTAGCCACAGCGTCAGAGCGCCAAATGCAGCAACACCAATTGCTTGCGCCAGGTCCGCCGGACCAGCAAGCGAGGCGAGAAACAACGCGCTGGTCAGTGCCGCCAATCCAAGTCCCAGGGCTGGAACAGGGCTGTTCAGAGCAGCCTCAACACCGCCAGATTCCCGGATCTTCAGCCCGCGTCGGATCAGACCTGTGCCGGCCAGCTGGAGCGCGATTGCGCCCAGCAGAACTGCGGCGGCATCAATATCAGCGCTTAAGGTTTCGATGATCAGGGCCAGCACCAGGATCGGTACGGCCAGCGCGAGCATCCAGCGCGTCAGACCGGATCGAAGGCCGGATCGCAGGCCCGTCGAGCGGTTTGTTGGCTGTTCGGAAGGCTCAGCATAGGCACCAGCCTTCATCGACTTCGATGAAACACGTTTCCCCTGTGACATGAATTAGACGACCGTCCCCGCCATCGCGGCAAACGCCGTCACAACGGCAAGAACGACGTAAACGGCAAGGCCAAGGTTGCGAAGCGTTGGCGAGTTCACGGACAAGATTCCTCCAAGGGATGGTATGGCCCATAGGCCTTATTTATAGATCGGAATTGGCTCGATCAGTTTCAAGAGTTTTCTCTCATTATTGATGAGGAACCCCCTTTTTTAAATGCCCCAGATGAAGGCAATCAGCGGCGTTCCGATCAAAACAATCAGAATCTCGAGCGGGAGCCCCATCCGCCAATAATCGCCAAACCGATACCCGCCCGGCCCCATAACCAGCAGGTTATTCTGGTGTCCGATGGGCGTAAGGAACGCGCAGGACGCGCCCAGAGCAACGGCCATCAGGAACGCGTCCTGAGACGAGCCGATTTCATGGGCCACCGTCGCTGCAATCGGTGCCATCACAACGGCGGTCGCTGCGTTGTTCATGATGTCTGATAGGGTCATGGTTACGACCATGATGATCGCCAGCAGGATCAGCGGACCAAATGACCCCGCCGCCGATACCACGCCATCGGCGATCAAGGCGGTGGCGCCGGTTTTCTCCAACGCGTCACCCAGCGGGATCATAGCCCCAAGCAGGACGATAATCGGCCAGTCGATGGACTGATAAAGCTTTTGCGGATCGATCCGGCCGGACAGCAGCATACCGACCACCGCGGCGGCAAAAGCAATCGCAACGGGCACACCAAGCAGCGCCGTTGCTGCAATCGCCACCGCGAACAGGCCAAGCGGTGCCCAGTCTTCGCGCTGGTTCTGGCCGAGCATCAAAGCCCGCTGTGCCAGTGGTACCGCGCCCAGATCGTTGATCGTGTCAGGCAGGGTAGAGGGTTCGCCCTGAAGCAGCAGAACGTCACCAGCGCGCAGACGCACGCGCCCAATCCGGTCCTGGATCGGCGTGCCTTCCCTGGCAATGGCGAGCAGGTTGGCGCCATATTTCCGGCGCAGGTACAAGCTCCGAGGCGAGCGCCCTTCCACTCGCGAGCCGGGCAGCACCACCGCTTCCATCAGCGCCGCGTGCTCGGAGGTCATGTGTTCCTCGATGAATTCATCAGCGCCAGCCAGCTCTAGCTTCTGCGCAGCGAGAAAGTCCTGCAACACGTTCGGACCGGCCTGGACCATCAGGATATCGCCCTTGCGGATGTGGCGCAGGCGTAGGTTACCGAACAGCTTGGTCGCGCCGCGGATGATCCCCACCACTTGAATGCCGCCATCAGAGAGGCTTTCCAGGCGAAAAATCTGCTCGTTGATGAGCGCATGGTCTTCGGGCACAAGGATCTCGGTTACGTAATCCTTGATCTCAAAATGCGCCGCTTCTCCCTGCGGCGATTTCCGCTTGCGAGGGATCAGCCGCCAGCCTACCAGCAGCAGAAAAATCAGGCCCACAAAGGCCAGGACACCACCAACGGGCGAGAAGGCAAAGAGGCCAAAGGGCTCACCGGTAATTTGCTCTCGATAGTTCGAGACAATGATGTTCGGCGGCGTTCCAATCAGCGTGGTCAAGCCGCCCAAAATGGTTCCGAACGACAGCGGCATCAGGATTTGACTTGGCCGCTTCGACAGCGAAATCGCCACAGGCATCAGCAGCGCAAGCGCGCCGACATTGTTCATGAAACCGGACAACAGCGCAGCAATCCCTGTCAACATGGCCATAAACAGCAGCGGGCGATCCGACACGCTTTCCAAGGGTCCGGCCAGCCGGTCAATCACGCCGCTGTTCTGGATGGCGCGTGAGATGATCAGCACCATCGCTACGGTGATCACGGCGCTCTGCGAAAAACCCATAAAAGCATCAGAGGACTGCACCACGCCCAGCAACACGGCCGCGACCAGCGCGGTTAGAGCCACAACGTCATAGCGGATCCGACCCCAGACAAAAGAGATCATGGCCAGGCCAAATATCGCGAAGATTATAGCCTGGTTTACAGTCAGAATGGCGGCGTCAGTTTGCATGCGGCTTAGTTACTGTCATTTGCCCAACAATGCGAGGCCCTGCTTTCATAGCCGACACGCTAAAACAGAAAGAAAAGGACGATTGCAGGTCGCGCCGAACCAACCTATAAGCGGCGTCATCATGTTCTTGAGCGCTTACGGCTCGGGCATTGAGCGCGGAGAGGTGGCCGAGCGGCTGAAGGCGCTCCCCTGCTAAGGGAGTATACGGGAGACCGTATCGTGGGTTCGAATCCCATCCTCTCCGCCATT
>PAHJ01000063.1 GCA_002705565.1 Geminicoccus sp. | reverse complement strand
TCTTCCCGCTCTCAATGCGACAGAAAACAGATATTGAGAGTGTCGATGGCAAATTACTATCACCAGCATGACCTGCCTGCCGATATTGATCTGGGGCCGGTTTTTGCCATTGATACTGAGACCTTAGGCCTCAACCTGGTCCGCGATCGCCTGTGTGTTGTGCAGGTCAGCAGCGGTGACGGTGATGCGCACGTGATCCAGATGCCCCTGCGGACAGGGGCCGGTGTCGAGCCCTACGCCGGGTCCGGTATCGACGCCGCGCCCAATCTCAGCCGACAGCTTGCCGATCCGGCGCGTCTGAAGCTGATGCATTTTGGGCGCTTTGATATTGCCAGCGTCTACGCCTACCTCGGCGTGCTCATGCGCAACGTGTATTGCACCAAGTTGGCCAGTCGCATGGTTCGCACGTCAACCGATCGCCACGGTTTGCGGGATCTGTGCAAGGAGTTTCTGGGCGTCGAAATCTCAAAGGTTCAACAGACCAGTGATTGGGGTGTCGAAACCCTGTCGCGCGAGCAAATTGACTACGCCGCCTCGGACGTGCTGCACCTGCACCAGATCAAAGCGGCGCTCGATGACCTCTTGGTCCGCGAGGGGCGGACGGAGCTGGCGCAGAAGTGCTTCGATTTCCTGCCCCATCGTGCCCAGCTCGACCTGCTTGGCTGGGAAGAGCGCGATATCTTCGCACATTCCTGAGTGATCGCATGACTGTTCCGGCTCTGAAAGCGTCATCTGTGACCGTACGAGGGGTCATCGTCCGGACCGCGCGATGGGCAGCTTTGGCGGTTGTCGCTTTGGTCTTGGTGCTTGCGTTTCTGACCCTGAACCGCATGAACCAATCAGCGACCGAGCAAGGACCGGGGCTGTTCTCGGCATCGCAGGCAGATCAGCCCGCAGATCCGGCCGGTGGCCTGGCTCTCGAAGGCCCGGTTGTCATTCTGGGCCCGGACGGCTCAACCCTGTCGTCTGAGACGGGCGCGGTGTTGAACCCGAAAACGGGTGATCTCGATTTGCTTGGCCCATCAGCCTTGTCGACTACCCACTAATGGCCAGTCGCGGCGATCTGGGATAGCATTCCGCCATGAACCGTTTCCTTGCCCTATTCCTGCTCGGCCTCGCGCTGATACCCCACGCAGTGTTCGCTCAGTCGCGTGCGACCGGCACGGGTTTTGACCTGACCGCCACCGACGGGATCCGATATGTCGCGGATGCTGGGCGCTATGAGGCGTCGGGCGACGTGCAGCTGGTGGTTGGCGCGTGGGTCGTGCTGGCGGATCGGGTCGTCGCTGTACTGGATGGTCCGAGGGATCAGATTGACTCGCTGACAGCGACCGGCACCGTGTTTGTCCAGAACGAGTCCTTCAAGGCCCGCGCATATGCGCTGGAACTTCGCCTCTCGGACCCGCTGGTAACATTGCGCGGTGAGGCCATCAGTGTGCAGATGGGGGATGAACGCTTGATGACCCAGCGCCGTCTGACCTATGCGGTTAAAGACGGAACGCTGACCATCCCGCAGGCGTTTGTGCTGCAGGTCGACGGTGCCGTCATCGCAGGGGGGGAAGCCGCGCTGGTTTTGGCTGACGGGGGCATGCAAGCGCTCCACGTGGACGCGGGTGTAGACATCGAGCGGGATGATTTTCGCGCCGCAGCCGAACAGATGGACTACGCCCCAATCGACGCCAAAATCGTGCTTTCGGGTGCTGTGGTCCTGCAAAGCGGTGACGTGCTGCTTTCCGGCGCCAGTGCTGTTTTCGATCTCAAAACCGGCGCTGTTCAGATCAGTAATGATACGGGCCAGCGGGTTTCTGGCGCGCTGCTGCCGCAATGACAGCGACAGAACCGATGCTGGAAGTCCAATCTCTGACCGTCAAACGGGGCGGAAAGACTGTGGTGCGTGACGTCAGCCTGTCGGTGCAGCCCGGTCAGATTGTGGGGCTCATCGGCCCCAACGGCGCGGGCAAGAGCACAACCTTTCACGCCTTGGTCGGTCTGGTGCCGTGTCAGGCAAGGGTGCTGTCACTCGCCGGACAAGACCTTAGCCGCTTGGCCATGTTCCAGCGGGCGCGACGGGGGTTGGGCTATCTGCCTCAGGGGGCGTCGGTGTTTCACGGGTTGTCAGTGCAGAACAATTTGCGCGCTGTCATGGAAATCGCCGTCCCGCGTGAGGACCGCCCTGCGCTGCTCAAGCAACTGCTGAACGACTATGGTTTGACCGAGTTGGCAGCGCAGCGCGCGGATACGCTTTCAGGGGGGCAGCAGCGGCGGCTGGAGATTGCGCGAACCATGGCTAGCCGGCCCAGCGCGGTTCTGCTGGACGAACCTTTTGCCGGGGTGGACCCGATTGCAATCAGCGATCTACAAGCGGCCATTCGCAATATTCGAGACTCAGGCGTTGGCGTCCTGATCACTGATCATAACGTTCGCGATATGCTGAAGCTCGTGGACCATGCTGTGCTGATTGATCAGGGATCGGTCCTGATCGAAGGATCTCCGGCCAAAATCACAGCAGATGAATCAGCTAAGAAAACCTATTTTGGCGATAGTTTTCACTAGTCTCACGCTCGATCAGCATACTCCAGTCCGATAATAGAGAGTGTTGTGGCGCAAATATCGCAAACGCTCTTGCAATCTTTGAGCCAATTCGCAAACTCTGGCGCAACAACGATGATCTCAGGTATTACTAGTGTGATTTAGAGAACATTTTGGCGAACAAGCCGGGATGTATTTTGGTTTTATAGGATTTCATGTCGCGCTGCGAAGGCATTATGGGGCGCATGCGGCTGGCGATGTAGGATTATTAACGTGGCAATTTCTCAGAATCTTGCGCTGAAACAGGGACAATCCCTGGTTATGACGCCGCAATTGCAGCAGGCGATCAAGCTGTTGCAGTTGTCGAACGTCGAGTTGGGCGAGTACATCGAAGGTGAGTTGGAGAAGAACCCGCTTCTCGAACGCGACGATGCACCGGCTGAACCGCGCGCCGTGGCAGAAGTGACCCCCGAAGCGCCCACCGAAACCCCGAACCCCGACTTGGCCCCTCTGGACGACAACCGCGCAGCCATGGGGGAAATTGACGATACCTGGCAAGGTCGCGATGACACCGCCGACGCCCAGGTTGGCGCTTCCGTTGCTTTCGAGAACTGGGGCAGCGGGGGCAGCCGTTCCTTTGATGGCGGTGAGGATTTCGACCTGGAAAACCGGCTCGCATCCAAAGAATCACTCCGCGACCTTATTGTCAGCCAAGTGAACATCGAGCTGGATGATCCTGCGGATCGCATGATCGCCTTCACGCTGATGGAAAATCTGGACGAGGCCGGGTATTTGCGCATTGCGCTGGAAGACATCGCCGAGCGCATGGACTGCCCCTTGAGCCACGTTGAGTCGGTTCTGCGGCACATGCAGGGTTTTGAGCCCACCGGCATTTTCGCGCGCGACCTCAAAGAGTGCCTGACCCTTCAACTTGCCGAAATGCGGGTTCTGGATGGCCCGATGATGGGTCTCCTGGATAACTTAGATTTGCTGGCCAACGGGGATTTACCGCGCCTGATCAAAGTGTGTCGTATGAGCCAGGACGTGCTGGTCGAACGCATTCGCCTTTTGCGTTCGGTCAACCCCAAGCCTGCCTCCGCCTACTCAAACGACGGCGCTCATGTGGTCACGCCGGACGTGCTGCTGCGCGCCAATCCTGCAGGGGGTTGGATTGTTGAGTTGAACCCGGAAAACCTGCCGCGTGTCCTCGTCAGCAACACGTACTCGGGCCTGGTGACGGAAGGCAAATTGCGCAAGGAAGACAAGGAATACCTCAACGAGCAGCTGCAGACCGCCAATTGGCTGGTCAAAGCGCTGCACCAGCGTGCCACGACGATCATGAAGGTGGCCTCGACTATCGTTGAGCGGCAGGAACTGTTTTTTGCCAAGGGTGTTCAATACCTCAAGCCCCTGATTTTGCGTGATATTGCTGAATCTGTCGAAATCCACGAGTCCACAGTTTCACGCGCGACCACGAACAAATATATCAGCACGCCGCGGGGCATGTTTGAGCTGAAATACTTCTTTACGGCCTCGATTGCGTCCTCTGGCGACGGCGAAGCACACTCCGCCGAAGCGGTCCGGCATCGCATCAAGAACCTGATTGAAGCTGAGCAGTCGAATGCGATCCTGTCTGATGACACGATCGTCTCCATGCTGCGGGACGAAGGGGTTGATATTGCCCGGCGCACCGTTGCCAAGTATCGCGAAGCCCTCCGGATTCCATCATCGGTCAAACGTCGTCGCCTGAAAGCCATGGCTTAGCGACGCGGCGCAGAGACGAGAGTCAGCGCGCCTCGTTTTGTGATTAGATCCAGCCTGATCTTTCTGAATAATCCGTCCTTATCGTTTGCAGGGGGGGGCTTGGCGTCTTACCTTTGAGTCAGGCTCATTTTGAGCCCTTCGTCTCAACTGCAAGGAGGACGACATGAAGATTATCGTAACTTCCCGCCATATGGATGTAAGCACTGCGTTGGACGAGCGCGCACAGGACATCGTCACGGATATGCTCGAAAAGTACTTTGGGCATGGCCTGAGCGCCGATGTTGTTTTTTCCAAAGGCGCCGGTGGTTTTCACTGCATGGTTACCGTCCACGTCCATCGGAATTTAGAGCTGCAAGCCAGCGCTGAACAGGGTGATGCTCACACTGCGCTTGATCATGCGGCGGAAAAGCTGGCTAAGCGCTTGAGGCGCTACAAACGGAAGCTGAATGACCACCGGGGTCTGGCCGAGCAGGCGGATGTCCGCGCCGCACGCGCCATGATCGTTGAAGCCCCGGCAGAGGACGCCGACGAAGACGCAGCCAGTGATGCTGAAGACGCGGGTCAATTCGCGACCATCGTTGCGGAGAAGCAGACCGATATCCAGAAATTGACCATCAGTCAGGCGGTCGCGCGGCTGGATTTGTCCGGCTTAAACGCACTGCTGTTTGAATCAGATGGCAGGGTCAACCTCGTATATCGGCGAAATGATGGTAATATCGGATGGATTGATCCAGGACAGTAACGGGTCAGGAGAGCAGGGCGCAGAACTCGCCCTGTTGTCTTCCACCAATCACACCGAGGCACTACATTGAACGACCTTCTTGTGTCACCGACATTCATCGATGCGAGTGTTAGTGCAACGAGCAAGCGACACCTGCTGTTGTCCTTGGCTCAACGCGTGGCCGCGCCTTATGGCGTGGAGGAACGTGACGTGCTCGAAGCCTTGCAGGCGCGGGAGCAGGAAGGTTCGACCGGCGCAGGCGATGGCGTTGCCATTCCGCATGCCAAACTCGAAGGCCTGACACGGACCGTGACATACTTCGCCCGACTCCAAGAACCTGTGGATTACGATTCACTGGACGATCAGCCTGTTGATCTGATTTTCTTAATTCTCGCCCCGATCAGCGCCAACGGCGATCACCTCAAGCTGCTGGCGCGCGTGTCGCGGGCCTTCAAGGAGCCCAAATTTCGGGAGCGGCTGCGTGGTGCAGAGGATGCTTCGGCTTTGGACGTTCTGCTGAATCAGGACTGATGGCCCGCTGGCCGTCCGGTCAGTACGGTTTAGCCTGGCCAAAAGGGAATGTTGCTCAAGGCCACATCGACTTCTGTGACCGTAAAGAACAGAAACATCATTCCGGTGATGGTGAAATAGACCATCAGGGGCACCAGCGCGAAAGTCGCAGCAACAATCCGCCACCATCTGTCTATGTCTGGATTACCGGAGAATTCAGTGAACAGGGCGTAGCTGTAATACACCAGGGCGAACAAGCTCGCCGGTATGATCCAGAACGCAACGGGTCGATGATCGGTCAGGCGGATCGGCCCCAGAAACGAGCAACCAATCCAGCACAGTATCGCAAAAATCAATGCGATCAGGCAGAGCTGGAACATCAGCATATTTCGAAAAATCATGCGACGCTCGCCCTCAGACAGTAGCGCCTCTCTGTCTGGGGTCAGTCTGGCCATGGATCATGCGCCTTTGTTCAAGACGGCAACCTCGACTCCAGCGTCGCGAAGCTCGGGCCGTTCGAGAGTGATTTCGATAATACCATCAGCGACGGTCGCCGATTTCACCTCAAGACCGGGACCGAGCGCAAAGCGACGCTGAAACGCGCGAAAAGCAATACCGTTATGGAAGAAGTCAGTGTCGTCCTTAGCGGTATCCTTGCCCTCACCGCGCTTGCCAATGACAAGCAATTGGTGCGGTTGCACGATCAGGCGCAGGTCATCGTTCGTGAACCCTGCAACGGCGATGCGGACGATGAAAGTATTGCCGTTTTTGACCAGCACGTCGTAGGGCGGGTACGTGTCGCCACCGCGCTGTTTGGCGAGGAAGTCCAGGTGACTGTAAAGTGGTTCAAACCCCAGCAAAGAGGGATGGTCCAGCAAGCTCATTTCGCCAGCTTCCCGGTCCAGGTCTGGAAGGCCTCTATGGTTTCCGTTGATACGTAGTGTTCTATCCCCTCGGCATCCCGCTCGGCCGTGGCTTCATCGATGCCCAGCGCGCAGAGAAATTCCACCACAATCCGGTGCCGCTCGCGCGACTGTTGCGCGAGGTCGGCCCCGGCTTCCGTCAGGAAGATGGAACGATACGGCTGGGTGTTGACCAGTCCTTCTTTGGACAGCCGCGCCAGGATTCGATTAACCGTGGCGTGCGACACGCCCATCCTGGCCGCAACGTCAACGACTCGTGCCTCTCCCATCGCTTTGATCAGGTCGTCGATCAGCTCTACGTAGTCTTCCGCCGTTTCGCTGCGGCGCGCTTCACGAACGGCTTCAAAACCGGCCGCTTGCTGCTCGATCGGTGCCAGATCCGGGTTGACTGGCTCGACAGTGGCTGATTTGGGAGAACTCAAAGTTTGCGCTTACCTATGCTGTTTGACCCCTTTGTCGCAGCGCGACGGTGCGATTTCAAGGAATCTGAGACACTTTGCCCACAATTAATGATCGAGTCTTGCACAATGTGTAGCCTAGGCTACATTGTACATCGTAAGCTTCATTTTGTGTGCAATACGGACAAACAATGCCGCGCTTGGTCATCAGCAGTCTTTTTATGTGGTTCGGGTTCGTCAGCGCAGCCACGGCAGATGGCGCAATCGTGCGCACGACAACCCGAATGCTGAGTGACCCGCTGGGCTATCTGTTCGCTGGTCAGGCGGATGTTTCCGCTCTGTTGGGCGCCGGCACGGATCCCCACACCTATCAGCCCACTCGCAAGGACGTTCGCTCACTCGCGCAGGCTGATGCCGTCATTCACCATGGCTTGTTGTTTGAGGCTCAGCTGCTGGGACTGATGCAACAGTTGGAGGGGCGTATACCCGTCAAGGCAGCGGAGGCCTTCCAGCAATCCGAGCAGCTGCTCTATGTCGAAGGCTACCCGGACCCTCATACTTGGCACGATCCTGTGTTTTGGATTGAGACAGTGATCGATGTGGCCGAAACGGTAGAGACAGATCTGGGTCTGGATCTTGCCATGGATCGCGTGGAAATCCTGCGAGAGGCCGCGCTGGGGATCGATAGCTGGATCGTGGATGCGTTTGGTTCCGTCCCCGAGGACCAGCGGATCATTATCAGCGCCCACGATGCATTTTCCTACTATGGCCAGCGCTATAGCCTGACGCTGGAGCCGCTTTTAGGGCTTTCAACGGCCAGTGAAACAAAGCTTTCGCGGGTCAACGAGCTTGTCGATTTGATCGTGACGCGCGGCGTTTCTGCGGTGTTCAGCGAGACCTCGGTTGAAAGTGCGGGGATCGCTGCTTTGCGTGAAGGCGCGGCCAGTCGCGGGGTTGAACTGCGCGCGCTGCCCCCTTTGTACTCTGATGCTCTGGGCGCAGATGAGGAGTTGGGTGGCACGTATTTCGGCATGCTGATCGCGAACACCATCAATATGGTTGATGCCACCAGCGGCCAGCGCCCATCCCTGCCGCCCGCGCTATCCAAATTCTTGATATCCAACGGTCTGCTGACCCCGGAGAACTTCCAATGAACGCACTGACCAGCATGCTTCGGATAACCGACAAGTCGGTTAGCCTTTCGCCGGAAATCGCTCTGGGGGTCTATGGCCTGTCTGCGGGTTACGGCGCAGAAACCATTGTGCGGGATGCCAGTTTCGAGGTTCAAACCGGAGAGCGTCTGGCCATCATTGGGCCCAATGGCGCCGGAAAATCGACCCTGCTCAAGGCCGTTCTGGGGCTAATCAAGCCGAGCGCAGGATCCGTACAGTTTCTCAACCGTGGCTTTGGCGCAGTGCGCCAGCACGTGGCCTATGTCGCCCAAGCGGACGAAATTGATTGGCGCTTTCCTGGTAAGGTTCGCGATCTGGTGGCGATGGGGCGGGCTGTCCATCTGGGGATCACAGGCCGGCTGACGGCGACGGATTGGCGGGCGGTGGATCGGGCTCTGGGCTCGTTGAATATCGCCCACTTGGCCGATCGGCCGCTGTCGGACCTCTCGGGCGGTCAGCGCCGCCGGGTTCTGCTGGCCCGTGCTCTTGTGCAAGATCCTCAGGTTCTAATCATGGATGAGCCGTTTCAGGCAATCGACGTCTCCACGAGGGAAGCTTTGATCGACGTGCTGGATGCGTTCCAGGCTGAAGGCAAAACCGCGGTGATCGTTCACCACAACTTGGGTGATGTGCAGGCCCTATTTGACCGGGCCGTGCTGATCGATGGAACGGTGGCGTCTGTGGGCTCGCCGCAGGAGGTGATGGCGTCGCCAGCGTTCGCAGCTGCCTTTGGCGCTGTTCACCAGAACGCTGCCTAAGCTACCCCTGCGCGGCTGATGGTGTGAGGGGGCGAGGTGGATTATAACACTCTCATCGTCCTGATGGGCTTGCTCAGTACAGGTTCGCTGCTGGGCGGCTTTGGCGCGCTGGTCTCCCTTAAAGGTGAAAACCTGACCGCGGACGTTGCCGGTCATGGGGTTGTATCGGGCGTGGTCGTATCCAAAGGTTTGCTCGCAGTGCTGGGTGCGGCCTGGTTGGCGGTACCGCTGCTTTGGGTTTGCGGCTTTGCTTCCTCGGCGCTAACCTTGGGGTTCATCTTCTGGGCACGCAGTCGTGGCTATTCAGCAGGGGCGGCTCAAGCGATGGCGATCGGGCTGGCCTATGGGCTGACACTGGTCCTGATGAGCCTGGTACAGGGCTATGGGGCGTTTTCCACCAAGGGGCTGACCACCTTGCTGCTCGGCGATGCAGCGACCCTTAGCCTGGGCCGGATTCTGCCGGCCATAAGCATGCTTCTCGGCGCAGGTTTGGTGTTTGGCCTGTTTTGGCGCGGACTGATGAACTGGGTTCTGGACCCGCAATCGACCCAGTTGCAGGGGCAAAGCTCCGCGCTAGCGCTTATGTGGATCGTCGCTACTGTCGCAGTGGTTCTGACCTGCTTGCCGGCCCTGGGGCTGACCTTGTTGGTCGGTGGGCTGACCCTACCGGCGCTGGCCGTGCGGCCTTGGGTCAGGGGCTTTCCGGCTCTGGTCATTGGTTCTGCCGCCGTTGGCGGCGTGTTTGCTACGCTGGCGGGCTGGTTGAGCGCTGGCATTGTGCCTCTTCCGACGGGTGCACTGGTGATTGTCACATTGGGGGCCGTGTGGTTGCTCAGCATGATCCTTGCCCGTGGGGTCAGTGCGGTGAGGATGCGGCGTGCTGCTTAGCCAGGATCTACCCATCATCCTTACCCTTCTCAGCGCTGCGGTCACGGCGATTTTGGCGGGCAGCCTGCTGTTGCCGCGCGGCCAAATCATGATTTCGGAGGCAGCCAGCCACGCCGTTTTGCCTGGCCTTATCATCGGCTTTGCCTTGTCCGGCGACCATGGCTGGCAGGTGCTGCTGGGTGCGATTGTGACCATCGCGCTCTTTGTCGGGGGGGTCAGCTGGCTCAGGACCCGCCACAGGCTCGGACCCGGGGTCGAGATTGCGGCCCTGTTTCCCGTCTTCTTCGGTCTCGGGATACTCGCTCTTAGCCTGACGGGCCTGGAAAAGACCGGTACCATCGATGTTGATCACATCCTTTTTGGGTCCCTGGAGCTGCTGTTCTGGTTCGACGCAGGCACCTGGTCTGACCTGCTCCGTCCGGCGACCTGGGCCAGCGCTCCCGGCCCCATGATGACAGCTCTGGTGGGCTTGGCTCTAAGCCTTAGCCTGTGCGTGATTGCCTACCCCTTTCTCAACCGATCTCTCATGGATGCTCACCATGCCGGGTTGATCACCCCTGTGGCTGCGGCCGTAGCTAGAGCGCTGGAAACGTTGATTGTGGCTTTGGCTGCTGCGGCGTGCTTACGCTCAGCGGGCGTTGTGGTTGCTATTGCCCTGTTTAGCGGACCGGTGATTGCTGCATGGAGCCTGGCGCGGACGCTTTGGCAGGTTTGGCTGATTGCCATTGGGGTGGCGTCGCTTGCCGTCGTTCTGACCTATGGGGTCAGTCTGGCCACCGCTGCCGTCCTGGATGTTGAACCAAGGATATCAGGTGTTCTGGCGCTTTGGTTGGTGGTACTGGCCGTGTTGGCGCCGGTTTTGGCCCAACTTACCGGGCGCAATCGGCCTCTGCCGTAATGACCACGCGATTGCTGGCCTGCGGGCTAGTACTGCGGCGAGGCTGGTAAGCACTGAACCCGACTAAACCATTGCCCATTCATAAACGTGACAGGCCCCATGGTGCCGGACATACCGCACTGTGCCTGGACGGCCTCAGCGATCATCTGCTGAGCGGCTGCTTGTGAAACTGCAATAACCCCGATGACCTGGCCTGACTCGACCCGATTGGGTTGGGCTAGCGAATGGGTCACAGCAGTCGCGTAGGGGTTGGTTCCGCCGACAATGACATTGTCTACGGTTGCAGGCTGACTCAGCTCAACGAAGGGGGCAAAGGCATCCCGTGTTCCCCCGGAAAGTGAGCTGCAGCCTGCAAAGCCGAACAAAACAGCAGCCACGATTGGGAGTTTCAGGGTTTGGCAAAACATTCAAAACTCGACGAAATTACCTCATATATGCACTTTTTTCGCATAAGCGCACGATATGAGCAATGCGCTTCACGGGGAAACAGCGAGCTTGGGGGCTTCAAAGGGTTGCACGTTTGCCGAAGTCTTTACTGCGCTTTGGCGGTGGGCCGCTGCAATTTGACTCGACAGGTCAGCCAGTCGTTCCCCTTCATCTTCCAATTCAGCACCAACTTCCTTGCCCCACTGGAGGAGGACGTCAGGTTGTTGAGCTAGCATTTCCATGTGATCGATGATCTGCCTGAGCTGCAGCTGAAGGGATGGAAGGTTAATTGTTTGAACAGACGACATGTGATCTCCATCAGTCGATAGGCGCGAGAAAACCCATATCTTCTGCGCAACTTCTCGACATTAAAGTCGATTTTCGATGGGGTCACGCTCAAAAAT
>PAHJ01000062.1 GCA_002705565.1 Geminicoccus sp. | reverse complement strand
TGGCGATGATTGTTCTTTCTTTAAGATATATGTATCAAATTGGGGATAGAGGTGAAAAGGGAGCGGCGGCGATGTGGCAGTCAAAAATCATTCACAATCTGAAGATCGTTGCGCTTTGCGCAGGAAGCGGGGCTCTGGCGCTGACCATCTCGGCTTGCAATTCAGTGGATGACAATAATCTGGCAGTCATCGCGGCGGCCAATTCTGGCTTGGGGACGCAGTTGCTGGAGAAAAGTCTCAGCGTGCAAGCTGGCACCGAGCAAGCAGCGCTCGAAGCAGCCGTCAGCACGGCCGTTTGGACGCCCAGCGACAAGCTGCGCTCTGACGTTTCAGCCTACTTTGGTCAACTCGGTCCGAAGGCCTTTGCAATCACACCGCCGACCGACACAGGTGCGCAAGCTTGGGGCAGCATTCACGGGGCAGCCTCAACGGTTGAAGCTCAGCGCGATGCCATGCAAATCTGTTCTGATGTTGCTGATCAGCGTGGGATCAACCTGCCGTGCTCTCTTCTATTCGTTGAGAACGCGCAGCAGGCTTTGGGGTGGTAACACATCATTCGAGCGCGCAAACTCATGGCGCGCTCTCAGGGCTATGGGCGCTTGTGAGCTAGGGCGCGAGCCAGGCCGCACGCCTCTGGCCAGCCAATCCATAGTCGAACAGCAATCGCCGATGATTGCCCTTGAGTGACAGCACTTCGAGACGATCGGCTGTCAGGTGCAAAACCCGGAAGTTCTTGCGGGCCCGAGCGAGATCTTCGGTGCTCATGTCATCTACCGGAACCGTCGTATTTTCCGGTTCCAGCATGGCCGTTCCGGGATCAATTGTGTTGGCGTAAATAGTCTTGGTCGCCAGGTTAAGCTTGGCCCAGGCCAGTTCCGTATAGTCCTTGCGCGTGTCGAGCATTTCAATGCGTCCCATCACCGTCAACTGCAGGGATTTGCGCGGGTCATAGAACGAAAGGCTGGCGTGCTTGGCCTTTGGAATGACCGCAGCTTTTCGGGAGCGGGCATCGGTATGGATTTCAAACCGCTTTTCCGACCGGTTCAGGTCCCGCAGGACGACCGTCCGGGGGACGGGGGTAAAGCCGTCCAGATAGCACAGCGTAGGCCAGTGAAAGGCATGGCGGGGTTTCTGCATGCCCTCACGCAGTTCGTTCCAAACCACGTCGTGGGCGAGCTTCAGGTCATCAAAGGGTGAGGGTTCGTTTGGCATCACCCTGCCATCCGCGCAGCCTGCGCCAGATCGGACCAATTATGTTTGGAAGCCAGGTGGGCATAGAGCGGTGCCAGCCATCCCTTTTCACGCCAGGCAAGGAAAACACCTTCACTGACTTGGTTGAGGCGTTTTTCATCCACAATAAGAAACCCGCCTAGTTTAAGCGACTGCGTTTCGCCTAATTCAATTTCACGATCGTCTTCAACGAGAATGCCCGCATCCTGAAAAGCGCGCAACATGGCCAGGCTGTCTTCCCATTGCCGGTTGAAATCGGCACAAAACGTCAAAGCTTCGTTCAAGAATGGCGTTGGCTGGCGGTTCTCAAACAGCCTATCACCACGATCTTCTGACAACCGACCACTCGATTCCTCGATCCCCAGGACCATCCTCTTGCTCTCAGGGTCCGACATAAGCAGGAACGGAAACCGTCGAATATAGGCAGGCACGTAAGCCCCTGGACGCCACTGTCCAGCCTGATCAATAAACAGATTGCCGCTGTCCTTTATGCCGACGATGCACACCGGCGAAAGCGGTGATTGAGGCGTAAAAACAATGGGATAACAACGGCTTGCTGTTTGGAATTCAACGGCTGTCAGGGGCAGGGAGGTCACGTCTCGCGCATAGCCAAAGCTGTAGGCTGGCAACAACCGCATGCTGTTGTGCCGTCCCGCCGTCACGGGTGCCGGGGTAGAGTAAAGGGGCGGTTGGCGCTTGGCGCTCATAGAGTGACTCTTCTGATGCCTTTGGTGGGACAAGTCGTTTAACTGCGGTCCCGTTGCGCAGCGGTCAAGTCTTAGGCCTGTGGATCAACCCCCCGAGGCTGCTTCGGCAACTAGATTCAGTTTTAGGAAACGATCGCGCCCTTGGCCCTTGATTTGCACCCTTTGCTGTATCGCATCGTGCAGGCCGCATAACCCGGCATGCGCAACAAGGGTCAAAAAGGCTCAGGCGTGCAAAACGAATTTGATGAATTGAATTGAGGAACAGGCTATGGCTGAGAAGCCGCAGAGCCAGGACGAGCTACGTCAGATACGCGAGCTGCTGTTCGGCGAAGAAAAGCGCGATATCGACACGCGTGTGGAGATTCTTGAAAAGAACGTCGTTGATGTTCGGGACTCCATTTCCGTGGTCGATACCGCGCTGACCAAAAAGATCGATACCCACCAAACAGGCGTCACTGACGACGTTCGCGCCATCAATGAAGAGATGTTGGCCCGGTTGGATGGGATGAACCAACTAATCGCAGACAATGCGGCGAAATCATCGGAAAACCTGACGGTTGCGGTGGGCAGTCTGACTTCTGAGCTAAAGAGCCTCGGGACCAAACTGAACGAGACCACACGAAAACTCGACGAGGAACGGGAACGTCGGGCGGTTCTGGCCACTGGGCTTCGGGCTTTAGCGGATGCGATGATCCCGCCTGCGGCTGAGACCTGACACGGTCACCTCCGCCTGCTGCCCGGTCACTAACATTCCTAACCCGCCGTTCAACCACGGAGGCTCCTTCGCTTGAGCACCGACGACCAATTGCCGACCGACGATCTGGAAGCCCTGCGCGCGCTCATCCTCGGGAGTGATGCGGCGGCCTTGCGGCTGGTCCAAGAAATCAAGGTCCGGCTTGAGGATGTGGAGGAACTGGTCCGTACGGATCCCGTGGTGGCGGAGCGCGTGCGCGGCGTGTTGGGCGAGGTTTTGCATGGGTTGGAGGGTGATGAAAGACGTTTGGTTCAGGACCGCCTGACCGCCTTGTTGCTGACCAACATTCAAAGTGAAATCAACGCTGCAAAGCCTCGGTTCATTCAGGCGGTTCATCCATTCGCCGGAGAGTTGGTCCGCAAAGGCATTCAGCAGGCAATCTCAGAACTGATGGAGCTGATCGAAGAACGCCTGCGCGAACCGGCAACCCTCTACAAGCGAGCACAGATCCGCTTGGAATCGATGATTACTCGCAAACCCGTGGCAGAAATCTGGTTGCATCGGAAAGGGCTCTTTAACGTCGAGCGCATCTTGCTGGTCGACCGCGCCTCCGGAACAGTAATCGCCGGTCTGCGCCAGGATGCCTACGGCAAAATAGTCGATACCAGCACGTCTGATGAAGCCGAACAGGGACAGGATCAGATTGTGTCCGGCATGCTGACCGCCATCATGTCTTTCAGCGACGAAGCTTTTGGTGCGGGAGATGGTGGAGAGCTTTCGACGCTGGAGTTCGAAAACAGCCAACTGCACCTCACAGCGACCCCATCAATTATGCTGGTGGTTCGAACCATTGGAACGCCGCCGCCCAAGATCAACAGCCTGATTGATGAGCGCTTCAACCTGATGCTGACGCAAAGCGCTGAGGCCTTGGGGTCTTTTGATGGCCGTCTCGCTGACGATGCGAGCGGTGAAGTACAAGCGCAGTTGCGACGCCTGCTGCGGGAAGTGACCTATGCCGAAAGCGAGGTCAGCCAGCAGCGCCATCCGAGCAAACAAAGGTCTTTCATTACGTTCGTCATTGCCCTGGCCAGCGTTATTTTCGCTGCGTTGCTTTTGATCGCTGTGCTGAACGCGTTTCGCATCAGTGGCAACGTTTCTCGGGTGCAGCAATCGATCGATACTGTGGACGGATTGCAGTCCTATCCCATTGAGGCCGGATATGAACGCAACAAGGCCAGCGTCGTGGTGCGAGGGTTGGTCCCGGATGCCGCTTCGGCGGGGTTGTTGGAGACACGGTTGCGCGAAAATCATCCGCGACTGGCGTTGAGCTTCGCGCTGTCCAACATCGCCACGGACGCAGTCCGGCCGATCCTGCGTGGCTCCCGTATCGAACGCGAAGCCAATTCGGCAAGTGTCAACGAATTGCGGGATGAGGCCTTCATTCGCGATACCATTATCATGGATCTCGAACAGCAAATCAGTGATCTACGAAGCGCGCTTGCCGGAACCAATGCGGTTGATGCCGCCCAGTCCTATCCGGCTTTGACATACGACATCGACCCCGCGTTGGGCGCGATGAGGGATCGGGTTGGAAACGCTATCGTGCAAGTATTGCGCGTAAACGGCTTTTCGGGTGAGCCAGCCATGAACCTTGAAACACTCATCGCCCAAGCCGGTGCCGACGCCACGGTCGAAGAAGTTGTCGAACAAGCCATCGCTGGAACATTGATCGGGTTTACCGCAGCGGGCAGCTTTACCGATGTCCGATTGGCGCGGGAGACGACCCGTCTGGTCGCCGAGCTGACCCGCACGCAAACTAAGGGCGCGCGCATTGAGATTTTGGCCATCGTTCGCCCAGTAACGGGCCGGGAAGCGGCACCCGACATGGGTGCCTTTATGGCCTCCAAGGCGCGAGCGCTGTTAGTCGCGCAGGGCCTGCATTCCAGCAGAATTGAGATTCGAACACGAGGCCGGGCTCTATCAGTTGGTGAAATCAACCCCGCAGACTGGCGGCAGTCGCATTATGTAGGTTTCCGACTTGCATATTGAGGAAAATTATCGTCCCTAAAGATTCTACCTTTAAGGGGGCAAAATTGAGCGTTCTCGCCCAAAAAGTTTGTATCGTTGGTGAGTTTTCCGTTGGAAAAACATCATTGATCCGTCGCTACGTGCTTGGTCTGTTTTCAGAGACTTACAAGGCGACGATCGGGGTCAATTGTTACAACCATCGAGGTCAATTTCTGCACCCTGGTACGGGGCGGACCCAGGCAATCAATCTGGTGCTGTGGGACGTTGAAGGCGGACAGCAAAGGTCATCCATGCTGAATACGTACCTGATCGGTTCGGCCGGTGCGCTGCTGATTGCCGACCTGACCCGTCCTGAAACCATCGACTCGCTGGATCACTATTATGGCTTGTTGGAAGCCGTCATTCCGGGGCGACCCAAGGCCTTGGCGCTGAACAAGATCGACCTTCTGGATCGCAGTCCCCAGATGTCGCAGACCCTCGGGCGGGCGCAGGCCAAGGCGAAAGCGCTGGGTCTGCAACTTGTTCAGACCTCCGCGCTACAGGGCAATCAGGTGCCCGAGCTGTTTGGTGGCCTGGCCTCGGATATTCTCAAGGCTCGAGGGTGAGGGATCCGGTGCCGGAAAATGCTCCCCTTGCCACCGCTCAAGCGGCCTTGTTCGATGGCGGGTTGATCAATCTGGTCGTGCTCGAACCGTCTGGAACCATCTTGGCAGCCAGAGGCAGGTTGGTTGAGAACTGGCCGCTGGGCGATGCAATCACCGATCACCTCATGGTTCTAACAGGTATGGAAGACGTGATCGCGACCATGGCTGACCCGGTTAATGGGCTGGAGCCGGTGGAACTGCCTACGGTGTTTCTCGGTGGCAATCATGAAGATGGTCAACCGGGCTTCTCCGTTCGGCTTTCCGCCCTGAGCCAGGGGCAGGTAATGCTGCTGCTTCAACCGCTGAGCGGCGTTGAAGATCGCAATCAGACGGCTGTCCAGCAATACAACGATCTGGCCCTCCACCACGAGCGACTGAGCAATGCCCATGCACAGTCAGACTGGGATCTGACAACGCGAGAGGCCTTGTTCGACACCCTCCGCTGGGACTTCCGGTTACCGCTGACCAAGGTGGTTCAGGACTTGGAGGGTCAGAAGGATTTGCAAACAGAGGCTCAAAGGGCGCTCGGTGCTGTTGACGACTGGATGGAACTGCTTGCGCTGAAAACCAAGCTGGATGAGCGCAAAGACGACACGGCGCTGACGGTTGCCTTTCCAACAGTGTTGGCAACGATACAGGAGTTGTACGGGGCTAAAATCCGGATATCGGTGGCTGATATGGGTCTGAATGCGGTGCGCGTCGCCGGTTCGTCAGCAGTGTTGCTGACGGCCTTGCGCAGCCTTTTGAGCGCTGCGGAAGGGCAACTTCGGCTCGACTTGATTGATGAAGCGGATGAGGCGATCTGGCAGCTTGAGGGCATTGAAAATGCGCATACTTTGGCCCTTGATTACAGATGGGAGTTGGCGCGGACTGCAAGTCTACTCCTCGGCGGTGCGCTGACGCTCTCAGAAACCACCGCGCGCCTGGGGCTGCCCAAGGCGCCGCTGAATTCAGGGGTGGCAGGACCCAAATCAGGCTAAATCGAGGTCCACGATCACGCGCAGGCCGCCACTCGGGGCTCTTGAAAGAGTTAGGTCAGCACCGTGGCGGTCCATCACCTTTTTCACGATCGCCAATCCCAGACCCGTTCCGCCGGTCATCCGGTTGCGGGAATCTTCCAAGCGGACGAAAGGCTGGAACACAGCCTGGCGTTGGTCTTCGGGGATGCCTGGGCCATCATCGTCAATGATCACCCGCGCCCGTCCATCATCAGTGCGCTCGGTCGTCACGCGAGATCGAAGACCGTATTTGGTGCCGTTTTCGATCAGATTGAGAAAACCGCGCTTGAGAGATGTGCGGTCACCCATGACCGTCATTCGCCCTCCGCTCTCGAAACGTGCGTCCTTGCCCTGATCTTCAAGGTTATCGCAGATCGACGTCAGCAGAGAGGGCAGGGACAACTTTTCAAAGCCAACATCGTTCTGGTCCGATCGAGCAAAGGTCAGCATGTCGTCAAGAATGGCGGCCATTTCGTCCGCATCTTCCAGCGCCTTGGCCCGCTCTGTTGGGTCAGTGAGCTTTTCTGACCGCATCCGCAGTCGAAACAGTCCGGTGCGAATGTCGTGCGATATGGCGGCGAGCATGGTGGTCCGCTCGGCGAGGTAATCCTTGATCCGCTGCTGCATGGCGTTGAGCGTCTTGGAAACGGCTCTAACCTCAGCCACCCCTTGGTTTTCATCCAGCGGTGGCGCCTCAATGTCGTCGGCGAGGCGTAATGTCGCCTCCTTGAACGTACCCAGGGGGTTGCCCAGGCGGTAGACCAAAATCATGGATATGGTGATGATAGTTGAACCAATAACAAACAGGTAGAACAGCTGTCGCAGCAAATCATCCCGTCTTTTGAACGGCTTGCGCAGCACAAATCCCACTTGGGTTCCATCCGAAAGTAACACCTCCAAGCCATCGACTTCCGGTCCAGGGCGCTGCAATCCAGCGAGAATCCCAATCACTTCCATTGCTCCCGGCCCGCGTGCAGTGTCATCGGAAAAGGCGCTCTGAGTCAGAAAACGGAAGGTGAGCATGGACGCTTGAAAATTGTCCGGTGACGGCTCAACGGCGTTTGGCTGGAGTGATACGTCGAAAAAGTTGGATGTCAGGGCCCGTAGCACTTCTGGACGCAGAAAAGCAGGCGTGCTCTCCAGCACTTGGGCTACGGCCATCGCCTGATCGGCAAAGGGCGGGCCCTTCCGCACGTCTTCGCCATAGGTCTGGACAATCAGATAGCCGCCCACGCTGATCACGATGGACCAACTCAGCCCGATGATACTGAGCAGGCAGGCGCGGGCAAGATCCAGTGGCGTGTGGTTTTCGAACAAGCGACCGAGCACCAAAATCAGCCGATTTCTGCGGAGAAAATGTAACCTTTGCCGCGCACGGTCTTGATGAACTGTGGGTTTTTCGGATCTTCTTCGATCTTTTGTCGCAGCCGGGAAATGGTGATGTCGATGGACCGGTCAAACACGTCTGCCTGCCGCCCTTTGGTAATGTCCAGCAACAGGTCGCGGGTCATCAAGCGGTTGGGACGGTCGATCAGCGCTGCGAGCAGATCAAATTCGCCGGACGTCAAATCAACCAGAACACCATCCGGATCTCGCAACTCCCGCCGCACCACGTCGAGTTTCCAACCCTCAAAACTGGCCACGCGCTTACGGTCTTCGCTCTGCGAGGTGATCATGCCCTGACGACGCAGCGTTGCCTTGATCCGCGCGACCAGCTCGCGGGGTGAGAAAGGCTTGGTCAGGTAGTCATCCGCGCCCATTTCCAGTCCGATGATCCGGTCGGCTTCGTGGGTCATGGCGGTTAGCATGATAATTGGAATGTTTGAGTCCGCCCGAAGTTCCCGACAGATTGTCAGCCCGTCTTCCCCCGGCAGCATGAGGTCCAAAACCACCAGGTCGATGGTCTGGTGCTCCAGAATTGTTTTGAGATCACGGCCTGTGGAGGCTGTTGAAACTTCAAAGCCTGAGCTGCGCAAATTCTGCTCCAGCAGGCTCCGAATTTCCGGGTCATCATCCAGAATTGCGATGTGGTTCGCGTCGCTCATTTCGTCCTCCGCCGCTAATGTAGCGAGCCAAAACTACCTAATTTTGACATTTGTACCATGAGCCTGAAATATTCTGAAACAAACCGAGCGTTCCTGTTTCAATTAAAGGCCCGTTTAGACAAACACTCTGCGCCGCAATGGCCTATATTCAAGCCATAACAAGAACGGCAACAGGACCTGATCCCACGGCGGTACCCCCCAGCGAAGTCCACCACCTCGCTGGAGAAACCGACTGGGACATAGTCCGCGACATAGGAGAGCCAGACGATGCAGAAGATACCAGCCCCCGCGCGGAGCCAGCGTTCTTCATTCCGCAACATTGTGCTGCCTTTGACGATTTCATTGATCGCTCAGGTCGCGGCTCTGACGGCCCCTGTGACAGCACAGGCCGCCGCGAATACGTTCGCAATCGCGACCCGCTATGGTGAAATCGTGTGCACCTCTGAGCTTGCCAAAAACCGCAAGAGCCTGGAAGTACAATGTCTGGCCCCCAACGGCGCTGTCGTTTCAGCCTATCGCCAGTTCATGGATGGCACGATTAAGGTTCTGCTCGAAGAAGGTAAAGTCGGACAGGCTGTCACTCAAGCCATTCTGGACTCGCAAGATAAAGGCTAGTCCCGACGACCCTCGTAGACCTCTAATACCTGAGATTTCCCAAGCTCCCTGATAGCAGTTGGCAAGCACTGCGTCTGGAAAGCCTGGGAAATAAGAGAGGTGATGTGTCTTTCCCCTGCTACACATCACCTCTCACCCCCTCCACTGGTCAAGGGCAAATTAGCAACTGTCCATTCCTGCTAGGAAACGTTGACGCGGCGGAGGGGTCGGCCATTGAAACCATGGCGACCTGTCACCACTTCTCCCTAACGACTGCGTGCCGGAGAGCTCCTTTGAGCTCATGCCAGTCAGTATTAAATCCGGCGCGCGCAACATTAACCACGTTTAGAGATGGAAACTGGCTTTGTTGTTAATTGACCCATTAACAGCCGACCAAAGTCGTTCCATATTGAACCCGGCCCCAGTCCCGTAAATTTCATTGCGCGCCGGAAAACCGGTGCCTGAGATTGTTGAGACTAGGACCAGACCCACGCGTGAACACCAACACGGATCAGGACGCCATGTCGCTGGACATTCTTGCCTCAGACCCTCCCGCCGAACCGCCCAGCAAGGGAGATGAACCCAATGTCCCCGGTGGGGCTACGGTGCTTGAGGCGAAGCCGAAGACCAAAAAACCGAGCATGTACAAAGTGTTACTGCTCAACGACGATTATACACCAATGGAATTTGTGGTTGACGTTTTGGAGCGGTTTTTCAACATGAACGCTCAAGCAGCGACCCAAGTGATGTTGCATGTACACCAGCAAGGTGTTGGTGTTTGCGGTGTTTTCACCTTTGAGGTCGCAGAAACCAAGGTGACACAGGTTGTAGACTACGCCCGAAAGCACCAACATCCATTGCAGTGCACGCTAGAAAAAGATGACTGATAGTTAGTTAGGACAGCAAATGCTCTCTTCGGAGCTTGAAGACACCCTTCGCCGAGCCCTCGCTTCGGCAGCAGAACTGAACCACGAGTTTTGTACACTCGAGCATTTGCTGCTCGCACTTATTTCAGATCCCGATGCGCTCAAAGTGATGCGGGCCTGTGATATCGACGTTGACGAGCTGACCGAGGCCGTCGAAACCTTCCTGCGCAATGAGCTGGACGACTTGGTGCGGGATGATGGCGTTGATCCACGTCCGACCATGTCTTTCCAGCGCGCCTTCGAACGGGCGATCTTGCACGTGCAGGGCTCTGGACGCGGTCAGGCGACAGGTGCCAACGTGCTGATTTCACTGTTTCAAGAGCGCGAGAGCTTCGCCGTTTACTTCCTACAAGAACGTGGCATGTCGCGCCTGGATGCGGTTCAGTTTGTCTCTCACGGGATTGCCAAAAACAAGGACCTGTCCGAAACCCGCAGCGTTCGCGGCTCGGATGATGAGGACCTGGATGGTGCAGGCGAGTCCGGCAGCAAGGCGCTGGAGCAGTATTGCCGAAATCTGAACGATCGCGCCCGCGAAGGCAAAATCGATCCGCTGATTGGTCGTGACCTCGAAGTTGAGCGGACGATCCAGGTGCTGTGTCGGCGCACCAAGAACAACCCGCTTTACGTAGGCGATCCCGGCGTTGGTAAAACTGCCATTGCAGAGGGGCTGGCTAAGAAGATCGTCGATGGTGACGTGCCGGAAGTGCTCAGTGACGCGACCATCTTCTCTCTGGACATGGGCGCGCTTCTGGCTGGGACGCGCTACCGGGGCGATTTTGAGGAGCGGCTGAAGGCCGTGATCGACGAAATCAACGCCTTTGACGGTGCTGTTCTGTTCATTGATGAAATCCATACGGTCATCGGCGCTGGTGCGACCTCTGGCGGCGCGATGGACGCCTCCAATCTGCTTAAGCCGGCTTTGGCAAGCGGGGAGCTGCGCACCATTGGGTCAACGACGTACAAGGAATACCGCTCATACTTCGAAAAGGATCGCGCGCTGGTGCGTCGGTTCCAGAAAATCGATGTCAATGAGCCGTCGGTCGAAGACGCGGTGAAAATCCTGCGCGGGTTGAAACCCAGCTACGAAGCACACCACGGTATTCGCTACACCAACGAAGCCATTCGCACCGCAGTGGAGCTATCCAACCGCTACATCGGCGACCGGAAGCTGCCTGATAAGGCCATCGACGTGCTGGACGAAGCCGGAGCGGCGACCAAGCTCGCGGCGCCATCCAAACGGAAAAAGACCGTTGGTGTGAAGGAAATCGAAGCCATTGTTGCAAAAATCGCCCGTATCCCACCCAAGACGGTGAATAAGGACGACAAGGAAATGCTGATGACGCTTGAGCGCGATCTCAAGCGGTTGGTTTATGGCCAGGACGACGCTATCGACGCGCTGTCCACTGCCATGAAGCTCTCTCGCGCTGGCCTGCGTGAACCGGAAAAGCCCATTGGCGCCTTTCTGTTCTCCGGTCCGACCGGGGTGGGCAAAACTGAAGTGGCCAAGCAGTTGGCCCATACCATGGGCGTCGAACTGATCCGCTTTGACATGTCCGAGTACATGGAGCGGCATACGGTTTCCCGTCTGATTGGCGCTCCTCCGGGTTATGTTGGCTTTGACCAAGGTGGGTTGCTGACCGACGCGGTTGACCAGCAGCCGCACTGTGTCCTGCTGCTCGACGAAATCGAAAAGGCCCATCCGGACCTCTTCAACATCCTGTTGCAGGTCATGGACCACGGCAAGCTCACCGACGCCAACGGCAAGTCCGTTAACTTCCGCAACGTGGTGGTCATCATGACCACAAACGCGGGCGCGTCGGAGATGTCGAAGGCTGCCATTGGCTTCGGTTCCGCAGTCAAGGAAGGCGAGGATACGGAAGCGATTAAGCGGCTGTTTACCCCTGAATTCCGCAACCGCCTTGATGCGGTGATCCCGTTCGCAGCGTTGGGCAAGGAAACCATCGGCCGCGTGGTCGAGAAGTTCATCCTGCAACTCGAAAACCAGCTCTCCGACCGCTCCGTCACCATCCGCCTGACCGACACGGCCCGGACTGAACTGGGTGAGCAAGGCTATGACCGGATGATGGGCGCGCGGCCACTGGCACGGGTGATTCAGGACAAGATCAAGAAGATGCTCGCCGAGGAATTACTGTTCGGTAGACTGCAAAGCGGCGGTTCGGTGTTAATTGATTGGGATGGTCAGGAGTTCGTCTTCACCTTCCCTTCTGCCGCCATCGAAGAGGTCGCGAAGCTGCCTGCGCCGGATGACACGGACAGCGAAGCCTCAGTGAAATAAGACGCATCGGACAGGATCGTGCTTTTTTAACAGCCGGGGAGATTGGGTCTCTCCGGCTGTTTGGCTTTGTGGCCAGGCGATCTTGGGCCGGTGATCTTGGGCCGGTGATCTTGGCCCGGTGATCTTGGGATGGTGAGGTTCTTCCTGCGCACTGGACAGTTTATATATAAAAACGGTATTAAATTTGGATCCGGGCACAAGCTCGCAATGATTCGAGACAGGAGAGCACTACGTTGGCGGAACGGAAATCAAGCTATGCGGAATTCTGGCCCTATTACTTGCAGGAGCACGGTAAGTCGAACACGCGCTTTTTGCACTTTATAGGGACCGGTGGCGCGATCATCTTTTTCTTCAATTTTCTGCTGAACACGCATTGGCTCTCGCTGATCGTGGCTGTGGTCTGCGGCTACTTCTTTGCCTGGGTTGGGCATTTCTTCGTTGAAAGAAACCGGCCTGCAACCTTCACGCATCCCGTCTGGTCGCTGATCAGCGACTTCCGCATGTTTTTCCTGTGGCTGGGTCGAGGGCTGGATCAGGAACTAGAGCGCGCTGGCGTCACAGCGGTTGACGATGGCGGTGAAGACACTGCGCAAGAGGGCTGAGATCTGAGCCCGGCCTAGCGCTCAGCTTTGCGGTAGGGGCTTTCGTGTTCCAGCATGCCGGAAATTTGATATTCGGTCTGCTCCCGCTCGCGCCTGACAAAATCGGCGACAGCGCTTCGCAGCCCTGGGTCCGCGATCCAGTGCAGTGAGTATGTCGCCGCAGGCAGGTAGCCGCGCTGCACCTTGTGTGATCCCTGCGCGCCCGCTTCCACACGCTGCAAGCCGTGGGTGATGGCGTAATCGATGGCTTGATAGTAACAGGCTTCGAAGTGCAGGAACTTGTGATCGTCCGAGCATCCCCAATTCCGGCCATAGAGCGTATCGCCTCCGCGCAGGTTGAGGGCGCCGGCGACCGGCTTATCCTGCTCAAAGCACATCACCATGACGACTTCATCGGCGCAGCGTTCGCCCAGCAGGGAAAAGAACTCCCGGGTTAGATAGGCCTGTCCCCACTTACGGTCGGCTGTGTTCATGTAGAAGGTATAGAAGGCGTCCCAGAGCGCTTCGGTCATGTCGTGACCGGATAGCACACGAATATCGACATCCAACTCTGCGACTTCCCTGCGTTCCTTTTTCACCGCCTTCCGCTTCCGGCTGTTGAGCTGGCTCAGGAAGTCATCGAAGCTCTGATAGTCTTGGTTTTCCCAATGGTATTGAACGCCAAGCCGCTGTTCATAATGCTCCAGCTCGCCCAGGGCGTCGAACTCGGATTTGTTGGGGAAGGTGATGTGCAGGCTGGAAACTTGAAGCTGCCGCGCCACGGATACCAGGGCGTCGCCCAAAATCTTGTGCGTGTCACTATCGGACGCATCACCGAGCAGGAGCCTCGGGCCGCTTGCCGGGGTGAAGGGGACGCATACTTGCGCCTTGGGGTAATATCGCCCGCCCGCTCGCTCGTAGGCATCAGCCCAGCCCCAATCGAACACGTATTCGCCGTATGAATGGTTTTTGACATAGAGTGGCACCGCGCCAAGCAGCGCGCCGCTGCCGCTGTCTTCGAGCAAGACGTGTTGCGCCGCCCAACCTGAATCCGCCGTCGCCGATCCGCTGTCTTCGAGGGCTGACAAAAAACCATGTTTTACGAAAGGGTTAGATTGCCCTGCGCAGGCGTCCCACATTTCTGCTGACACCTCCGACATGCTGCCAATTGTCCGAATTTGCATTTGCGATTCAGGATCAGTCATGGGGGTGGTGGATTCCTCGTGGGGCGATGGAAAATGGGTGATTTGGACAGCCTTTAACCTGTGCTTTTGTCGGGCTTTAACAAGGCACGAAGCGAGATTGAGAGGCCTACTTTTTGGGTTTTTTTGGTGCCGGTTCTGCTGTTTTCTCCCGAAAGCAGCACCACTCACTGACCGGACACCGCCAACACTCCGGCTTGCGCGCCTTGCACAAGTAGCGCCCGTGCAGGATGAGCCAGTGATGCGCGTGATTTTTGAAGGCTGCAGGCACGCGTCGGTTCAAACCATCTTCGACCTGATCCGGGTTATTGCCGGCAGCCATCCCCATGCGGTTAGACACTCGAAAGACGTGCGTATCGACGGCAATTGTGGGATGTCCCCAATACATCTGCAACACCACGTTCGCGGTCTTTCGACCGACGCCGGGCAGGCTTTCCAGCGCCGCTCGGTCTTCGGGCACTTCACCGCCGAAGTCATCCACCAGTATCTGTGCGGCCTTCATCACGTTGGCGGCTTTGGCGTTGTACAGCCCGATGGTCTTTATGTGCTCCTTGAGCGCAGCTTCGCCCAAATCCAGCATTTGTTGCGGGGTTGTCACTTTGGCGAAGAGGGCTCGGGTGGCGGCGTTTACCGAAACGTCCGTCGCCTGCGCTGACAGCGCGACGGCCACCACCAGTGTGTAGGCGTTGACGTAGTCCAATTCACCTTTGGGCTCGGGCTCGATGCCCTGAAAAACCTCAAAAACAGCCTGAATTTGCTCAGGCTTGAGCACCCGCTGACGCGGTGTGACGGCGGGTGCAGCGTTAGAAAGGGTCACTTAGGCGACTTCCACAATCGCTTCGATCTCAACCGCAACGCCCAGCGGCAGGGCCGCAGCGGAAACGGCGGCGCGCGCGTGGCGGCCCTTGTCACCGAACACTTCGACCATGAGGTCGGACGCGCCGTTGATTACCTTGGGCTGGTCAGCAAAGTCGCCGGTGGAGTTCACAAAACCGGTCAGCTTCACGATTTGCTGCACGCGGTCCAAATCGCCGTCGAGCGCCTTTTGAACCTGTGCAATGATCGCCAGTCCACAAAGTCGTGCCGCCGCCGCGCCGTCTTCAACACTCACGTCATTTCCCAATTTGCCAACAACCGGTTTGCCATCTGCAAGGCAGATCTGGCCGGACACGAAAAGCAGGTTCCCCGACCGAACCACTGGCACGTAGTTGGCCACCGGTGCCGTAGCAGGGGGCAAAGTGATGCTCAGGTCTTTCAAGCGCGCGTTGATAGTTCCGGACATGGACAGTTCCAATACGATTGCGAGGTTAAGGATGATCAAAGTGGTAATGCGGACGGCCCGCGCGCGCAAAAAAAAAGGAGACGCGAATTATCGCGTCTCCAGTCGGCTGTAAGAAGAGCTGTCAAACAATCAGAGGCTCGAGCTGAAATATGCACGGCACCAAAGATGCTGTTGTCCTCGCAACTGGAATGCCAACTTATGCGAATCGAGCAAAAAAAATTATGCGACTAGTCGTTAGAATACTGAAATTGCGCGTTAATTTATTTTCATGACTAAAATCGACTCTAAACCATTATGAGACAAAGAAAATCTAAGTTCGCGCAAAAGATTTGGTGGGCCTCTCCCATTCTGGGACAGTTGCTTTGCGATTAGGTTACGCGTTGCAAAACACAGCTACGCATCAAGTGACTTGCCACAGCGAAATCACCGCTTTAGCTAGGCAACGGATCCGCAAAATATCGACGCTCAATGGTTGATTCGCGCCCTTTATTTGAAGGAAGGCGGGACTCGGGAGAGTAGGCAGCGCGGAATTGTATGGGCGAACGGTTCACCGCTGCTCGCCTCTCTGGTGAAAAGGACAAGGGAATGGCTCGAAACAAAATTGCACTCGTTGGTGCCGGAAACATTGGCGGAACGCTGGCGCTGCTCGCTGGGATGAAAGATCTCGGCGACGTGGTTCTCCTCGATTTGGCGGGAGGCGTTGCCAAGGGTAAGGCGCTTGATATCGCCGAAGCCGCCCCTGTTGAGGGCTTTGACGCGCGAATGATGGGTACAGATGACTACGCAGAGATAGCTGGCGCTGATGTTGTGATCGTGACCGCTGGTGTTGCGCGCAAGCCGGGAATGAGCCGCGATGACCTGCTTGGAATCAACGTCAAGGTCATGAACGCCGTTGGCGCTGGGATTAAAGAACACGCGCCCAATGCCTTTGTGATCTGCATTACAAACCCACTAGACGCTATGGTGAAGGTATTGCAGGAAGCGTCCGGTTGCCCGGCGCACAAGGTTGTTGGCATGGCTGGCGTTTTGGACAGCGCGCGCTTCCGCCATTTCCTGGCAGATGAAATGAACGTGTCGGTCGAAGACGTCTCCGCGTTTGTTCTGGGCGGGCATGGTGACACCATGGTTCCTGTGGTCAACTACACGACCGTGGCGGGTATCGACCTGCCAACCCTGATCAAAATGGGCTGGATCACGCAAGACCGGGTTGACGCCATCGTTGACCGGACGCGCAAGGGAGGCGGCGAGATCGTTGCTCTGCTGGGTACTGGATCAGCATTCTACGCGCCCGCTTCGTCTGCGATTTCCATGGCAGAATCGTACATTAAAGACAAAAAGAGACTCTTGCCTTGCGCTGCGATGCTCAGCGGCCAATATGGCGTGAATGATATGTATGTTGGCGTCCCGGTTATCATTGGCGCCGACGGTGTGGAACGCATCGTCGAACTGCCGCTGACCGATCAGGAAATCGACATGTTCAACCAGTCCGTCGATGCTGTGAAGGGGTTGAACGACGCTGTGGCCGCTCTGGCCTAGCGATCGTTTCCAGACTTCACAAACGGGAAGTGGGGGGAATAGCGATACCTGTACCTGGATAGGGTCAGGTGCTCGGCACACGCCCCCCGGCTTTCCTGGCCCCAGACGGCGGACGGCAACGCCGAGGAAATGCCGTGTCTGCAACCGCCGTCGTCTTGTTTGCCCATCCTGCTGAAGAAGCCTCTCGCACCGGGGCCATGTTGGCTGACAAGGTGGAGGGCATGAATGGCGTCAGCGTGCGTCGGCTGTACGATCTCTACCCCGATTTCGATGTTCACGTTGAACAGGAACAGGCGGCTTGGGATGCTGCTGACGTGATCGTTTTGCAGCATCCATTTTATTGGTATTCCTCCCCGGCGCTGCTCAAAGAATACCTTGATGTGGTGCTGGAACACGGTTGGGCTTACGGCAAAGGTGCTCGGGCCTTGTCGGGAAAGTCGCTGCTGTCGGTGATCACAACAGGCGGGTCCGACGCCGCCTATTCCGCTGCTGGCCACAATCAATTCACTGTCGAAGAACTGCTCCGCCCCTTTGAAGCGACGGCCCATCTTTGCGGCATGACATACGAGCCACCGCTCACGCTCCACAACGCCAATCACGTCTCCGACGACATGCGCGCCGACTTTTTGGGAACCTATGAACGGCGACTGGCGTCACTGTTGGCGGCGCGATCGGTTGAAGTGGGGAGGGTTGCCTGATGACGTCCTCTTTCCTGTTTCTTGCGACCGTATTTTTGGCGGCCGCGGTCATCGCCGTCCCCTTTTTCCAACGCCTGGGCCTGGGCTCGGTCCTGGGTTATCTGATCGCCGGAGTGGTCATTGCGCCCATCTTGGCTTGGTTAGGCGTCGACGCGGTGGCGATTTCTCACATCGCCGAGTTTGGCGTAGTGATGATGCTGTTTCTGGTGGGGCTGGAGCTGGAGCCCGCCAAACTATGGCGGCTGCGAGGCCCCATTCTGGGGGTCGGCGGTGCACAGGTTCTCATTACTGCATTCGTGATGATGGCGACTGGGATGGTCTTTGGCCTGGACTGGCGCATGGGGCTGGCGCTGGGACTGGCTCTTGCGTTGTCATCAACGGCCATTGTGTTGCAAACCCTCAATGAAAAGAACCAGTTAGGCACGCCAACTGGTCAGAATTCGTTCTCTGTTCTGCTGTTCCAGGATGTGGCCGTCATCCCGATCCTGGCTGCACTACCGTTTTTGGCTCACCCAGGCGGCTTTGCCAGTGATCATGCCAGCACTGGGGATGGACACGGAAACGATGGTGGAGGTCACGGCGAAGATCATGGCTCCGCGTCAGACGCGCTCTTTGACCTGACCACTATGCTGCCAGCCTGGGGGCAGGCGATGGTGTCGGTGGCGGTGATCGCCGGGATCGTCGTAGCGGGCCGGTTCCTGCTGCGGCCGGTTTTCCGGACCGTCGCGCGCACGCGCATTCGTGAGCTTTTCACGGCCGTTGCCCTGCTCATCGTGGTTGGGATTGCGTTCCTGATGGGTGCGATTGGCCTGTCAGCCGCGCTGGGTACTTTCATCGCGGGGGTGGTTCTTGCGGACAGCGAGTATCGCCACGAGCTCGAAGGCGATATTGAGCCCTTCAAAGGATTGTTGCTGGGCCTATTTTTCATCACGGTCGGTGCGCAGATCAACTTTGCCATTTTGCTCGCTGAGCCCCTTGTGATCGCCGCACTGCTGGTTGGCCTGGTGGCGCTCAAAGCGGCGGTGGTTTACGCGCTTGGAACGATCATTCGCCTCGAACAAGGCAACCGCATCACCTTCGCGCTGCTATTGGCGCAAGGGGGTGAGTTTGCCTTTGTGCTGTTCGGCTTCATGATCAGCGAAGACGTGCTGCCCCGCAGTATTACCGAGCGCTTCACGCTGGTTGTGGCGCTTTCTATGGTCGTGACGCCGTTGTTGCTGATGTTCAACGAGATGGTGATCCAACCGCGTCTTAAGGCAGAAACAGCGCCGCGAGCAGAGGATAGGCCGGACGACGAAAACGCCGTCATTATCGCCGGCTTTGGTCGTGTTGGAACCGTCATTACCCGGTTTCTGCTTGGACAGGGGATCCAAGCGACAGTGCTGGATAACAACCCTGATCAGGTTGAATTCATGCGGCGGTTTGGCATGAAGTCCTTCTACGGCGACCCGTCACGGGTCGATTTGCTGAACAGCGCGGGTGCCGGTGCGGCGCGCTTGCTGATTGTTGCTGTGGACGACCCGGGGGAGGCTGTAAAAATCGTGGAAACAGCCCGGAAGAACTTCCCGCACCTGAAAATCGTTGCGCGTGCCAAGGGTCGGACGGACGCGCTCAGCCTCACCCGCGCAGGCGCCGAAGGCGTGGTGCGCGAAACCTTTGACGGAGCACTGATGATTGCACGCCAGTCGTTGGAAATGCTGGGTGTCAAACCCTACGCAGCCCGGCGAGCGGCCAACAAGTTTAAAGACTACGATCTCGAACTGCTGAAAGAGCAAATCCGCTCCGATTTCGATAACGTCGACGAGGCGGAGCGGATTCGTCGCGTGCGGGCCATAGTAGACGAGTTGGAGAGCCTGTTCGTGCAGGACTCGCAGTCGGGCAAGGAGGCGCTGCGCGACACCTGGGTCAATAACCCCAATGCGGAGGATCGGTGAAGCCTCTGGTCATGCAGGCTTACAGATCCTTTGCGTAGGGCTTATGCAACTGACTCGTATTCGTTTCGCGCGCTACCGATAAGCACTGTGTGCGCATTGACCCATGCTAAGGCGGGGGTATTGTGCGTGCGACTTCAGTTGATCAAGACGCGACGCCTGCGCGCAGGTGCCTCTGGCTTGAGATTGTCCGGTCACAAGACGAAGCATCAGTTGTCCTGTCACTCGACAGAGCAGCAAATGACAAGGAGCCTTCCTTTCCATGAACATCCACGAGTATCAGGGCAAAGAGCTGCTGAAGAAGTACGGAGTTGCCGTGCTTGATGGCGGTGTTGCCTTCACGCCTGACGAGGCGGTTGCAGCAGCAGAAAGGCTCGGCGGGCCTGTCTTCGTCGTTAAGTCGCAAATTCATGCGGGCGGCCGCGGCGCAGGTCATTTTGTCAATGATCCTGAGCGGACAACGGGCGGGGGTGTGCGGGTTGTAAAGTCCATCGCTGACGTCAAGACTGCGGCGGATTTCATGCTGGGTAATACCCTGGTGACCAAACAAACCGGACCTGACGGTAAGGAAGTTAAGCGCCTCTACGTCGAAGATGGCTGTGACATCGCGCGCGAGTTGTACCTCTCGTTTCTCGTCGATCGCGCTACCTCCCGCGTGACCATTGTTGCCTCGACCGAAGGTGGGATGGACATTGAGACCGTGGCCGAGGAAACGCCGGACAAGATCATGCAGGTCGATATCGACCCTGCGACAGGAATTCAGGGGCATCATGCCCGCTCGATCGCCTTTGGCCTCGGGTTGGAAGGCGCACAGATCAAGTCTGCGACCAAGTTCCTGTTTGCCATGTACAAAGCCTTCACCGAGCTGGACTGTGCGATGGTGGAAGTGAACCCACTGGTGGTAACCGGAGCCGGCGACATGGTCGCACTCGACGCGAAAGTTGGCTTTGATGACAACGCACTTTACCGCCACAAGGACGTCGAAGAGCTGCGCGATGAGGACGAGGAAGATGCCTCCGAACTCGAAGCCGCGCAGTGGGAGCTGAACTACGTCAAACTCGATGGTGAAATCGGCTGTATGGTCAACGGCGCAGGCCTTGCCATGGCGACCATGGACATCATCAAGCTCTACGGCTCCGAACCGGCCAACTTCCTCGACGTGGGCGGCGGCGCGACGGAGGAGCGGGTCACGGCAGCGTTCAAGATCATCCTCTCCGACCCGAACGTCAAAGGCATTCTGGTCAACATCTTTGGTGGCATCATGAAGTGCGACATCATCGCGAGCGGTGTGGTTGCGGCGGCGCGGGAAACCAGCCTGTCGGTGCCGCTGGTGGTCCGGCTGGAAGGCACGAATGTCGAGAAGGGCAAGGAAATCATGGCGAGCTCTGGCCTGACGATCATTCCGGCAGACAATCTGGCTGACGCTGCTGACAAGATTACCAAAGCCGTGAAGGAGGCTGCGTAACATGGCCGTTCTCGTCGATAAAAACACGCGCGTCATCACGCAGGGTTTCACCGGGTCGCAAGGTACGTTTCATTCCGAGCAGGCCATTGCCTACGGCACCAAGGTTGTCGGTGGTGTAACACCGGGGAAGGGCGGGCAATCGCACCTGAATCTTCCTGTGTTCAACACTGTCGCAGAAGCCAAGCACGCCACCGAGGCCAACGCGTCTGTCATCTACGTTCCACCCCCATTTGCCGCTGATTCCATCATGGAAGCCATTGAAGCGGAAATCGAGTTGGTGGTGTGTATCACCGAAGGTATTCCGGTGCTGGATATGGTCAAAGTCAAGCGCGCCCTTTCCGGGTCAAAAACGCGTCTGATCGGCCCAAACTGCCCCGGTGTCATTACCCCAGATGAATGCAAAATTGGCATTATGCCTGGACACATTCACCAGCGCGGCAAAATCGGCATCGTTTCCCGCTCCGGCACCCTGACCTACGAGGCGGTGGCGCAAACAACGGCGGCTGGTTTGGGGCAATCGACCTGCATCGGCATTGGCGGGGACCCTGTGAACGGCACGAACTTCATCGATTGTCTGGAGCTGTTCCTTGCCGACGATGAAACCGCAGGCATCATTATGATTGGCGAGATCGGCGGTTCCGCTGAGGAGGAGGCTGCGGCCTTCTATGCTACGCAGAAAAACAAGAAGCCCATTGTTGGCTTCATCGCGGGTGTTTCTGCACCTCCGGGTAAGCGGATGGGTCACGCTGGCGCGATCATCGCTGGTGGCAAAGGCGATGCTGGCTCTAAGATCGAAGCCATGAAAACGGCGGGTTATCTTGTATCTGACAGCCCGGCTGGCCTGGGCGAGGCGATGATCAAGGCTTTGGGTTAAGCCTCTCTGGACGCGTTGATATTTGGCAAAAAAAGAGGCGGTCTCCTTATAAAAAGGAAACCGCCTTTTAAGTATGAGAAGCGTGAGTTGAAGCAAAAGGGATCAAAATTCTTGCATCAACCCTCCTGATTGAGTGCGTATTCCAATATCGACTGGAAAAACACAGCTCGACCACCTTTAGGAGGCACCTGCGCCATGATGGCGATCGTCATGTCGTACTGTGGTACGTTCAGGACGGTTTGGCCTCCAAACCCAATTGATCCGTAGCCCGCAACCAGTTTGCCGTTCAGCGGGAATTTCACGAACCAAGTTCCAAAACCGTAACCCCAATCCTCGGATAAGAGGCGGGATTCGGCGCGTTTGAAGAAGCGGCCCTTGCCGGCCGCTGGACCCTGCATCTCAGCAAGGAATTCAGGATCAACCTGATGTTTAATGTCGGTTGCCAGGAAACGGCCCAGCCGCCACATATCGCGGGAGCTCATGTAGAGACCGTAGCCCGCGCGGGCCTGGCGATCCTCTTCTGAGATCGACCAAAGTGCGGACAGCTCCGAGCGCATCGGAAACCAAACCTCGTTGGTAATGATCCGCTCGATCGGAGCGTCGTAGACAGCCTCGAGCCCCTCAGCCATCACTTGTGCGGTTAAGGAGCTGTACTGAAACTCCTCACCAGGCTGGTTTTCGGTGAACTCGGGTTGTTCGATCAGATCGGAGAAATCGTCATCCGTGAACAGGCGAGCGGTCTGTGATACCGGAGAGAAGGGCGTTTCACGGTATTTCAGGTTCGGCGTCATGGTCAGTAAATGCCGCCATGTCAGGCCAGAGCCACCGTAAGTTGGAAGGTGCAGGGAAATATACTCATCCGGCGACTGGATCTTGCCTTCCTTGATCGCCGTGCCGACGGCAGACGCGATCATGGTCGTGCTGATACCGTGCGTGTTCCAAAGCGTGGTTTCGTCGTGATCAGCCGTGTAGGCCTCTAGGACGATATCGTCGCCTCTGGAGACGATCAGTGCTCGGACAGAGTGATCCCAGAGAAAATTTTCCAGAGCGTCAGACGTAGAGATTGCGGCACGATTAAACGGACGGGCCACCGTTGCGCTTGAGAGCTCGACATAGTCACCCTGACCATGGAAGGCGTGGCCATGGAGTAAGCGCTGTGAAGCAACGTCGCTGTTCTCCATCGCTTCACACCCCACCAAGAGTGCGGCAGCGGCGGTCACTATGGCCGCTGGACCATGTCTCAGAAAACGTCGCATCGCGTCGTCCCTCAATTTCAATCAACCTCTGGCAACTCAAATCAGGAAATTCCCTGCGTCGTTGGCAACAAAATACTGGGGGCCATGACGACGGAGTTGTGTGTCAAATCAGGGGTTAGAAAGGACGTATTTGTGGGGATAAGTCTATGCAAACACGTACTTTTTGAAGTGCTGGGCGCGTAATTATGAGTTATTGCGACGAGACAGGCATTAAACTCTCATAATGCACGAATCGATTCACGAATCTATGCCAAGGAGTCGGGCGAAGGCGGAGGAGCGCTAAACACGAAGCCATGCAAGGAAGGCCTTGCAGTGGTCGCAGATGCAGCAGTAGGGGGCGCTTTTAATTCTTGTCCGAGAGGCGTACATTTAAATCACAGTTTTGTTTGCTTCCTTGTGAACCCCTTATTTAGGCCCGTTCACACCATTGTAGAGACAGGAAACCAATGGCACCGCTGGATCAGGCTGGTGATGCAGCCTCGTACGACGACCCGCTCTCCGCGCTAACAGGCGCTAACGCTTCTTATATTGCTGATTTGTTTGCCCTATATTCGCAAAATCCGTCAGCAGTTGATTCCAATTGGCAAGAATTCTTTGCCGCATTGAGTGACGACGAAGCGGCCCTGTTTGGTGATTTTAATGGCCCCAGTTGGAAACCGCGAAATACCAGGATCGTGGGGGCCATCAGTGCTGAGGAGGCCGCCGAGCAGGCGGCAGCAGCGAAAAAGGCCAAAGAGGCCGGCGGCGGTCTGGACGCCGAAGCGGCCAAGCTTGCCACGCAGGATTCTGTTGCTGCCTTGATGATGATCCGGGCCTACCGCATTCGTGGCCACTTGAAGGCCGATTTGGACCCCCTGGGGCTCAAGCGGCAGGGTGAGCACGAGGAACTGGACCCGGCGAACTATGGGTTCTCCGCCGCGGACATGGACCGGGACGTTTACATCAACAACGTGTTGGGCCTGGGCGAATACGCGACGGTGCAGCAGATCCTCGATCGCTGCCGCGCGACCTATTGTGGGTCGATTGGTGTTGAGTTCATGCACATCACCGATCCGGTGCAGAAAGCATGGGTGCAGGAGCGGATTGAAGGCATCGAGAATAAGACTGACTTCACGGAAATGGGCAAGCGGACCATTCTGGAGCGTCTGACTCATGCAGAGGGCTTCGAAGTCTTCCTCGATAAGAAGTTTCCCGGAACCAAGCGCTTTGGCCTCGACGGTGCAGAGACCATGATTCCGGCGCTGGAGCAAATCCTCAAGCGCGGTTCACAGCTGGGGCTGAAGGAAGTTGTGCTCGGCATGGCGCATCGGGGACGGCTGAACGTTCTGGCCAACTTCATGAACAAGCCATACCGGGCGATTTTAAATGAGTTTCTGGGGGGGTTCGCTTTCCCCGATGACGTCAATGCCTCGGGCGACGTTAAGTACCACCTAGGGTCTTCGGCTGACCGTGAGTTTGACGGTGAAACCGTTCACCTGTCCCTCAATCCCAATCCTTCGCACCTTGAGGCCGTTAACCCGGTCGTGGTGGGCAAGGCGCGGGCGAAGCAGGATCAGCACGGCGACAGTGATCGCACCAAGGTTATGCCGATCTTGATCCATGGGGACGCGGCCTTCGCTGGACAGGGCCTGGTGCCCGAAGTGCTCGATCTGACGGGTCTGAAGGGCTACCGCACGGGTGGGGTGATTAACTTCATCATCAATAACCAGATTGGCTTCACCACCAATCCGGTCAATGCGCGTCCCGGCCCTTACTGTACCGACATTGCCAAAGCGATCGAAGCGCCGATCTTCCATGTTAACGGGGATGACCCGGAAGCCGTCATCCACGTGGCCCGTATCGCCATGGAGTTCCGGCAGGAATTCAAGCAAGATGTCGTGATTGACATGTTCTGCTACCGTCGCTTTGGCCACAACGAGGGCGACGAGCCGGCGTTTACGCAGCCGCTCATGTACAAGCAGATCAAAAAGCAGCGCCCAACGCGTAAACTCTACGCAGACAAGCTGGCTGCTGAGAACCTGATATCGCCAGCTGAAGCGCAACAACTTCACGATGACTTTCAAGCCCTCATGGCCGAAGAGTTTGAGGCTGCACAGTCCTACAAACCCAATAGTGCCGACTGGTTGGGTGGTTCCTGGCAAGGTCTGAAACGCGCTGAAGGCGGCCCTCGGCGCGGAAAAACCGGCTTGTCGGTTGAGCAGTGGATGGTTCTGGCCGAACAGTTGCCATCGATGCCGGGAGACTTCGCACCGAACAAGAAGGTTGTCCGCCTGATGGATAACAAGCGGGAGATGTTTGAATCCGGTAACGGCTTCGACTGGGCGACGGCTGAATCCATGGCCTTTGGCTCCCTGCTGATGGAAGGTACTCCCATCCGGTTTTCTGGGCAGGACGTGCGCCGCGGGACTTTCACCCAGCGTCACGCCGTGCTGACGGATCAGGAAACCGAAGCGACACACACACCGCTGATGACCTTGGGCGAAGATCAGGCGCGCCTGGAGATCATTGACTCGCCGCTGTCGGAAGCTGGGGTGCTTGGCTTTGAATACGGCTATTCCTACACAGAGCCCAAGGCCCTGACCCTTTGGGAAGCGCAATTCGGTGACTTTTCGAACGGCGCGCAAATCATCATCGACCAGTTCATTTCCTCCGCCGAAGCCAAGTGGCTGCGGATGTCCGGTCTGGTGCTGCTACTGCCGCATGGATACGAAGGGCAGGGGCCGGAGCACTCTTCGGCGCGCCTGGAGCGGTACTTGCAGATGTGCGGTGAAGACAACTGGCAGGTCGCCAACTGCACCACGCCTGCCAACTACTTCCACATTCTGCGCCGACAGCTTCGCCGGGATTTCCGCAAGCCTCTGGTCCTGATGACACCCAAGTCGCTGCTTCGGCACAAGCGCTGCGTTTCGCCTAAAGAGGATTTCATGAACGGTTCGACGTTCCACCGGGTTCTGCTCGAAGACCGTTCCATGGATGTCGCGGCACGAAAGGACGCCAAGCGCGTGGTTCTGTGCACGGGCAAGGTCTACTACGACCTGCTCGAAGAGCGGGAGCAACGCGGACTGGAGCATGTCCATCTTGTCCGGATCGAGCAGCTTTATCCCTTCCCGAGTATCGCGCTCGCCGAAGAGATGGAGAGCTTCAAGCATTGCGAGTTCGTCTGGTGTCAGGAAGAGCCTAAGAACATGGGCGCCTGGACGCACGTGGACCCTTATATCGAAGACGTTCTTGAGCAGGTGGGAGCCGCCGCAGGGCGCGCAGGCTATGCCGGTCGCACCGCGGCTGCATCGCCAGCCACAGGTTCTGGCTCGCTCCACAAGAAACAACAGGCGGCTTTGGTCGAAGCGGCCTTGGTTGGACCGGTAAAGCGACGCTAGTCGCCCAAAAAAAAGTAAAAGGAAAACAGCGAATGGCTGTAGAAATCGTTGTCCCGGTTTTAGGTGAATCCGTTACTGAAGCCACCGTGGCACAGTGGCTGAAAAAGCCCGGTGAAGCAGTGGCTCAGGACGAACCTTTGGTCGAACTGGAAACGGACAAAGTGACGCTCGAAGTGGGTGCGCCGGCCAATGGCGTGGTCGCGGCTGTATCGGCGGAAGAAGGGGCAACTGTTGAAGTTGGCGCGGTTCTGGGCCTGATGGAAGAGGGCGATGCGCCCGCTGCGGCTGCGCCAGCGCCCGCGCCCACGGCAATGCAACAGCCGACCGCTGAAGTCTCGGCAGCGCCCATGCCAAAGCCCGCTGCACCAGCGCCAGCTGCGGCAGCGCGGATTATGCCGACGGAGGCACTGAAGGCGGCTAAGGCGGGTTCTTGGCCGGCGGGGCATGTCTCCAACGCAGTCGCGGCGAAGTCTTCTGCGCTGACGCCGACAAACGAGCTGCCCCCACGCCAGCCCGGCGGTGAGGAAGAGGTCGTACGTATGTCCCGCCTGCGCCAGACCATTGCGCGGCGGCTCAAGGAAGCACAAGACAACGCGGCCATGCTGACCACGTTTAACGACGTTGATATGTCTGCGATCATGGCACTGCGCAAAACCCACCAGGAGGCCTTCGTTAAAAAGTACGGCATCAAGCTGGGCTTCATGTCGTTCTTCGCCAAGGCCTGTGTAGCAGCGCTGCAGGAGCTGCCTGCAGTCAATGCCGAGATCTACGGCACCGACATCATTTACAAGAATTACTACAATATTGGCGTCGCCGTTGGCACTGAAAACGGGCTGGTTGTGCCCGTGATCCGGAACGCTGACACGCTGGGGTTCGCGGATATTGAAGGCACCATTGCCGACTTTGGCAAGCGCGCGCGGGACGGCAAGCTGTCCATGGCGGAAATGTCCGGTGGCACCTTCACAATTTCCAACGGTGGGATCTACGGCTCGATGCTGTCTACGCCGATCCTGAACCAGCCGCAGAGCGCAATTTTGGGCATGCACAAAATCGAAGATCGCCCGGTTGCGATCAACGGTGAAGTGGTCATTCGCCCGATGATGTATCTTGCGCTGTCCTACGACCACCGGATCATCGATGGCCGGGAAGCGGTGACGTTCCTGGTCAAAGTGAAAGAGAACATCGAAGACCCGAGCCGTTTGCTCTTCGGGATCTGATTTTGCGCCCACCCGGATGGTGGGCTTTGGGTTTGGATATGTGGGGAAAGGCGCGCAACACGCGTGCCTTTCCCCTTTTTATTTCGACGGCCAGTGCGCTAGCTGATGGTGCTCAGCGCGCGCTCGAGGTCTGTTTTCAGGTCCTCAGAGTCTTCGAGCCCCACGCTCAAACGCACCAAACAGTTCGAAATGCCAACACTCCAGCGGTCCTCTTCGCTCAGCACACGGTGGGTGGTGGTTGCCGGATGGGTGATCAGAGATTTGCTGTCGCCGAGGTTGTTTGAAATCCGAATGAGGCGCAGCGCGTTAAGCATTTTGAAAGCATTGGCTTTGCCGCCTTCAACCTGAAAGGCCACAAGCGTTCCGCCATTCCGCATCTGCCGGATCGCGATCTCGCGTTGAGTGTGGCTTTGGAGACCGGGATAGCAAACACGGTTCACGGCGCTGTGGCCTTCCAGGTATTCCGCAACACGCTGGGCATTTTCGGCCATGCGGGAAACGCGCAAATCCAGCGTTTCCAGGGCTTTGGCCAGTGTCCAGGCATTGAAGGGGCTCAGTGAGGGACCAGTGTGGCGAATATAATGCTGCAGGTGCTCAGTGTAGAATTCCTCTGAACAGCAAATCGCCCCACCCATGCAGCGCCCCTGTCCGTCGATGTGCTTGGTCGCGGAATAAGTGATGACGTCGGCACCCAGCGGTGCGGCGCGTTGCACCACGGGAG
>PAHJ01000061.1 GCA_002705565.1 Geminicoccus sp. | reverse complement strand
GCCGCAGACGCCGCTCTGCCCGCCGATATCGCTATTTTTGCTGCGGCGGTGGCGGATTGGAAGCCAAAAACGACCGCCTCTGAGAAGCTCAAGAAGCCGTCTGGGGACGCGGAAATATCCATGAGTTTCGTCAAAAACCCTGACATTCTGGCGACCATCGCAAAGGCGCCAAATCGCCCTCGTCTGGTGATTGGCTTCGCGGCTGAAACCGAAAACGTGGTTGCAAATGCGCGCGCCAAGGTAACCCAGAAAAACGCGGACTGGATCCTTGCCAACGACGTTTCAGGCGGAGCGGTTTTTGGCGAAGACAGCAACACTGTTACCCTGGTTTCGGCCAGTAGCACCGATCCCTGGCCTAAGCTGAGCAAGGATCAGGTCGCTGCGCGGCTGGTTGAGCGCATCGTGGAGGCGCTGGCATGAACCCTACAGTGAACTTCAAGCGGTTGGACAACGGCGAGGGGCTGGGTCTGCCATCCTACGAAACGCCCGGATCAGCGGGTGCTGATATTCAGGCGGCTGTCGCGGAACCGCAGACGCTCCAGCCCGGAGAGCGCGGACTGATCCCAGCCGGCTTTGCCATGGCTCTCCCGCAGGGCTTTGAGGCGCAGGTGCGCCCGCGTTCGGGATTGGCCGTTAAGCATGGTCTCACCGTGCTGAACGCGCCCGGGACGATCGATAGCGATTATCGCGGTGAAGTCAAAGTGCCCCTGATCAACCTCGGTCAGCAGGCGTTTGTGATCGAGCGCGGTATGCGGATCGCGCAACTGGTGATCGCGCCGGTGGTTCAGGGTGCTTTCAGCGAAGTGTCTCATCTCGATGACACAGAACGCGGGACCGGCGGGTTCGGTTCGACCGGTGTCTGACTCCGGCGTTGACGATGACGAGGCGCTGGCCGCGTTTTCCGACGATGATCTCGAACGGTATGCGCGACACCTGATCTTGCCTGAAATCGGACCCCAGCGGCAGCTGCGCTTGCAGCAATCGAGCGTGGCACTGGTCGGTATGGGCGGTATCGGCTGTCCGGCGGCTCAGGCGCTGGCGCATTCGGGTGTGGGGCGGTTGACTCTGATTGATCCGGACACGGTCGATGCGTCCAACTTGCCCCGCCAAATCCTGTTTCGTGCAGCAGATGTTGGGCGGCCCAAGGCCCTAGTTGCCGCTGAAGTGCTCGAAGACATCAACCCGGGGCTGAGTGTGGGCGTCGATATTCAGCCCGTGCGTGCACAGAATGTCGCAAACCTACTCAGCGGGCATGATTTGATCATCGATGGTTCAGACAACTTCTCGACGCGGGTCGTGGTGGCGGACTGGGCGCAGGGGAGCGGGGTTTGGTTGCTGGCTGCATCCGTGACAGGCACCGAGGGTCAGCTGCTGTGCCTGGATGACGAAACCCGGCGCTACAGCCATTTGTTCCCAGAAGGCCCACCGCCGCAGCAAAATTGTGCTGATGTCGGGGTTCTGGCGACGTCTTCGATGCTGATGGGACAACTGGCTGCGCACGCGGCGGTGCAGTGGTTGACGACGGGTAATCGACCAGAGTCGCACCTGGTTTCGACCTGGCCGCTGCGTATTATGAGACTTGGTGTGTGATTGAAACCACAATTTGGCGGTCACTCTGTCGATGGTTTAAGAAATTGCCCTAAAACGCTTGAAACCAACACTTTTTTAGATCAAACATGATTCGTTGGCGTGCCGCGAAATTTTCTGCGTGGCAGTAAAGGCGTCATCAAAGTAATTTTTGAAGTGTAAAAGCGGGTTTATTTACCGTGCAATTCGTTGTTTCAAGTCGAAGGGCTCGACGTGCCACGTCGACCCTTCGCCGCATCACCTGGGTCTTATCCATTGCGCTGGTCGTCGTCGGTTCGATGATGGCACTTTCTTCGCGTGCGGATGCCCAGCATGTCGGCACCGGTCCTGAGACCGGGAAAACGCTACCACGCTTTGTTTCGCTGTCTGAAGACAAAGCGTTCATGCGTCGTGGGCCCACCATGCAGCATGCCATCGAGTGGGTCTACTTGCGAAAAGACCTGCCAATGCAGGTGGTTGCTGAGCACGATAACTGGCGAAAGGTCAGAGATTTTGACGGCACCATTGGCTGGATGAACCGCGTGGTTCTGAGCAATCAGCGCACCGGAATGGTCCTGGTTGAGGGGGCAAGGCTCTACCGTGACCCGACGCCCGACGCACAAATTGTTGCGCTGATGGAAGATGGTCTTGTTGGCAAGCTGGAGCGATGCCAAGAGGGCTGGTGCAATATGCAATTTGACGAAATGAGCGGCTGGATTCCGCAGCCTCAGCTCTATGGCGTGCACCGGGACGAAGAATTCCGCTAACTTTAGCGGCTTTTGCACACCAAACACTATTGTACCCATTATGTTCTCGTGCGAGTTTCCCCGCAATGGGAAGCCTCGACCGATATTTTGTGACCATTTTCGTTGACGACGAAGCCGGAACCGCCCGGCTTGCGGCCCGGCTTGCGTCTGCCCTGGGTGTTGGTGATGTGGTTTTGTTGGAAGGCACGCTCGGTGCTGGCAAAACCGCGTTCAGCCGTGCCCTGATCCGCTCGGTGCTGGGTGATCCAGACGCCCTGGTCGCCAGTCCAACCTTCACTTTCAGTCAGATTTACAACGTCGAAACGCTCGTGGTGACGCACTTCGACCTCTATCGCGTGGGTGAGGCGGCAGAGGTTTTTGACCTCGGCTGGGACGACGCCATCGCTGATGGAGTGACTCTGGTCGAGTGGCCCGACCGGTTGCAGGACTTGCGCCCAGCTGAAGCCCTGACCATCAAGATTGAGCTTCATCCTGACGTCGAAGAGGCGCGAACCTTCCATTTCAGTGGCCCGGATGCGTGGGCGAACAGGTTGGCCGGAGGGGTGCTGTGAGTTTGCGCGGTCTTTACAACATTCCTTCGTACGCAGACTTTGGTGCGGCGCTGGCCCGTGGGTTGCTGAAAGCGGACTTAGATCTGGCCAACGCCCTGATTTTGCTGCCAAATCGCCGCGCGAGCCGGACGTTGCAAACAACGTTTTTGCGTTTGCGCGAAGGCGAAGCCATGCTGCTGCCACGCATGGTGCCCATGGGCGATTTGTCAGATGAGGATGCGGTAGGGGAGGCGATTGTTGGCGGGATCGATGCCGATGCACTGCCTGACACTGATCTCGACCTCTCTCCCCCCTGGCCTAAGCTGAAGCGCGAGGCTGCGTTGGCCGAGTTGGTGGCTAAGAAGGATGCGAGCCTGAGCGCGGACCACGTTATGGCACTGGCGCAGGAACTGTCCCGGTTGATGGACCAGATCGAGACCGAGGGGTTAAAGGCCGACGCCTTTAAAACCCTGGTGGAAGGTGCGGAATTGGCCGTTCACTGGGAAAAATCACTGCTGTTCCTGGAAATCCTCTATGAAGTCTGGCCGCAGGTCGAAGCAGAAGCCGGCTACATTTCGCCCGCCATGCGCCGCCGTGTGTCCATTGAGAACCAGATCCGGAGCTGGCGGCTTTCGCCGCCGCGCGGGCCGGTCATCGCCGCTGGGTCAACCGGCTCCATTCCCGCCACCCGGGCCTTGCTTGCCGCCGTGTTGAAGCTGCCGCAGGGGGCCGTGGTGCTGCCCGGCATGGATCCAGATTTGAGCCCGGCGACCTGGGCTGAAATCGAGCATGAAATCACCCATCCGCAGTACGGCTTTCATGAAGTGCTCAAAGGCTGTGAGCAGAGCCCGGATCAGGTGCAGCTCTGGCCCGGACTGGGGGACGACGAACACGGACGAGAACCCAGAACACAGCTGTTGTCCAAGGCCATGCTGCCGGCTGAGACCACCGCAAGCCTGAGCGAAGGATGGCGGGCTGGGGTGGCCGGTCTGAGTACCAGCGAGATCGAAAGCGCCTTTGAAGACGTGACACTCTACGAGGCGCCAGACGATGACATCGAAGCGCAAACCATCGCGCTGGCGCTGCGAGAAGGTCTGGACCGCCCGGCCTACGTATCGGCGCTGGTCACGCCGGATCGGGGGTTGGCCGAAAGGGTCAAAGGGCACCTGCAGCGATGGGGCATCGAGCCGGACGATTCCGCTGGCTTGAGGCTCGAAGACGCGCCGGCGTTTAAATTCGCCCGTATCGTGCTGGACGTCGTTGAGGGCAAGGTGGAGCACTTTGATCTGCTATCCCTTCTGCATCATCCCTTGTGTCAAATGGGGCTGGGCGACGCAGTGCGGATGCGTGGACGGGCGGCGCTTGATCTGCACGTGCTGCGCAACACAGCCTCGGGCAATGGCTTCACGCCCCTGATCAACTGGTTGGACGCCAACCCCAAAATTCAGGGGCGGCAGGCGGCTTTTGCTGTGCTGGATCGGGTGATCGCTGCGACTCAGGACATGCGGCTGGAGGCCGACACGGCTGAAAATCCGCAAAGCTGGACGGCGCTTTCCTGGCTGATTGCACTGGTGGAGGCCATCGAAACGCTGTCCATGCCACAGATGGAAACTGACCCTGAGAGCGATACCGACACCGACAGTGCCGACGGATTGGACGCGGAACCAATGGTCTGGGCGCAAACCGGGGCCGAAGGGGTCATCGGTTTCTTGATGGAATGGGCGGAAACGCTCGTTGGGCGTGAAGCGTCATCTCAACCGGTCAGTCTGCCGCAATTTCGGGCCTTGCTTGAGCGGGCAGCCAACGGCCGCACGCTGCGCTCACCGTTTACGGGGCATCCGCGTGTGCTCATCCTGGGCGGAATCGAAGCGCGCTTGACCAGCGTGGATCGGATCATCCTGGGTGGGTTGAATGAGGGCACCTGGCCGGCCGAAACCCAGCCTGGTCCTTGGATGTCCCGCCCGATGAGGCGCGCCTTTGGCCTGCCGCCGGTGGAGCGACGGATCGGGCTGGCGGCGCATGATTTCTGCCAGTCCTTTGGCCGCAGGGAAGTCATCATGACCCGATCCGCTATGGTAGACGGCGGGGCCACCGTGCCCTCACGTTTTATCAAGCGGCTCAAGGCTTTCCTGAAGATTGTTGGAGCCAAGCACGTGCTGGAGCCTAGGGAAGTTTCCCTGATGCAGGCCGCCAGCGATCTCGATGCGGTGGAACGGGTCTCACCCGAACGCCGACCACGTCCCAAGCCCCCGCTTTCGGCTCGTCCGCGTGTCTTTGCGGTGACGGACGTGGAGCGGTGGAAGGCCAATCCCTTCGAATTCTACGCCAAGCACACCCTGCGCTTGCGCGCGCTCAGGCCACTGGGTGGGCAGATCGATGCAGCGGTGCGCGGCACCATCATTCACGACGCGCTCGAAGCCGTTCTCAAAGCCCACACCGGTGCTTTGGCGCCATCGTTCGCAGAGAGCGTTTACGAGGCCCTGTTTTCCCGGTTTCAGGCCAGTGGTCTGCCCGAACCGCAACTGGCCCTCTGGCGACCCCGACTGCGCAAAGCTGCAGCCTGGTTCGCCGATACAGAGCGTCAGTTCCGGGAGTATGATCGCTTTCCAGCCGCCATTGAGGATCAGGCTGAATACAGCTTCGACGTTGGCCATGAACGCTACACCTTGCGCTGCCGCGCCGACCGGATCGACGTTACAGCAGAGAACGATTTGGTCGTGGTGGATTACAAGAGCGGTGCCGTCCCCTCGGGCGTTGACGTCAAATCTGGCGATAAACCGCAATTGGCACTGGAAGCGGCGTTGATCGGCAAGGATGCCTTTCCCAAGGTCAACGGTGCTTTGCCCGTGGCGGGGTTGGAATACTGGCAAATCAGCGGTCGCGGCGAGGGCGGTTCGATCGAATTCCGACCTGGAAAGGGAGCGTCTGCCGCCGACATTTCTGCGCTGGTGGACCGGACCTGGGATGATTTGCGCGCGTTGATTGCGGCCTATCAGGACGAGCAGCGGCCCTTCATGGCCCGGGTGGTGCGCAAGGGCGACTACATAGAGCTGGCGCGGCAGGATGAGTGGGAAGGGGGCGACCATGACGACTGATCCTGCCGGGACCGGCTGGCTCTGGGACGACGCGATCGACGGACCAAACCCTGAATTCAACCTGCGCAAAGCCACCCATGACCAGCGTGACGCCGCCAACCCAGAGGCGACAGCGTGGGTTGCGGCCTCTGCCGGGACGGGCAAAACGCGCGTACTGACCAACCGTCTGCTGGCGCTCTTGCTCGAAGGCGCTGAGCCGCGGGAGATTCTGGCGTTGACCTTCACCAAGGCGGCGGCGGCGGAAATGGCCAACCGCGTGAGTGAAGCGCTGGAGGCCTGGGTTACGTTGGAGGAAGACGCGCTGCGGGCTGCGCTGTTCCGGCTGGCTGGCGACCACCCCACGGAAGCCCAAATCGCCCTGGCGCGGCGCCTGTTTGCGAAGGTGCTGGAAGCCCCCGGCGGGCTGAACATCCAGACCATCCACGCCTTCGCCCAAAGCCTGCTGGGCCGTTTTCCGGTCGAAGCCGGCGTGCAGCCGGGGTTCAAGGTGCTGGAAGACAGCGAAGCTACGGCCCTGTTGGAAACCACGGTGGACCGGTTTTTGATGGGCTTGATCGCACGGGAAGATCCGGCGGTTTCGCACGTTTTTGAAGTGCTGGGCGAAGACACCTTCCGCGACATCCTCGCCGGTCTGGTTCGAGAGCGGGGGCGCCTGTATCGGTTGTTGGGTGCCAACAATCGGCCCGCCCGGCAGGTTCTTGAACCGCTCCGCATGCGCCTTGGGTTGGAGCCCGACTCAACGTTGGAAGGGTTCAGGAACGCCGTAGCCCACGCGGACGGCATTCCCTCGGACCTGCGCAGCGCCTTCCAGGACTACGCAGGCTGGGCCGCCGATACTCGCGTGAAGGAAAATTCGAACAACAAGATACTTTTCGAAGCCATCGATTGGATTGCGCAGGCCCAGATCGATGATCGTCTCGCGGCCCTGAGTACCTATAGCTCTCTGTTCATGACCGGGACGGGCAGCAAGCGCAACTTAGAGCGCGTTGTCACGAAAAAGTTCCATGAGCAGTATGGCGACAGCTTGCAGCGATTGCAGGATGAGCAGGACCGGGTCTACAGCTTGATGCATGGCATCAAGGCGCTGGAGCAGATGGCGGTTTCGGAGGCCTTGTTGGATACCGCTGGTGTTGTGGTCGAGACCTATGAAACGGCGAAAAAAGCTGTCAGCCGCGTCGATTTTGATGATCTCATCCTCAAAACCATCGATCTGCTGACGGCTGAAGAAGGCGCTGGCCTTTGGGTGGCCTACAAGCTGGATCAGGGTTTGCGCCACGTCCTGGTGGATGAAGCTCAGGACACCAACCCGGATCAGTGGGCGATTGTGCGGGGCCTGACCGACGCCTTTTACGACGGCACTGACCCCGATCATAACACGCCAAGAACGACCTTTGTGGTCGGGGATTTGAAGCAGTCGATTTATGGGTTTCAGCGAGCGGATCCACAGGTGTTTCAAGCCATGCGGACTGCCTTCAAGACCGACGTACAAAGCGCCGCCCAGCACTGGATCGATCCGGTACTGAACGTGACGTTCCGCTCGTCCAAGCCGGTTTTGGACAGTGTGAATACCGTATTTGAGCACGCAGACAATGCGCGCGGTCTGACCTTTGACGACGAAAGCTGGCCCACTCACCTCACCGGGCGGCCCGAGGCGGGTGGTCTGGTTGAGGTCTGGGACCCCATCGAAGCCAAACCCAAGGAAAAGAACGCGCCTCACGTGCCGGTGCGGCCTGACGAAGATCTGGACGAAGACGACCGGCCGGAGGTCGAACTGGCCAAAGTGCTGGGTGAGCGGATCAGCAGCTGGACCGACAAAACAGCCACCGGACCAGGGCAGGCAGGCTGGTTGGACAATCACGATCGACCCATGCGCGCAGAAGATATTTTGGTGCTGGTGCGGTCGCGATCAGGTCCGTTCATCAATACGCTGACCTACACGCTTAAGAAAAAGGGCGTGCCGGTTGCGGGGGCGGATCGGATGAAGTTGCAGGAGCAACTGGTCATCAAGGATCTGCTGTGCCTGACAGAGTATCTGCTGCAACCGGCCGCGGACTTGTCGCTGGCCACGGTTTTACGCAGTCCCTTGTGCGGCTTCAGCTCGGATCAGCTCTACCAGCTGGCCCATCGGCGAGCTGAGGGCGAAACGCTTGAAACGGCTTTAGCCAAGGCGGCGGATAGGGGGCTGGCGCATGCTCAGGATGCGCGTAGCCTGTTCCAGACCCTGCGCAGCCGCCTCGCCTCAACCCCGCACGCCTTCTACAGCTTCGTGCTCACCCGGTTGGGTGCCCGGCGGCGGTTTTCTGAGCGGTTAGGGCCGCAGTCGAGCGACGCGATCAAGGAGTTTCTGCGCGCTGCGCTGACCTATGAGCGTGGAAACACACCCACTATTCCCGGCTTCCTCGGTTGGCTGTCTCGGGCTGAAATCGAGGTTAAGCGGGAGCAGGAAGGGGCCAATGGCGGGGGGCGCATCATGACCGTTCACGGCTCCAAAGGATTGGAAGCGCCCGTCGTGATTCTGCCTCACACGCACCGAAGGATGGACGACATTGCCCGGGACCGCCTGCGCTGGTTCGACAGCGAAGACGCGCCGGTTCCCTTGCCGTACTGGAAACCTTCGGCGGCTGATTCGCCCTATCAGACCATGGAGTTGGAGGCACGGGACAAGGCAAGGGCCGAGCAGGAAGAACGCCGATTGCTCTATGTCGCCATGACACGAGCCGAGGAGCGGCTGTATATCTGCGGCTGGAAACCGCGCCGGTCGGATGAGACAAAGGTGGCCTCAACCTCGTGGTATGAAACTGTGGTCGAGGCGATGAAGGCATCTTCGGACGTCCAGGTACTGACCCCGGCTGAGGACGCGGTTGCAGGCACGCGGTATCGCTCCTACGCCGCGCCGATAAAACCAGACCGGGTCAAGAAAGAAGGATCGCACGTATCGGCCTTGCCTGAGCGAATAGCCCCTTCGTTGTTGGCGGCCTTGCAAGCTGCCATCCCCGCTGAGCCCTCGCCGCCACGGCCTTTCGCGCCCAGCCAGATGCTGGACGACCCCGCCGCACCCTCTCCGCTGGTGTCTCTGCGTGCCTTGGCTGGGAGGGGGGTGACCGCACGGGGGCATGTTGCCGCTTCTCCATTTTTCCGCGGAAATGTTCTGCATGGGCTGTTGCAACGCTTGCCCGATGTTCCTGAAACTGAGCGCGAGACCGCAACACGCCGTTTTCTCAGCCGCCCGTCCTACGACCTTATGCCGCGACAAATCGAGGAATGGGGCGCAGAGGCGCTTGCCATCACCAACGACCCTACCTTCGCCGATTTGTTCAGTGCGCGCAGCCGGGCCGAAGTTGCGATCACGGGTATCGTTGGTGAGTTGGTTGTATCCGGGCAAATTGACCGCCTGGTCGAACGCGATGATGAGGTCTGGGTTGTCGACTACAAGTCCAACCGCCCACCCCCTCGGGACCCTCGTCACGTGCCGGAGAGCTATCGTGCGCAGCTGGCAGTCTATAAATCGGTGCTCCGGGGCTTGTATCCAGGCAAGGCAATCCGCACCTTTTTACTATGGACGGAAACACCGCAGCTGATGGAAGTCCCGGTAGACGCAGATGACCTGCCCGCTCTGGCAAAATCCAACAGCGGCGATTGACGGCGCTGCTGTGCTGACTTTAGGGTCGAAGCGATTCTTTGTTTTATACGCCTTGCATTGCGCAGGGTTTGGTTTGGTGAAAGGAGCCTAATGATGGCCGTTGTTGAAGTAACTGATGCCACTTTCCAGTCTGAGGTTGTTGCGTCGGATAAACCCGTTCTGGTTGATTGCTGGGCGGACTGGTGCATGCCGTGTAAGGCGATTGCGCCGTCGCTGGACCAACTTTCTACCGAAATGGCAGACCAGATCACGATCACCAAGCTGAACGTGGATCAAAATCAGGCGACCGCGCAGGGTCTGAACGTGCGCAACCTGCCGACGCTGATGATCTTCAAGGGCGGCGCGCCGGTAGCGATGCTGGCGGGTGCACAGCCTAAATCCTCGATCAAGTCGTGGATCGAGCGGAACCTCTGATTACAGATCAGAAATGCGATAGACGATTGGAAAGGGTTCGCCGTCGGTGAACCCTTTGTCATTGGTGACAAAGGCGTCGCAGCCCTGATCCAAAGCAGTGGCAAAGTGCAGGGCGTCGGGCAGATCGAGCTTGAAGTCCAGCGCGACTTGCGGCGCGGTCCAGAGCACGCGTGAGCTGACTGGCTGCAGCTCAATGCCAAAGCGGTCACCGTCGAAAAAGCGCTCGTAGGCCAGCAAGATGGCTTCGTTTTCTCGACGCACAGCGCCTATCAGGCACTCGCTCACCACCAGTTCGCTGCTGATCAGATCGACCCCGTCTTGCGCCATTTCCCGCAGGGTGCTGTGAACCAACGCGTGATATTCGGCATTCTTTTCCACCAGATAGATGATGATATTGGCGTCTAAATAGACCCGGTTACTCTGCATGAGGTCATCAAGCATGGTTCAGACCGCCTGTCGCCCACTGGCCACCGTCTGACCCTGATTTTCCGCCAAAAAGGCACCGGCGAGATAGAGCGACCCGCAGACCAGAATCAGGCCCGGCGGTTCGTCGCGCAGACTGGCCAGAGCCGCTTGGATCGACGGCGCGGTTGAGACGCGGTTGCCGCCCATGGCGCGCGCGGCATCAGCAGCAGCGTCTGCGGTCAGGGTGGCAGCTGCCCCAGGAATTTCAACGGCCAGCGCGCGCTGGACGCACGGCAGCAGTGGCGCAACAAATCCTTGGGCGTCCTTGGTTTCAAGTAGGCCATAGACCAGATACACCGGCTGGTCCCCAGGCAGGCTGTCAGCGACGGCTGCCCCTGCGTTGGCGTTGTGAGCGCCATCGACCACCAGCTGGTGCCGACCGGCCCCCGCCACCTGCCATAGCGCACCTGCGTCGATGGTTTGCATGCGAGCAGGCCACTGCGCATTCCGCATTCCGCGCCCGATATTCAGCGAGTCGATGCCAATATAGCGGGCGGCGGCGGAGGCGAGCGCCGCATTCGTGCGCTGGAAGTCGCCCGGCAGGCCAAGTTTTGCATTCTTGGAAACAGGATTGACGGGTAGTGCTTCAGTCCCGCGCTGCTGCGCCTCGTCGAGCAAAACAGCGGTGACGCCATCGACTTGCGGCACGTAGTAGGCGCGCACGCCGGGTTTGAAGATACCGGCTTTTTCCCGCGCAATGGCCTCGATGGTGTCGCCCAAAAAGTGCTGATGATCCAGATCGATGCGGGTGATCAGCGAGACCTTTACGGCATCGGGCGGCAGAATGTTGGTGGCGTCCAGTCGTCCGCCCAGCCCGGTTTCCAGCAGGACGTAATCGGCTTCGGTCTCGGCAAAGGCGAGGAAGGCAGCGGCGGTCGTCAGCTCAAAAAACGTTCCGGGTTGGTCGCCGTTGGCGGCTTCGACACGCTGCAGCACATTGAGCAAAGCTGTATCACTGATGGTCTCGCCTGAAAGCTGTATCCGCTCAGCAAAGCGGACCAGATGGGGGCTGGTGTAGACGTGAACTGTCTTGTCCGCCGCTTCCAGCATCGCTTTGAGAAAGGCGAGCGTCGAGCCCTTGCCGTTGGTGCCTGCGACATGGATGGCCGGCGGCATACGCCGTTCCGGGCGACCGAGATCTTCGAGCAGCGCATCCAGGCGGTCTAGCGACAGATCGATCAGTTTGGGGTGCAGTGACAGGAAGCGGTCAAGCGCCGCTTTGACGCCTGCGTCTTCGTGCATCATGCCTGATCGAAGCTCACAATCGGTTCGTCTTCGGCCATGGGAGGAATATCACTGGCCGCAGAGGGTTCAACCGGCAGGGTCGATCCCACTTCACCGCGCAGCAAGCCGAACAGCATGATCAACCGGCCGCGCAGTTCTAATCGATCGACCACTTGATCCACCATACCATGATCTTTCAGGTATTCCGCGGTCTGGAAGTCATCAGGTAGCTGCTCGCGGATCGTTTCTTCGATAACCCGGCGTCCAGCAAAGCCGATAACGGCGTTGGGCTCAGACAGGGTGATGTCACCGAGCATGGCGAAACTGGCGGTCACGCCGCCGGTGGTCGGGTTTGTTAGCAGCACGATGTAGGGTAGACGCGCCTCGCGCATCCGTTCCACCGCGATGATCGAACGCGGCATTTGCATGAGGCTGAGAATGCCCTCCTGCATGCGAGCCCCTCCGCTGGCCGGAATGACCAGCAGCGACGCACCGCTCTTAACGGCTTCCTCAGCAGCCAGGATCAGGCCTTCGCCCACCGCACGGCCCATGGAGCCGCCCATAAAGGCAAAGTTGAACGCTGCAATGATCACGAGGCTGTCGCCCATGGTGCCCTTAGCGACGATAACGGCGTCTTTTTCTTCGGTCTTGGACTGGTATTCTCGTAGGCGGGAAATGTAGGGCTTTTTGTCTTTAAACTTGAGCGGATCGGCAGGCAGTTCCGGCTGGTTCAGCCGCTGGTACTTGCCGTCATCAAACAGACTTTCCAGCCGTTCCGTCACTCCCATGCGGTGATGATGCCCGCAGTGCGTGCACACTTGCAGGTTCTCCTCCAGCGCTTTGTGAAACAGCATCTGGTCGCAGGACTGACACTTGGTCCAGAGGTTGTCGGGCGTTTCTTTTCGATTGCCTACTAAACGCTGAATGCCGGGGCGGACGTGACGGGATAGCCAGTTCATAAGACCTCAGATGGGGTTAGCGTACGCCCTGTGAAAGGGTTTTGGTAAAGTTTAGCACAGCATCCACCAACCCGGGTTTCGGGCGGCCTGCTTCGTCGAGGTTGTTCTCTATCTGCCGAACGATAGCTGAGCCAACCACAGACGCGTCGGCAACCGAGCCGATGTCGCGGACCTGCTCAGGCGTGTTAATGCCAAAGCCGACCGCAATGGGTAGATCGGTAAATCGCTTGAGCCTGGCAACGGCGTCTTCGACGTTTTTCTGGTTGGCAGATGCGGCGCCGGTGATGCCTGTGATCGAGACATAGTAGACAAAGCCGGAGGTGTTGCTGAGCACGGCAGGCAGGCGTGCCTCGTCCGTTGTAGGGGTGGCCAGCCGGATGAAGTTCATCCCGACCTTGTTTGCCGGAATGCACAGTTCATCGTCTTCTTCAGGCGGCAGATCCACCACGATCAGTCCATCCACACCGGCCGCCTTGGCCGCTGCGAGAAAGCGATCCACGCCAAAGATGTAGATGGGGTTGTAATAACCCATCAGGATCAGGGGTGTGTCGGCGTCGTCCTTGCGGAACTCCTGCACCATCTCCAGCGTCTTGGGCAAGGTCTGACCGCTCTTGAGCGCGCGTTGCGCCGCCAGTTGGATCGCAACGCCGTCGGCCATCGGATCGGTAAAGCACATGCCCAGCTCGATAATATCGGCACCGGCAGAAGGCAGGCCTTTGAGGATCGCCAGGCTGGTGTCCATATCCGGGTCGCCGGACATAATGTAAGACACGAACGCCGCTCGGCCCTCAGTTTTCAGTTGAGCAAATTTGTTGTCGATTCGCGTGGTCATTGGGTGGTTTCTCCCATGACGTCGGACATGTCAAAACCGAGGTGCTTGGCAACGGTGAAGATGTCTTTATCGCCGCGCCCGCACATGTTCATGATCATGATGTGGTCCTTGGGCAGCTCTGGGGCAATTTTGGCAACGTGGGCAAGAGCGTGCGCGGGTTCTAGCGCTGGAATGATGCCTTCGGTGCGGCAACAAAGCTGGAAGGCTTCAAGCGCCTCATCGTCCTTGGCATAGACGTATTCGACCCGCCCGATGTCCCGCAGCCAAGAGTGCTCTGGGCCAATGCCGGGGTAGTCTAGTCCGGCTGAAATCGAGTGGCCCTCAATGATCTGTCCGTCTGGGTCTTGCAGCAGGTAAGTCCGGTTCCCGTGCAGCACGCCGGGCAGTCCGCCGGTCAGAGAGGCTGCGTGGTCTTCGCCGTCCAGCCCCAACCCGCCGGCTTCGACACCAATGATGCGGACGTCCGTATCGTCGAGGAAGGGATGGAACAGCCCCAAAGCGTTGGAACCGCCGCCAATGCAGGCCACCAGCGAGTCTGGCAGACGGCCTTCACGCTCCATTATCTGCTCCTTGGCTTCGGTGCCGATGACCGACTGGAAATCGCGAACCATGGCAGGGTAGGGGTGCGGGCCGGCGGCGGTGCCGATGATGTAGAAGGTGTCTTCGACGTTGGTCACCCAATCGCGCAGCGCTTCGTTCATGGCGTCCTTGAGCGTGCCTGAGCCAGAGGTTACCGGCACGATCTCAGCGCCCAGAAGACGCATGCGGAACACGTTTGGCGCCTGACGCTCTACGTCGGTCGCGCCCATGTAGACGGTGCAGGGCAAACCGAACAGCGCACAGACGGTGGCGGTTGCCACACCGTGCTGGCCCGCGCCGGTCTCGGCGATAATTCTGGTTTTGCCCATGCGCCGCGCCAGCAGGATCTGGCCCAGACAGTTGTTGATCTTGTGCGCGCCGGTGTGGTTCAGCTCGTCGCGCTTGAAGTAGATCTTCGCGCCGCCAAGCTCTTCGGTCAGACGCTCGGCCAGGTACAGCGGGCTGGGACGGCCAACATAGTCTCTAGCGAGCATGTTGAACTCTTCCCAAAACGCAGGGTCTGGCTTGGCCGCACCCCATTCGCGCTCCAGGTCAAGGATCAACGGCATCAGGGTTTCGGCGACGAAGCGGCCACCAAAAATACCGAATAAGCCGCGCTCATCCGGTCCGGTCTTGAAAGAGTTGGGCGTCGACATCGTTTTCCTGTCTCGTATTCAGAATCGGGCAGAGACTAGCAGCGTTTCACGCGCGGGCAACTGCGGCTAAGAAGGTTCTGATCTTCGCGGGGTCTTTGGTGCCGCGCTCACCGTCCTTTTCCACACCAGAGGAGACGTCCACGTAGGTTGGTTGGGTGGTGGCAATGGCTTGGATCACATTGTCTGGCGTCAACCCTCCGGCGAGCATCCAGGGCGTGTTGCCGACTTTGGCTTCGGCGAGCACTCGGTGGTCAAAGCCTAGGGCATTACCGCCGGGAAGTTCGGCGTCCTTGGGTGGTTTGGCGTCGAACAGCAGGCCATCGGCGACTTTGCGGATGTCTGGCACAGCGGCCAGATCGCCTTCTTCGGCCACGGATACCACAGCGATGACAGGCAGTCCTGT
>PAHJ01000060.1 GCA_002705565.1 Geminicoccus sp. | reverse complement strand
CGCCAACAATATCTGTAAAATCGCGGGACGAGTTACGGAAACAGGAACTTCAGGTTGGGGCTTATCCTCTGTCGTGAAGACTAATCTAAATTATAACCCATCTGCGACATCTCGATTTAACAGTGGCACAGTGCGCCCGTTGATGGTGCGACAGACGGACAACGGAGCAGTAGCGGACACGGCCGTTATCGGGTTAGACGCTTATTTACCCGCAGGCGCACTCGGGGTCTTCATCACCGCCTTTGGCGCTGGATTCAAGCCGACGGCGAAGGGGGTAATGACGGTGACAGGGACGGTGTCAGTGACAACGCTCCCAAGGATTCCAGGGGCAATTGTGCTTACTGCTGATGCTGAAAACGGTCTCCCCATTATGGTCGATATACCGCAGCATCCCGCAGCCTCCCCGATTGTCGCTAATCAACAAAATATCACATCTACCTTCTCTGGGTTTAGCACAGCTGGAATGGTGGTTTCCCAGACTTCAATTGTTACTGGAACAGTTGTTTTTGGCACCCGCGACGCCTCTCAGAATGTCTCTAAAGCCGACATTTACGCCGGGCCTTTCGCGGAAGTGAAGTTGCAGTCTTCGTCGACGAAAATGGTAATCGGGGCGGTGTGTGTTGAGGGCGTTGAGTCTTCTGCGACCAAGTACTTCCTTGATAATGCGACAAAGGTTGTCACGGCGACTGACGCGTCGATCTTCATCGAAGGCGGCTTTGGTAAACTGACGCTGCAGACCGCTGATTATGCCGGTGGAGTCACGAGCATCGGCGACGCGGGCGATGCCGCGGATATTGATGCAGACGGCGTCGTTGCGATCATTGAAGGCGTCGGCCTCCTGGGCACCAGTCCTTATATCGCTGTTGATATTCGTCCTGGACGCGCGTTGGACGCCAATCTGGAGATTATCACCGGCGGCACGATCGATATCGGCGGCCTGTCGGCCTCGTTTGACGTCAAACTCGGTACGGATGGCGATCCGACAGACGATACTGCGGCCATCAATCCTGCTGACTTCCTGGATATCGCCGGTTGGGATCTAGGCTTGAGCTACGCGATGGGCGATATGGCTGTCGCAGTTGCGTACGACAGCGGTAACGATTGGGGCATGAGTGCTTCAATGGACGTCGCTGGCTTCGGTGTTGACGCTACGATCTACAACAATGACGCCGATGACCATAAAAAGAGCGGACTGTTCTATTCCGTGGCGGCTTCGACGTCCCTTGACGGCTTTAGTCTGACTCTGGGGGTTGATCAGGACCTGCAGCCTACAATTAATCTGTCCAAGTCCGTGGGCGGTCTGAGCATCTATGCTGCCTACGACGCCGCTGACGAAGGCGGTAAGGTCGGCGCGACGCTGTCCTTCTAGGCCTGACCTCCTTATCAGGCTCGCTGCGCTCCATTTTGTGGGGCGCAGCACGCTGGATTGCCGCCAGTCCGATCGCAAGGCCTAGGTCTAGACGATGCAGCGCCTAAACTTTTAAAACCGTTTCTGGGCTGAAGGTCTGGGGGCGGTTTTTTTGTGCTCGGGCGTGTCGGGCAAAGGGGGAAGAGGGGTTTCTTAGGCCCCAGTTAGGGATCAAAGCCCCTGAGGATTGCCGCGGGAGATGACAACGTCGAAGCTGTCCACGTTGATGCCGCTGAACCGATAACGGGCGTTGCCCAAGTTTAGCACGCGGTAGCACAGACGGGTTCCTGCCGCCCAAGTTGGCCAGGATTTACAAACCTGACCGCCCGCCAGCGTGTAAGAACCACGCTCTGTTAGATTGACGAGCAGACCTCCTAGCTGGCCTTGCGTACCGAAATAGGCCCAGTACTGATCGTCTACTTGCTTGATCGAGTTGCCAATCAGGAGCTGGTTCAGTTCCGCTTCTCCCAGAATGGCACCCGGCGCCGACGCGCTCGGGCTGCTCACCAGCAAGTTCGTTGGTACGCCACTGACCCGAGGCACGGACAGCGCCGGGCTCATGAAGCCGGTCGTCGGTGTCAGCGGCTGAGCTGCGGGCGAGGCTGCTGCGGATGCGGCGTTGGTCGATGCCGTCTTAGAGGCATCATCAGAAGCGTCGCAGCCGAAGAGAGCGAGCGCGCATAGACCGATAAACAGTGCTTTTGTCATGCGCCCTCGCTTAGCTTGAAGTTGTGGCCGTTCTATGCCGCTTCGGCGGCCGCGCGGGCTTTAGCGTTGCGCTTGCGCTCATGGATATCGAGGAAGCGCTTTCGGATGCGTACAGCTTCGGGCGTGACTTCGACCAGTTCGTCATCTTGGATGTAAGCCAGTGCCTTTTCCAGCGTCATATCCACCGGCGTGGTCAGAGACACCGCATCGTCAGTGCCAGAGGCGCGGACGTTGGTGAGCTTCTTGCCTTTAAGCGGGTTGACGTCGAGGTCGTTGCCCTTGGCGTGTTCGCCGATGATCAACCCCTGATAAACCGGCTGCTGTGGCTGAATGAACAGCGGGCCGCGGTCTTCGAGGTTCCACAGCGCAAAGGCGACCGAGGTGCCGTTTTCCATGGAGATCAGCACACCGTTCCGACGCCCAGGGATGGCACCCTTGTGCGGCCCATAGTGGCTGAAGCGGCGGTTGAGGATGCCGGTGCCGTGGGTATCGGTGAGGAACTCACCCAAATAGCCGATCAAGGCGCGGGACGGCGCAATAAAGGAAAGCCGCTGTTTGCCGCCACCGGAAGGCCGCATATCCTTGAGCTCGCCTTTGCGCATGCCGATTTTCTCGACCACGGCGCCGGAGTAGTCAGCATCGACGTCAACCGTGACTTCTTCAAAAGGCTCAAGCCGATTGCCGTTGTCGTCGCGCTGGTAAACCACACGGGGGCGGGAAACCGAGAGCTCGAAGCCTTCGCGGCGCATGTTCTCGATCAGTACCGCCAGCTGAAGCTCACCCCGGCCAGCGACCTCAAAGGCGTCCTTTCCGGCTGTTTCGGTGACTTGAAGGGCCACGTTGCCCTCCGCTTCCTTTTGGAGGCGATCCCAGATCAGACGGCTGGTAACTTTATCGCCGGACAGGCCCGCCAGCGGGCTGTCATTGACGCTGAAGGTCATGGACAGGGTAGGCGGGTCGATGGGCTGGGCTTGCAGCGGAGCATTGACCTCAGGCGCGCAGAGGGTATCCGCCACGGTGGTCTTGGTCAGACCCGCAATTGCAACGATATCGCCGGCCTGGGCTGTCTCGATGGGCTGACGCTCTAAACCCCGGAAGGCCAGAATTTTGGTGGCACGGCCATTTTCGAGGTGATTGCCTTCCATCCCCAGCGCCTTGATCGCCATGTTGGGCGTCAGCGTGCCGGACTGGATCCGGCCGGTCAGAATGCGGCCCAGAAAATTGTTGGCTTCAATGGTTGTCGCGAGCATGCGGAAGGGCTCATCGGGGCTGCCGACGTTGGGGGCGGGGACGTGCTCGATGATTTTGCTGAACAGCGGCGCCATATCCACGCGCTCGTCTTCCAGTTCGTGCGTTGCCCAACCTTCTTTGGAGGAGGCATAGAGCACGGGGAATTCAAGTTGATCTTCGGTCGCGTCCAGTGCGGCAAACAGGTCGAAGGTTTCGTCCAGCACCCAATCTGGCCGTCCGTCCGGCTTATCCACTTTGTTGATCAGTACGATCGGTTGCATGCCCAGCGCCAGCGCTTTGGTCAGCACGAATTTGGTTTGCGGCATGGGACCTTCGGCGGCATCGACCAGCAATACAACGCCATCAACCATGGATAGAATGCGCTCCACCTCACCGCCAAAATCGGCGTGACCGGGGGTGTCAACGATGTTGATGCGGGCATTTTCCCACTCAACCGATGTCACCTTGGCGAGAATGGTAATGCCACGCTCGCGCTCGATGTCGTTGGAATCCATGGCGCGCTCTGCCACGCGCTCGTTCTCGCGGAACTGTCCCGATTGCTTCAGAAGACAGTCCACCAGGGTCGTCTTGCCATGGTCAACGTGCGCGATTATCGCGATGTTGCGCAGTAATTTGCTCATCGTGGAGTGCCTTTTTGAAAGCGCCGCTGTGGTGATTGGGGGAAGGCGCGTGTTGCGCAGGGTTTAGAGGGCGGCAACGCGTTCGGTCAACGCCCTGAAACGCAAGGCTTATCGGCGTCCATGGAACACGCTCTAGAGCGTTGGCAGGTAAATCAGACGGGGGTCTGTGGGGTCTTGCAGAACCCGCAGACGCTGACCTGAGGACAAGGTGGCGGTTTTGCGAGGTGAAAAAATACCGTGGCGGTAGCGCTGATTGTCGATTTCGAGGATGAGCGCACGCTGCTTGACGCGGTTGATGCGCACCTTTGTCCCGACTGAGCCAACGTAGAACGCCTCCTTTTCCACCCCAGCCTTCTTGAGGTGAGCGCGTCGCCGGATCTTCCGCACGATGCGAAACACGAGAAGGGCAAGAATACCCAGTTCCACCACACCAATCAGGCTGAACAGGCCACCCACCATCAGCGGCGTGTCTGATTGAAAACCACGGACCAGGCCGATGTTGAAGAACACCCCTCCATGAACGGGAAGAAACACCATCAGGAATACGTCCAGAAAAGAAACGCGGGCAAATTTGGTGTGAATGGCGCCTTTGGAGGTGACAAAGGCGCTGTCGCTTGGCTTTACGGTCGCGGAGCCGTCTTCTTTTGGATGGGAAAACGTGTCTTCGACGGCTTTGTTCCGGACCGAATGGCGGATGATATCCGTCATCCACGCGGCGGCACTGGTGCGCTGTTGCTCTGTCGGCGCGGCAGGGTCGTCCAGTGTCATCGCATGAAGCGGCAGCGTGTGTTCTTCGGGGGAGTCGATATATCCAGCCCAGGCCAAGGCCTTCGACACGCCGCCGGCGGTATTATCGGGCAGCGTGTAAACGGGCAGCTGGTCCCCGATCTCGCGCCCCTGAAGCGCTTCGTCAGGCAACCCCTTGAGTGTCACGTGTGGACCACCGGGCAGGGCGACCACCGCGTCGATGCCCCGAGATGAGGTGGCTGTGATGCTGTGAAGATCGGCGTAGGTCAGATAGCCTTCTTCTTCGAAACGCTCGTCGGTCCGATCCTGCCGCCAATGCCGCCATAGGCCTCGAAGACCGAAAAAGGCAGACCCCAGGACCATGATCGCAATGAACGCCAGATTGTCGACAAACCATCCGCCGTGGACCTGCCAAATCAGCCGGTCTCCGGCTGCATAATCCCGGAAAAAAGCGCCGGTTTGAAAGCCCACGATCACCACGGCAACCAAAGGGGCAATCAGGAAGAGCAGGGGGAGCCACGGAAAGCCGTGCCGCATGAACAGAACTCCGTCAAAAGATGACTCGGCCCCGCCAAAAACAAAAAAGAGGCCGCCAAGGCGACCTCATTTAGCAGAAAAATCCGTGGGTTAGGAGCAGGTTTGCTGATCCATGGTCGTTCTGGTGAAGACGCCGATCCTGCACTGGGACTCATCCACCACTTCAATCCGATTGTTGCAGTTGCCCGCACCCATAAATGCCGTGTTATCATCTGTCAGGTGAGCATGGCCGAAGGGGTAAGACCTATCCGGCTCGTCAGGGGCGTAGGCTTTGCCGCCGCCGTAGGTCGCAATGGCGCCGGACCTGGCGGATTTCTGGCGCAGGTCGGTGAACATGAAGTTGCCGACGGAATCCTGGTCGTCATTCTCCAGAATGGCAACGACCTGACCATTGTAAACGCGCCCGTCTTTGGCGAACTCAACAATGGCACAACCGCCCGAACGACCCTCTGCCGACAGCCAGAAGCCGGTAATATCCTGGGCGGTGGCGGATGTCGCTGACACTAGTAGCGCCGTGGCTGCTATCATAAACTTTCGCATGCTTGTATCTCCTGAAACATAAACCGCAGGGCACGGATCATTGACCCATTTGTGGGCGTGTATCGACCATTTTATCAGGTGTTTGAACCGTAATTCGAGGCGAACACATGGTTTTGATCTTGTTTTTTGCAAAATCCAGAGGTCAGAAAGACTTCAAACGGAAGCGCGCGCTCTCACGCAGGGGATCGAAGTGTTTGAGCACTTCGGTCAGGCTTTCGTGCCGTGCTACGCGCTTGGGTCCGTCGTAGACCACGAATTCGCGACCCTTGCCGCTTGCTGCGATTTGCTTGGCGACCACAAAGTCCGGATTCTCGTAGGCCGACCGGTAGACGGAGAACAGGGCTTGTCCGGGCAAGGCGTCGACAGCGTAGTCTTTCCAATGGCCCGCTGCGACCTGCTCTGAATATAAGGCCAGCAGACGGCCAAACTCGCTTCTGTCAAAAGACACCGCCCTGCGCGCCTTGGTACCACGCGCCTTCAACCCGTCTTTGACGGCATCCAAATGGCCGGATTTCAGCCGTTTATCGCCGTCGCGGTAGTCGTCCAGGGAAACAATGTCACTCATTCTATGGCCGGACCTCTTGCGATTTTGGTTCGTCTTTGTTCCCCAGCCTGCTCACCTTTGCAACGAGGGTGCGCATGGGTGTGCTTGCTGCTTGGTCACGAAATACGCTAAGACGAATCTCAAATTGCGCCTAGACATAAATTTTGATCACTTTGGCAGGGTCTGCGTCTTGCAGGCTCGGCTGGTTGATCGCATATGGCGCAGCAACATAGCGGTTTGGTTAAGGAATACTTCAGTGACTGATATTATTCGCGACATTGACGAGGAGATGCGGCGTGACGCGTTCATGTCCCGTGTGCGCCGTTACTCTTGGGTCTTTTTCCTGGTGGTGATCGTTGTTCTGGTTGTCGTGACCGTGGGCTACTTCTGGCAGGATCGCCAATCCAATCTGAAACAAGCCAAGGCCAGCGAACTGTCCAGCGCCGTTGCCTTGATCGAAGACGACGCGAGCGCTGCCAAAACGCAGCTCGAAGCGCTGGCGGCTGACACAACCAACGGCAACAGCATTCTGGCCAGCTTTGAAAGCGCTGAACTGAGCCTGCGCGACGGCAATGCCGCCGACGCGACCGCAGCCCTGAGCGATCTGGCGCGTGCGCGGGACGGGGATGCTTATGCTCGGGCGGCTTCGTTTTTCAGCATCTACACCGAGATCAATAGCGGTGAACCGGATGTCTTGCTGACCAAGCTGGACGCACTGATCGCTGAAGATGGCCCCTTTACCGTCCTGGCGACAGAGTTCAAGGCGCAGGTGCTGATCCGGGATGGCCAACAGGACGAGGCGCTGAAAGTGCTGGAAACGCTGCTAGCTCGGGACGGTCTGGATCGTGAATTGCAAGCTCGAGCCGAAATACTGCGCGATAGCCTTGGCGCGGGGTCCTAACCCCCCTAGGGTACTATTCCGCATCGCGTAATCCACACAAACGCCGCGATTCGCGCTATTATGCGAAGATTGCCGGATCGAAGGAAACAAGGGGCTGCAACGGGATGAAGGGTCTGTTCAGTATAGGATTGCTGGCTCTGACCGTGGCGTTTGCCGGTTGTGAGATTATCGAGCGTCTGAACGACGATGATCCCAGGCTCCCCGGGACACGTGTGGAGTTGTTTAGTGACCAGGATCTGGGCGTGCCTCGTTCGACCAACCCGGTCTCTATCCCCCAAGCGCAAAACCTGACTTCCTGGACCCAACCCGGTGCCACCGCGACACATGCGGTCTATCATCTGTCGCTGGCTGAGCGCCCTAAGCGCATTTGGAGCCGGTCCATTGGACGGGGCAACGGCAAGGCGTACCGGATAACTTCAACACCCATCGTCGTCGATGGCGTTATCTATGTCATGGACAGCCAGTTGCAGGTCACGGCTATGCGCTTGAGCGACGGTGCGGTTGGCTGGCGCAAGAACCTGATGCCGGCGTCGGAAAGCGACGGGGTCTTTGGCGGCGGTCTGTCCTATGCCAATGGTATTCTGCTGGCTGGAACCGGTGCCGGGCGGCTCTATGGCCTCAGCTCCCGCACGGGCAACGTGATCTGGCAGCAGCGCCTGAACGCGCCTATTCATGGCGGACCGACCGTGGATGGCAACACGGTTTTTGCCACGACCATCGACAATCATGCAGCGGCCTTTGAACTGACGAGTGGCCGAAAGCAGTGGGAGCATGAGGGGCGAGAGGGCGTGACCACTATTCTCGGTTCCACCGCCCCGGCGTCTGCTGCGGGTGTGACTTACATCGCTTACGCCAGTGGCGAGGTCTTTGCGCTGGCTTCAGATACCGGCCGTGTGCTGTGGAGCGATACGGTTGCCGGAATGACGGCGACGGCGCGCACGGGCATGTTCATTGATGACGTCGGCGGTCCACCGCTGATCGACCGCGACCGACTGATCGTTGTGGGTGGGTCCGACCGGACCGTTTCTTTTGACATCGACCGAGGCATTCAGGCGTGGGAACTGCCCTTTGGCGGCACGCAAATGGCCTGGCCTTCTGCGCAGCACTACTTCATTGCGACCGACAATGGTCGTCTGGTTGCGGTTGACCGTGATACCGGCGGGATCGCCTGGGCCCGGTCCCTGCCGAAATATGCCGATGCCTCGCGGCTCGACCGGGTTGAGTGGTTTGGTCCGGTGCTGGCCGCGAACCGGCTGATCCTGGCGTCGAGCACGGGCCTGATCATCACGATTTCGCCCTCGACCGGAAAGCTGCTGGGCCGGGTTGAGAACCGGGCTGGGTTCGTGGGTCCCCCGGTGATCGCACAGAACACCATGCTGCTGGTTTCAGAAAACGGTGATCTGGTCGCCTACAAGTAAGGGGCTGTAACGGTAGTATTTTTCTGCGTGTCGCGTACAAGGCGTGCATCATGTTTACCGTAGCTCTCATCGGCCGACCCAATGTCGGCAAATCAACCTTGTTCAACAAGCTGATCGGACGCAAGCGCGCCATCGTTCACGATGAGCCCGGCGTGACCCGTGACTGGCGGGAAGGGGAAGCCAAGATTGGCGGGACAACCTTCCGCGTTCTGGATACCGCTGGGTTGGAAGAAGCCTTCGACGACAGCCTCGCTGCCCGCATGCGTCAGCAGACTGAACAAGCCCTAGGGCAAGCTGACCTCGCGCTCTTCATGATCGACGCGCGCGTTGGCATTACCCCCACCGACGAGCATTTTTCCAAATGGTTGCGGACTGCGGGGATCGAGACCTGGGTGATTGCCAACAAATGCGAAGGTCGCGCAGGGAATGCCGGGGTTCTGGATGCCTACAGTCTGGGCCATGGCGATGTTCATCCCCTTTCCGCTGAACACGGCGACGGCTTGGGCAGCCTGTACACTGATCTGGTGCAGCGGGTCGCGGAAGCGCCGGTGGTTGAGGAGGCTGACGAGGGCCTGAACCTGAACGCCGCGCAGGAGGCTGAGGAAAACGAAGACGGTCGGTCTTACGAGATCAAGCCGAACCGTCCGCTTCATCTGGTTGTCGCAGGACGGCCCAACGTGGGCAAATCCACGCTGATCAACCGGCTGTTGGGGCAGGACCGTCTGCTGACTGGGCCTGAAGCGGGGATTACGCGGGACGCGATCGTGGTCGATCTGACGTGGAAGGACCGCGGCATAAGGCTATGGGATACAGCCGGACTGCGGCGCAAGGCGCACGTCAAAGACAAGCTCGAAACCATGTCCAACCAGGACACCTTGCGCGCCATTCGCTTCGCCGAAGTCGTGCTGCTGCTGCTGGATTCTGACGGTGTGCTGGACAGGCAGGATCTAACCATCGCCCGACAGGTTCTGGAAGAAGGCCGGGGGCTGATCATTGGGGTAAACAAGTTCGACAAGGTTGGTGACCCCAAGGCGGTCATGGGTCGGTTGAGTGACCGACTACAGACCTCTCTGGCCCAGGCAAAGGGCGTGATCACCATGCCGCTTTCAGGGTTGGAGGGCTATAACCTTGACCGCGTTCTGGACACGGCGTTTGACGCGCGGAAGACGTGGTCAACCCGGTTGTCCACGGCCTTATTGAATAAATGGCTGAGCTACCACACGGAGCGCCATCCCCCGCCGCTGGTTGCGGGTCGCCGGATCAAGCTGCGCTATGCCACGCAAGTTAAGTCGCGCCCGCCGACATTCGCCGTGTTTGGGTCTCGTGTGTCGGAGTTGCCTGGATCCTATCAGAGCTATCTGATCAACGCGCTGCGTGAAGATTTCGACCTGTGGGGCACGCCGATCCGCTTGCTGCTGCGCGCTGGTCAAAACCCCTATTCGGGCAAGAAATAACCGCTCCGCTCCGCGCGGCGCGACAGCGCTTAGGCAAGGTTCCGCTTAGGCTGGCACAAAATTGCCATTGCCGAGTTGCCGCCAGCGGTCATCATCACCCGCTTGAGGCGCCCAGTCCTCGATTTCAGCGATGACGCGCGTGCCGCTGTCCATGCATTCAGCCTGCGCCAACCGAACAAAGCTGCTGGTGATGCGGTCTGGTTCCGGCAGGCTCAGCGGGTCTTCGCCGGGGTAAGCATCGGCGCGCATGGTCGTTCGAATGCGGCCTGGGTCGAGGATATTGGCGCGGATCGGGGTGCCCTTGATTTCCTTGACGTAGGATTGCAGCACAAATTCCATCGCCGCCTTGGCCGCGCCATAGGGCGACCAGTAAGACCGCGGATGCAAGGCCGCGCCGCTGGATACAGCAATCAGGCGCCCAGCGTCTGAAGCTCGCAGCAGGTCGTGAAAGGCATAGAGTTGGTATTGCAGCGCAGAGAGGTTGGTGGCGATGATCTTATCGAACTCGGCCGCTTCCATCTGCGCGACAGGCATCAGGGTCCCCAGCGTGCCCGCGTTCGAGACCAGCACGTCAAGCTTGCCATAGCGTTCATGCACAATGTTCGACAGCTCGATTGCAGGTTCGTTTCTAGCCGCGTCAAAGGGCACCAAGATCGCGCGATCATAGCCTTGCGAGCGCAAGGCATCATCGATGGCTTCGAGGTCGTCGCTGGTGCGTGCGGCGATGATCAGATCGGCCCCTTCGGCAGCAAAGCGCTGTGCCACCGCCGCGCCAATGCCTCGGGTCCCGCCCGTGATCAGAGCAAGGCGTCCGTCTAGCTGGCCCATAGTTATTCGTTTCCTGTGCTTGAAATCAGCGTTCCGATAGCGTCGTCGCCATCCGCCGAACGCAAGCCGCCGTTGGCTTGTAAGTCAACACCATTGCGCTGCTTTGCGCGCGGATCAGCATTTCGCATGGATTCCCATGCGTCGAGAATGCGCAGCTGCAATTCGTCGTCTTGCGTAAATGGCGCCCGCTCTGCTGCGCTGAGCAGGGAGAGCGAGACGACGTGGACGTAGGGCAGCAGCCGGGAATTGTTGACGTTGGGGTGGTCTACCTCCGGCTGCCAGGTCAGCACCGCCGCGATCCATGCAATCCCGGCAATGACCCCGCCCAGGGCAAACCCGAAAAACAGGCCCGTGAGGTGATCCAAAAACTTGAAGATCCTCGATCGAACCAGCCTGAACAGCGGAATTGTCAGGATCGAAGCCAGAATAAAGGACCCGACAAACAGCAGTCCGCCCGCAACCACTTTGGCGATGGTTTCACTGTCTACCCAGCCCTTGGTAAACTGCTCATAGACCCAGCCATTGTACGTCAGCGCGACATACAGACCCACGCCAAAGCACACCATCAGCAGCAGCTGACGAATGAAACCCCACATGAAGGAGTAGAGGCTCGTCACGGCAATGACGAATATGATCGCGATATCGACCCAGTTCATAAGCGCTCTGACGTTGTCGGTTTGATCAATCTGTTAAATTAGTAGCGCAAAGAAGCCTCCAATGAAAACAGGACTTATTCAGGGCGTGCCTTTGCAGGGGCGAAAGTGTCGAATTTTTTGAGAGGGCAAGAGGGAGAGCCGTGATTTAGGCACTTTCCGATTTGCGGCGAGACACGCCGAGGAAGGTTGTCAGATCGGTGACGTGCTGGGTGTGATGTTCGTTCAGGGCTGAGCGGACGCGCTTGGTTTTGCCGCGCGCCGGTGGAAAGGGGGCGACCACGCTGTCAAAGCCGAGCTTTTCCGCTTCTTTGAGCCGCTGGGGCGTCAGGGGTACGGGTCGCACTTCCCCAGTCAGTCCGATCTCGCCAAACAGCACCGTGTCGCCAGGGACAGGTTGCTTGGCGATAGAGGAAATCAGAGCCGCCGCCACCGCCAGATCTGCTGCCGGCTCGGACAGGCGCAGCCCGCCCGCGACGTTCAGAAATACGTCCTGTGAGGCAAAGTTGATCCCGCACCGGCTTTCCAAGACCGCCAGCACCATGGCGAGCCGCCCGGTGTCCCAGCCAACAACGGTGCGCCTGGGTGTGCCGAGCGGAGACGGGTTCACCAGGGCCTGTATTTCAACCAGCACGGGCCGCGAGCCTTCGATGCCTGCGAAGACAGCCGTACCGCTGGGTGCGGCGCCGTTGCCTTCTCCGCGCTGTCCGAGGAACAGGCTGCTGGGGTTGGTGACTGCGGCGAGGCCATCGCCCGCCATCTCGTAGACGCCAATTTCGTCAGCAGGCCCGAAGCGGTTCTTGATGGCGCGCAGGATGCGAAAGGGGTGGCCGCGTTCGCCTTCGAAGTGCAGAACGGCATCGACCATGTGCTCGACCACTTTGGGGCCAGCAATGGAGCCTTCTTTGGTGACGTGTCCCACGAGGATCAGCGCGGTTCCCCGGCGCTTGGCCAGGCCGATGAGTTCCTGTGCCGAACCGCGCACCTGCGCCACGGTTCCGGGTGCGGATTCCAGCGTGTCGAGGTACATGGTCTGAATCGAGTCAATGATCAGCAGGTCTGGCGCTTTAGGGCCGTCAAACGTGGTCAGAATATCGCGCACTGCGGTGCCCGAGGCGAGTTGAACGGGTGAATCGGCAGCCTCAAGCCGTTCCGCACGCAGGCGTACCTGGTCCACAGATTCTTCGCCGCTGACATAGGCTACGCTGACCGGCTCGCGGCCCGTATTGCGCCGCGCAAGCTTGGCGGCGGTTTGCAACAACAGCGTGGATTTACCAATCCCCGGATCGCCCCCGATGAGCAGCGCTGACCCCGGCACCAGACCGCCACCGGTTACCCGATCCAGCTCGGCGTCGCCTGTCTGCAGGCGCGGTGGTGGGTCGGCCGCTCCGGTCAGTTCCACCAGATTGAGCGAGGTGCCGCCGCCCAGCCCGGCGGAGCGGCCGCCCTTCTTGCCTAGACCGCCTGGCGTGCCGCTTGCGACGGCTTCTTCAACCAGCGAGTTCCACGCATCGCATTGCTCACACTTCCCTGCCCAGCGAGAGGAAACGGCGCCGCATTCCTGGCAGACGTATTGGGAGCGGGGTCGGGCCATTTAGTCGCGTCCTGTCAAAAAGGCTTGCAGCGGGGCAAAGTCACTCTGGTCCAAATCGGCTACCGCACCGGTCCAACCGATTGTGCCATCGTGAAGGAATGCGACGCGCTGACAGACTTTGCGGACGGAGGCGATGTCGTGGGTGATCATGACGGCCGCAGCACCCGTGCGCGCTACCGTATCGGCCATGAGTTTGTCGATCAGGCCGGCAGAAATCGGATCCAGCCCGGTTGTTGGTTCATCGAAGAACAGGATCTCCGGCTCAGCGGCCAAAGCGCGGGCCAGCCCGGCGCGCTTTTGCTGCCCGCCAGAGAGGTCAGCCGGGCGACGGTCAGCCAGTGTCGGCTCCAGTCCGACAGCGTCCAGCATGGTCAGCGCCCGCTCCCGCGCCACCTTCTGGCCCACGCCCTCAGCCTGGGTCAGCCGAAAGGCGATGTTCTCCCAAACCGACAGGGAGTCGAACAGAGCCGCCCCCTGAAACAGCATACCGATCCGCGCGCGTGCCGCTGCGGCGTCCCGGCCGGTGGCGGATCGTAGCTCGACCTCACCCAAATGAATGGTTCCTGCCTGCGACGGTAGCAGCCCGAGGATGGCCTTCAGGGTGACTGATTTTCCCGTCCCGGAGCCGCCCAGTAACGCAAGCGTCTCACCGGGCGCAACATCGAAGCCCAGATCCTCAATGATCAGCTTTCCGCCCAGCGTGACGCTGAGCTCTTGAACGTGGAGGATGGGATCTAGAGTCGTCTTGCTCATCACACAATCCCAAACAGCAGGGCCGTGAGCAGGAAGTTGGAGGCAAGGATGGCAATGGCGCTGGAAACCACAGCCGATGTCGTCGCCCGTCCCACCCCTTCCGCGCCTGCCGAGGCCGTAAATCCATGGTAGCAGCCCATGACGGCAATCAAATAGCCGAACACCGCCGCCTTGATCAGCCCGCTGCCCAGATCACCGCCGGTCAGAAACCGCATGACGTTGCTGACAAACAGCGGCCCGTCAAAGCCAAGCTGGCCTACAGCGACCAGGTAACCGCCGAGAATACCGATGACATCTGCCGCCAGTACCAGCAGGGGTAGGGACAGTGTGGCTGCAAGGATGCGCGGCGCGACCAGGTAGCGCATGGGATCAACGCGCAGCGTGCTCAGCGCGTCGATTTGTTCGGTGACGCGCATCGCACCCAGTTCGGCAGCCATGGCTGCGCCCATCCGCCCTGACACCATCAAACCGGCCAGCACGGGGCCGAGTTCGCGGGCAATCGACAGTGCCACAACCTGCGGCACAGCGGCTTCTGCGCTGAAGCGTTCGAAGCCGGTGTAGGACTGCAGCGCCAGCACCATGCCGGTGAACAAGGCTGTCAGACCGACAACCGGCAGAGAGAAATAGAAGAATTCAGCGACTTGCCCGAAGAATACGCGCGGGTAAAACGGCGGTGCAGCGATGCGCCACGTGGCTTGGAGCGCAAAAAGCGTGCGCGCGCCGACCCCGGCCACCAAAGCCAGCAGCCCAGCGCCAATTCTCGCCAATCCATTTAAGATCCAGGTTACGCTGGTTCCCACTCGCCCTCTTTCCTTCGTTCTCAGCCTTATGCGCTGAGATACGCCCTTTTTGCGCGTCGGGAAAGGCTGGTCAGGATTTCATAGTTGATGGTGTTCGCCCCCTCTGCGAACCGCTCAAGGGTCAAGTCACCCCCGATCACGTCCACCATGGATCCAACGCGCCGCGCGCTGGCGGGGACATCGGTCAGGTCGATCACGGTCGTGTCCATGGAGACCCGCCCCACCTGCTGACACAGCGTTTCTCCCAGCCGGACCGACAGCCGATCGGACGCTGCCCGGGGCCATCCGTCTGCATAACCCAAGGCGATCACGCCCAAATGCGTCCGCCGTTGCGCGACCCAGGTGCCGCCGTAACCCACCGGCGCCCCCGCTTCGACTGTACGCACCTGGATCAGCGGGGCGTGGAGCTGAACGGCCGGGGTCATGGGGTTTTGCGGTGCTGAAGGGGTTGGATTGGCGCCATAGAGCGCCAAGCCGGGCCGTCCGAGCCCAATATCGACGAAGTCCGACCCCAGAAAGTGCCCGGAGCTGTTGATGAAACAGGGGGTGAAGAGGCGATTTCCGGCTCTGGTCATCGCTGCCTGAAAGGCCGTCAGTTGAGCCTCGTTGCTCGGATTTTCGGGTTCTTCCGCGCTCGCCAGATGCGACATCAGCATCGCCGATTGTGCACCCATCCAGGTCGATGACGATACCGCTTCAACCAACTCCTCCGGCAGAACACCCAGCCGGTTCATACCCGTATCGACGTGGATGACAGCTTCGTCTTGGCCGGCCCAGGCCCTGACCTGCTCCAGCGTGTTCAAAACGGGGGTTAGATTGTGCTGCTTAAAGGCACTGACAGACGAAAGCCCCTCCAAAACGCCAATCCATATCCCTTCGCCCAAGCTCTCCCGCAAGCTACGGCCTTCGTCCAGTGTCGCGACAAAGAACCGCTTGGCGCCGGCGGTATGGAGGGCGCGGGCACAGGGTTCCATGCCAAGCCCATAGGCATCGGCCTTGATCACCGCAGCCGACCCGAGCCGGCTTAGGCCGTTGAGGTGCCGCCAGTTGGCGGCGATGGCTGTCAAATCGATGGTGAGAAGCGGTTGGTGGCTATTGTTCATCGGTCGTGTGCGGCAGGTGTTGGGTCTTTGGGAGCCAGTGGCGGCCCTGGTTAGCGTTTGTACGGGACCGGACCGATAAAGCAAAGCTGCTCGGGAAAGTCCCACTCGACGAACACACCATTCCAGATGTCGGCAAACCCCCTCACCCTAACCCGCTGCCCGGTCCAGTTCTCCGGCGAGGGCCAGAGCCTTCGAACCATCGTCAGGGGCTTGCCTTGCAGCGATACGGTGAAATCGCTGCGGTAGTCGCCACCGAAGTTAATGAACCACCGCTGTCGCCCTTGGAACAGGGCTTCAACTGTGCCTTCGACGATCACAAAGGCCGTTGGCACCGCCTCCAACCCCTCCAAAGCCGCCGCATCCAGCGGTGCAGGATTGTTGGCAGGCAAGGGGTCGCACTGGCTGGGGAAGCGGTGTTCGTCCTGCCACGCCAAAGGCCCGAATTGCGCCTCCAGCGCCGAGCGCAGCTCAGAACCTGTCTGCGCCTGTGCTGCTGCGGCTAGCCAGAGACCGCTACAAAACGCTAGGGTGGTTGTAACAAACCCAAGGGGATGGAAAGCGGTGAACGAAAACGCGAACACAGAGCGCACTCTCTATCTGGTTGATGGATCAGCTTATATCTTTCGTGCATACCACGCTTTGCCGCCGCTGACGCGATCCGATGGCACGCCTGTCGGGGCTGTGCGCGGGTTTATGACCATGATGCTGCGGCTGGTCGAGGATCACGCGCGGGACTACTTCGCAGTGATTTTCGACGCCAAGGGCGAAACCTTCCGTCACAAAATCTACGATCAGTACAAAGCCAACCGCGACGCTCCGCCCGAAGACCTGCTCCCCCAGTTCCCGCTGGTCCGCGACGCGACGCGTGCGCTCAATCTTTCCTGCATCGAACGGGGAGGTTTTGAGGCCGATGATATCATCGCCACCTACGCCAAACTCGGCGCCGAAGCCGGTTTGGACGTGGTGGTCGTTTCCTCCGACAAGGACTTGATGCAGCTGGTGAACGACCGCGTGTGCATGCTCGATCCTATGAAGCAAAAGACCTTGCGCCGCGATGAAGTGGTGGAGAAATTCGGTGTTGGCCCGGAGCGGGTTGTGGACGTGCAGTCGCTGGCAGGCGACAGCGTTGACAACGTGCCGGGCGTTCCCGGCATTGGCATCAAAACGGCGGCTTTGCTGATCAACGAATACGGCGACCTCGATACACTGCTGGCGCGGGCTGGTGAGATCAAGCAGACCAAGCGCCGGGAAAACCTGATCGAATTTGCCGACATGGCGCGGGTTTCGAGGGATTTGGTGCGGCTGGATACAGCGGTTCCCGACCTGCCGGACCTCGAAGAGCTGCGCCACGAAGTTCACGATGAAGCCACGCTGCAGAGCTTCCTTGAAGTGATGGAATTCAAGTCCATTGCCCAGAAGATGGGAATGAAGGTCGAGGCGCAAAGCGTGGTTGAAGCCCCCGCCGACCAGCCTGAGGTGCCGATTTCCGAGAACAAATATGAGCTTGTGACCACGCTGGATGCTCTGGACCGATGGATCGAGCGTGCAGCCACGGCTCGGTTGGTCGCCTTTGATACCGAAACGACCTCTTTAGACCAGCAGCAGGCCGAGTTGGTTGGTGTGTCGCTGTGCATCGAGCCCGGGGAGGCCTGCTACATCCCGCTGACGCACAAGGCCAGCGATCTGATCAGTGAAACGCCCTCGCAAATTCCCATGGCCGAGGCCATTGCGCGGCTCAAGCCCATGCTGGAAAGCCCCGCCGTTCTCAAGGTTGCGCATAATGCCAAGTACGATGCCGCCGTGCTGCTGCACTCTGGCATCCGGGTCGGGCCGGTGGATGACACCATGCTGCTCAGCTTTGTGCTCGACGGCGGCAAGCATCATCATGGACTGGATGAGCTATCATCGCGCATGCTGGGCCACCAAACCATCGCCTTCAAAGAAGTCGCTGGCGTCGGCAAGGCGCAAGTCACGTTTGATTACGTTACGCTCGACAAAGCTCTGGACTACGCCGCCGAAGACGCTGACATCGCTATGCGCTTGCACCGCCGTCTGAAGGCCCGTTTGGTGCCGGAGAAGATGGCGACACTCTATGAAACCATGGAACGGCCCCTGATCGGGATTCTGGTCGATATGGAGCGAGAAGGGATCAAGGTTGATCCGCGCCTGCTCTCGCGCATGTCGTCAGAGTTCAGTCAGGACAGCGCGCGGCTGGAGGATGAGATTTACCAGCTTGCCGGGGAAACCTTCAACGTTGGCTCACCCAAGCAAATGGGGGAGATCCTGTTCGGTAAATTGGGCCTTCCCGGTGGTAAGAAAACCGGCAAGACCGGCGCCTACTCCACCGGCGCGGACGTGCTTGAAGGATTGGCGGCGCAGGGCCATGATCTGCCTGCGCGCATCCTCGACTGGCGGCAGGTGAACAAGCTCAAGTCCACCTATACCGACGCTCTGCAGACCCAGATCAACCCGCACACAAAGCGGGTCCACACCTCCTACGCCATGACTGGCGCCCAGACCGGGCGGCTGTCGTCCACCGACCCCAACCTGCAAAACATCCCAGTGCGTACGGAGGCTGGGCGTAAGATCCGTTCGGCCTTTATCGCTGAACCGGGTTGCAAGCTGGTTTCAATCGACTATTCGCAGATCGAGCTGCGACTGACCGCGCATATGGCCGAGGAAGAAACCCTGCGGCAGGCCTTCCGCGATGGTCTCGACATCCATGCCATGACCGCCAGTCAGGTTTTTGGCGTGCCGATTGAGGGTATGGACCCGATGGTTCGGCGCAACGCCAAGGCCATTAACTTTGGCATCATCTACGGTATTTCGGCCTTTGGGCTTGCCAACAACCTCGGCATATCCAACGGCGCAGCCAAGGACTTCATCGACCAGTATTTCCAGCGGTTCCCCGGTATTCGCGAGTACATGGAACGGGCAAAGTTGTTTGGCCGCGATAATGGCTTTGTGCAGACCCTGTTCGGGCGGAAAATCCACCTCTCCGGGATTGCCGACAAGAACTTTGCCAAGCGGGGTTTTGCGGAACGACAGGCCATCAACGCCCCGATCCAAGGCACGGCGGCAGACATCATCAAGCGCGCCATGCTGCGGATGCCACAAGCCCTGACCGAGGCTGGCTTAAAGGGTAAAATGCTGTTGCAGGTGCACGATGAGTTGATCTTTGAGGCACCAGAGGCCGAGGCGGACCGGCTGGTTTCCGTCGCGCGCAGTGTCATGGAGAACGCTTGCGACCCCGTGATCGAGCTGGCCGTGCCGCTCGTCGCTGATGCCGGGGTTGCAGACAACTGGATGGAAGCGCACTAGCGCCCTTGCTCAGATATGAACGGGCTCAACGGAAGGAAACCTGACATGGCCGAGAATAGAGGTTCTGTTCACAAGAATCAGGCTTATGCCATCAACGACGTGGAAGGCACACGCAAGCTCTACGCCGGCTGGGCCGATACCTATGACAGCGATACGACCGAGGGCATGGGCTACGTCGCCCACCAGGTCGTCGCCGACCTGTCGGCGGAGTTTCTGGATAAGGGAACACCGGTGCTGGATCTGGCCTGTGGCACCGGCATGCTGGGGAGCGCCTTGCAAGAGCTCGGTTTTTCGATCATCGACGGACTGGACCTCAGCCCGGAGATGCTGGCCAAGGCCCGGGAACTGGGGGTGTACCGGACCCTGGGGGAGCTGGATATGACCCAGCCCTATACCATCGAAGAGGGCAGCGTCGAGGCGCTCACCTGCTGCGGCATCTTTGGGCCGTCGGTGATCGGGCCGGAGCATCTGGTTCATCTTGCCCCACCGATGAAGTCCGGGGCGCGAGCGGTGATTTCGATCAATGGAAAGGGCTATGAAGAGCGCCCGTTCGAAGACGCGCTGGAAGCCCTGTTCGACGACGGCCTGTTCCGTGAGATTTATCGCGGCTTCAACGACTACCTG